>NZ_LN852694.1:0-191034 GCF_001244545.1 Candidatus Stoquefichus sp. SB1 | reverse complement strand
TCTATTCCCTTTGCCTTGATTCTCTTCATGATGCCCTGTATTGCACTCGCCCTAAAGTTATCCGACCCACTCTTCATTGTCAGTCTATAGATTCCTACTACCTTAGGCCCTCTATCAATGATTTCCTGTGCTATGTGATCTTTTCTTGTTCTGTTGCTTTCCACTATTGCACTGATGAGGTTCTCTGGTACATCCTGATAGTTTGCCTTTAATTGCTTTGTATCCTTTGGCAGACAGTATCCTCCATATCCAAATGATGGATTGTTGTAATGACTTCCTATTCTTGGATCAAGACATACTCCTTCTATGATATCCTTTGTATTCAGTCCCTTCATCTCTGCATAGGTATCAAGCTCATTGAAGTATGAGACTCTTAATGCCAGATATGTATTGGCAAACAGCTTGATTGCTTCTGCTTCTGTACTGTCTGTAAACAGTACTGGTATATCCTTCTTGATGGCTCCTTCAGCTAATAGATTGGCAAACTCTCTTGCACGTTCTGACTTCTCTCCTACAACAATTCTTGAAGGATAGAGATTATCATATAATGCCTTTCCTTCTCTTAGGAATTCAGGAGAGAAGATCAGATTCTCTATTCCATACTTTTCTTTCATCTGCTTCGTAAATCCAACAGGTATAGTTGACTTGATAATCATAATAGCCTCTGGATTAATCTCTAATACAGATTCAATGGTTTCCTCTACACTCGAAGTATCAAAGTAGTTCTTTGACTCATCATAGTTAGTAGGAGTACTGATGACGATAAACTTTGCATTTTTAAAAGCAACATCTTTATCAAGAGTTGCTTTTAGTGTTAAATCCTTATTTTTTAAATAATCTTCAATTTCCTTATCCTGAATAGGTGAGATATGATTATTGATCATATTCACCTTTTCCCTGATAATATCTAAAGCAACAACATCATGATGCTGTGCTAATAATGTAGCGATGCTTAATCCTACATATCCTGTTCCTGCAACTGCGATTTTCATATGTTTTTTTATTCTCCTATATCTAATAATAAATATGACTAGCTATTATCTTTCTCATGATTTTAAAATATACTTAAATATACTAATAAAAATTATAAATAATTTAGCTTATCATCTTACTAATAGATTATTTATTAAATTTTCTTTTTTTATTTCTAAAGATATACAAAATATATACCAATTCTTTTAAACGAATCTTCATTAGTATAATAATAACTTTTCTCAACCCATTAAATTCATTTAAATTTATGTTTTGCATACTTTCTTTGACATATATATTATAAATCAATGTGGCTCTTTTAAATTTTTCTTTATAAGACATTTTGTTATCACAATGAAATATTTCTAAATCTAAAGACTCAAGATAAAATGAAATCAAACTAATAGATAAAATTGGACTATCATTTTTTAAAATATTATAAATTTTGCACTTATGAACAAACTCTTTTTGTACTCTATACAGTTTATCCCATAAGTTAACATTATAATTTTGACACACCGACTCATAATTGTAATTATAATTATATCCACTATAATTATAATTATATATACATTTTGCAAAGTATACACAATCTAACATAAATACTCTATCTTGTGTTCTAGGCAAGTTTTCTTTAAAAGAAATATTGTTAGTTTTAATTAAATTATTCGAAATAATTTTTCCCCAAGGCGTTCCATAATTTATCTTATTCCAATTGTTTGGATTTAAAATTTCATAATAAATCATTTCTTTTTCATAAATTTTTTTTAATTCCAAATCATCATCGATTTTATCAACATTCCCATTCATCGAAAAATAAGTAATAAACTTGAAAAATAAAATATCTATATTTTTATTTACTGTAATTAGAAAAAGTTTTTCTAACATACCTTCCTCTAAAAAATCATCTCCATCTAAAAAAAGCAAATACTTTCCACTAGCTTTTTTTATACCAAAATTTCTTGCAGAAGATACTCCTCCATTTTCTTTTGAAAAAAGTAATAAATGATTATCACTATTTTTGATCTTATTTAAATATGAAATTGTTGATTCTCGAGATGATCCATCATCTATTATAATTAATTCAAAATCATTAAAATTCTGATTCAAGACACTATCAATACATTTTTTTAAATATGACTCATTAATATTATATACAGGACAAATTATAGAAAAATACAATTTCAGCACCTCCTTTCTATTAATAATAACTTCCTAAAAGATAGATTTCTCTTAAAAGCATAATAAATATAACGCCATATGAACCCAAATAAATAATTCTATTATATTTGTTTTTCATTTTAATAAATAAATATGCCGAAACTATCATCATTCCCAATAAAAAATATATAGCTAACCTATATATCCAATAACCATAAATCGTTAAAATATAAAAATATCCAATCATGAAAGATTGAATTCCATTAGAAAATAAGCCAATTTCATAATCACTTTTATAATTAAGAAATATAAAAAATATGATAAAGTATGGCAATCCTTTTATAGTTGTAATACTAAGAGTTGAACTAGAAATTACCCATTTATTATTACCAATCACTTCTAAAAAAGAACTCATAATATAAGACATAAAAGGTATTAATGTAACTAGTAAAACGGATAAAGTAAACACTCTTTTTTTTGTAAGAATTTTTTTGCTATCCAATAACCAAAGTATAACCAAAATCAGAATTCCTACAATTGCAGTTTTATGTATTAAAGTAGCACATATCATAAATAATAAGGAAAGTACATTTTTTTTCTTTTGAAGAAAATATAGTCCAAGAACCACAAAAAAATATGCATTCATCTGTCGACATAAATATGTAGAGTACAAACAAATAGGAGAAATCGCAAAAAATAGATGCAAAATTTTAAATGGATAATCTTGTTTATATAAATAGACTATAGAAATGAATACTGGTGGAAGCATATAAATATAAAATAACAAATTAATATTGGATATGATATTCGTTAAAATAACGTTATAAAAAAACCACCCAATTTCATTGTTTTGCTGAAATATTAGAGATAGGTTATTAGAATATAATGGATATACATTCTTAAACCATGTCACATAATTAAATCTATCATTTAATATCTCATCATGAGGCCATACCACCCCGTATGTAGACCATAATAAAACTATCGAAATTATAATAAATATATCACAATATTTATTGTATTTTTTTACAAATAAAGAAAGAAAACATGTAATTGCCATTAATAATAAATAAATTAAAACATATTTCAATTCATATCATCCTCCTGACTTAATAAACTATAAAGTTTTTTTATTTCATTTGAATTCCCTTTGCAATACCTTTTTTGATTTGATTTAATCTTCTCTATTTCATTATGAGAAGAAAATAATAAATTAATTTTATTGCATATCATATCTTTATCAAAAGGTACAATGAACCCTGTAATATTATTTTCAATTTGATCATTTGCTGACGAATAATCAGTGACTATTATTGGTAAATTCATCACTAATGACTCTTCTACCGCTACTGCTTTTCCTTCAAATCGTGCAGGATGAACAACTATATCTGCGACTTGCATATATGCATAAGGATTAATTTGACCACCAGTAAATATAAATTCTTGTTCCAAATTATATTCAATAACTCTATCATGATATTTTTGAATTTCCCCCGGCCCTACCCAAATCCAAATAAAATTCAAACTTTCTTTTTTTAAATTTTTTGCACATTCAATTGCTAAATCTATACCTTTATCCAGGCATACACGCCCAACTGTTACAATTACTTTCTTATTCTGTATTTTATTTAACATTTTCGAATCTAAAACTTTTTTATTAAACAAATCTATTGTTTTTTTTGTGATTATATTTTCAATACATAAAATCTTATTTTTATATTGAGGGAAATAACATTTTAATGCATCGACACAATTTTGCGATACAGTAATTATGTAATTATCTTTGTCATAATAAATTTTATCTGCCGAATAATAATAATCCCATTTAGAATAATCATTATGAAAATATGTTATTTTCTTTTTAGCATCTACTTTATCTATCATATAATAATTCAAATATTGTCCACAATAATCAATAGATACATCATATTTTTTATTTATAATGGGAATTTGTCTGCTCATATAAATAGCCCCATACCCCTTATTAATAATAGAAAGTATTAAATTTACCGTCCTTTTTAATGCCAAAATATATTTTCTTTCATGGATAAGTTGTTTAAAAGACTCTTTATATGAAAGAAAATAACTACTTACATCTTTAAAATTCAATATATTAACATTCTTATTAATAAATTTCATATATATTCCTGTTGTATCTACCAATAACAGATCCACATCAAATTTATCATAATCAATATATTCAAGTAAATTAATAAGACTTTTTTGAAAACCTCCAATTTGCATATTAGAACACAAAAAAAGAATCTTGTTTTTTTTCATATTTTCCTCATTTCACGCTCTCAGATTTCGTTGAGCATTTATTTATATTAGTACTTAATATCAATTATTAATGCAAAACAATCAATAATCTATCTTTTCATTATGTTATTTTTTAAAACTAAGATACATTTGTACACATATCCAGGTATTATTAATAATAGAGTAAGTATTTTTCTGTTTGTCTTTTTTAGAATATCACTCACTGAATCATTTGATAAGTACGAATAACTAATAAACCCTAATGTATGTTTTAGAATATTAATTTTATTATATTTTTCATGAATAATGCAGTCATAATAGTGATCTCTAATTCCCTTCGGTGAAGAAATATGATGCTTTAATAAATTATTGGTTATACTATCTTTTTGATATTCACGATGACAAAAGCATTTTCTGATTATATACATGGGAAACAAGTCATTAATTTTGTTAAATAAAATTGCATCTCCTCCAAAACGTTCACCCAGATATATTTTGTATGATAACTGTTTTATTATATCTATGCGAAAAATCATAAATTTATCGCCTTTTAATTTATATTTATCATATAAAACATAAGATCTTTCATATGTTATATTTTTAGGAAATTCATTTCCAATTATGTTAAAATTTTCATCTTCAAAATATGAAATTATTCCACTTAAATTTTTTTTATTTGGAATGTTATTCCAAATCAGATATATTTCATCTAAAGCATTATCTAATAAGTAATCATCAGAATCTAATGTGATTTCTAGCTCACCTTCAAAATAAGGAATAGCCGTATTGAATGCTTTAAATCTCCCTTGATTTTTTTGATAAATATACTGAATTCGAATTTTATTCTCTAATATCCATGATTCAACTGTTTCTTTAGTTCCATCAGTAGAACCATCATCAACTATAACCCATTTAAATTGCTTAAAATTCTGTTTAATTAAACTCTCATATGCATTTTTTAAAATATAAGCTCTATTATATGTTGGTGTAAAAATTGTCATTATGCATTCGCTATTCATTTAATTACTCTCCTTTATAAATATTGAATATTGTATTCTCATAATTTTCAAACTCATCGTTTAACATTTAAGTATCTACTCGCTCGCTTCATAGTTTTCATTACTTGCAAATCCAATATATCCATTTTTCTATTACCTTGTATTAGCTGATACAATTGATAGGCACAACCGTATTTCTCCTAATACATACATAGGTGATCCTCCATTAAAAGAATTCATTATTATTTTTGAATGTCTAAGATACTTATATGGATTATTAATATTTCCATAAAGAGTAAAATTATTTTTCAACTTTTCCTTATCAATTAACATTCTTATTTCATTAAATAGTATTCTTACGCCTAAAATAGAGATAGTTATATTTTGTTTTGGATTTTAAAATTTTATTATATTAATTAATCTAATCAGACATTTTTATTCCTCATATATTTGTCTCATACACTCCTTATATTTTTCCAAATCATTTAAATCATTAAATCGTTTTCTAGTGTTTTCTGATAACTCTAAGTAATAATTTCGATCTTTTTTGAGCATTTTCATAAATCTACTCATTTCTATATCATCATTTGAATAAAATCCCGTCTCATTCAACTTTATTAAATCAGTTAATCCATCAGTTGGGGTACTAATAATAGGTTTACCTAAACTCATAGCTTCTAAAGCGCTCATAGGCGTTCCTTCATATATAGACGACATGAGTAATACATCACTCTGATATAAATATGGATATGGATTATTTTGATAACCCACAAATGTAATATTATTTTCTAATCGTAAACTTTCAGCATACTTTTTACACTCATTAAAAAGAACACCATCACCAACAAAGATCATTCGATAATCTGGAATTTCTTTTACTACATCTTTTATGATTCTTATTGCACGTATTGGATTCTTTTCCTCAGAAAGTCTTCCTAAATAAATGCAATCAAATCTCTCTGTTTGGTATAATTTTGATTTATAATATATTTCTTCCGGAGATATAATATTCATTAAAATAATGCTTTTATTTTTTATGAGTTTATAAAAAAAATAATCTTTTAGGCTACTTTCAGACACCCAAATGATTTTATCAAATTTCATAGATGATATTAAAAACAGCACTGACTTCAAAGTCAGTGATTTCATGTTTGTATGATTTCCATGTACATGTGCGATAATTTTTTTCTTATTAAATGTAAGGCTTGCTAGAACACAAGCACCCGGATCATGTGCATGTATTATATCTATTGAATTATGAGATACTATTTTTCTTAAATTAAGAGGATTAAATTTAATTAACTTTATATAATTAATATTCTTCTCTTTTAACGTATCTTCAATTTTTCCAACTGGTGAGCAGTAAAACATTTGATAATCTTGTTTGAATATATTTATTAACTGACAAACAACATTTTCTGCACCACTATACACATTACTTCTTAAAACATGAAGAACTCTTTTTTTATTCATTATATTATTTTCTCCCCCCCTAGCCTTTATTTTTCACTTTATAAATTATTTTCAATTGTTTTTAATCTCTATTAACAACTAACTTTTCATATATTTTAGATAATTGATGATTTATAGCTTTATTAGAAAATTTTTTAAGTTCACTGTTATTAGATATTCTTTCTCTTCCCTGATAGACGCTATTGATTTTTGACACTAAGTTCTCTTCGTCCTTCACTTTAAACAAATCCACATCTTTTAAATCAACATTTCCTCTTATCTTACTCCCAATGCAAGGTAACCCAGAAGCCATTGCTTCCAATAATGACACATTTAATCCCTCTCTTAATGATGGTAATATATACAAATCGCTGCTGTTTAAAAGTTCTGGTATATCTTTTCGAAAACCTAATAGATTTACTTTATCTCCTATACCCAAATGATTTGCCAATTCTATCAGATATCGATCTAAATCTCCTTGTCCTGCTATCAAATATTTAATATTTGAATATCCTAGTTTTGCTATTGCTTTAATAACTATTTCATGATTTTTATTTTTATTAAGTTCTCCTACAGATAATATTACAAAATCATCAGATTTTAGCCCCAGTCTACTTCTATATTCATCTCTATTGAAATTTTTTATTTGAAACTTTGATAGATCTATTCCCACTCCTGGTACATATTCTAATTGTTTCATCTTAAACTTTTCTTTTGCGCGATTATAGTCTTCCATATTGATGGTTATTAAAACATCAGTATATCTTGACAACCATTTTTCTATTGGATAAAAGATTATCCAATTCTTTATTGGTGCCCCTTTGTAAAAATGAAAGCCATGCGCTGTATATATGCATTTTGTATTTGTCTTTTTACATGCCAGTCTTGTTACTGCACTTGCTATGGGTGTATGGCAATGAACAAATTCATAGTTGTTTTCTCTCAGCAGTTTCAATGTTTGTCTATAGGATTTTATATGACAGCCTATATTGAATGGTGACCTTGAATAATCTATCTGATGACATATTACATTTAAAGAGCTTAGTTTTTCTTTTAAATCATTTACCTTTTCATCTGTCCATACACTTCTGTCGCTCCAGTCACATGCTACCTCTACTTCAAATCCTAAATTTATCAATATCTGAATGTTATTCATGTTGAATTGTCCAATCATGGATGGAACAGATGCTATCATTAACATTTTCTTCATCTTATGACCTTCCTTGCTGGTGAACCTACATACGTTCCACATTCTGCTATATCCTTTATGACTACACTGCCTGCTCCCAATATAATATTCTCTCCTATATGCTTGCCCTGAATGATTTTGGTTCCTGTCCCTATCTCACAGCTGTTTCCGATAGTTACATTTCCAGATACATTCACAGATGGATAGACAGTAATATAATTTTTGAGTTCTGCATCATGCCCAACTGTACATGACAAATTTATATGATTAAAATTTCCTATTTTAATATTTGTTGTCAGAACTGCTCCTGTACAGATTATATTTCCATGTCCCAGCTGTATATATTTAGAGATTCTGACTCCCTTTGCTATAATGTTGGGGAATATGATATTCGGATTGCTTTCCAGTATGCTAACAATTTTTTCCCTGATGACTGGATTTCCTATTGCAATGACGACATTTATTTCCTTATCTACACCACTTAAAAATGATATTCCACCTGCAACTGGAATATCATTGATAAGCGTATTCTGAATTTCTTCATTATCATCTATAAATCCTGCTATATTCCACTCATTGAGTTCCTCAATCAGCCATGCAACTTCTCTTCCAAATCCAGATGCCCCTATAATATAGATATCCTTCATCCTTCATCTCTCCCAACTATGTAGACATAATTTGTTGTTGCTGATCCGCCTATATTCAGCATCATTGCATTCTTGGCATTGGCAATCTGATAATCTCCAGCCTGCTGAGCAACCTGCTTATATATATCCAGAAGCATCCTTACTCCGGATGCACCTACCGGATGTCCGCAGCCTATGAGTCCGCCGCTTGGATTGATTGGCTTGTCTCCACTGAAGGCTATTCTTCCTGTCTCAACTGCTTCGTATTCCCTGCCTGGTTCTGTTATTCCAAAGCATGAGATAGCAGCATACTCGCTTGATGTAAAGCAGTCATGCGTCTCAAACACATCAATATCCTCAACCGTCAATCCTGCTCTTTTATAGGCTTCCTCAGCTGCCATTCTTGTCCATGGCAGAATATATCTGCTGTTGATGGCTTCCTTCATTTTCTTCTCAAAGACCATTGGTGCAACACGATGCCCAAATCCCTTAATGACAGGTTTTTCTGCCTGTTTATATCGTTCCTTCTTAAACTGCTCTGAGCATAGGATAACTGTTGCTGCACCATCGGTCACCTGTGAACAGTCAGTCAGTGCCAGCTTTCCGCCAATCAACGGATTGGTTTGTGTATCTCTTAGACAGACCTGCCTCTCATCAATATACCAGTGTCTTGTCTGAGCCAGCGGATTTCTCTTGGCATTGGAATAATTAATATATGATATTGCTGACAGTGCATTCATATACCTTTCTTCATCCAGCTGATATTTTTTTACAGTCTCATCTGCCAGTTTTGCAAACAGCTTTGGAAACGGAAAGTCAATATTCCTTGCTTCCCTTTCATAATAGGCAGCCTTCCCTAGAAAGCTTCCTCCCGTTCTTGAATCAACAGTCTTCATAAGCTCAAATCCTACAACAATTGCTACATCATATGTCCTGTCTCTGATCTTGCTGCTGGCTGCATCTATTGCAACTGAACCTGAGGCACACGCTGCCTCGTATCTTGCTGATGGAACCCCATAGAAGCATTCGTCTACTTCTGTAATGAGTGCACCCAGATGTCCCTGATCTATATAATTCTCAGCAATAAAGTTACCTACAAATAGGGCTACTCTGTTTTCCCTGTTCAGCTGAACGATATCCTCTCTGGTAAGTCCTACCTCATCCATTGCATCAAAGATGTTTTCTCTCAGCAGCGCAATGACATTCTTGCACTCCTTGCTCCAGTTTCTCTGAAAGTCTGTCTGTGCTCCTCCCAGTATATATACTTTTTCCATAAGCGCCTCCTAATATTTAGCCTTCAGAAAGGGTCTGTAATCATATTTTGAATGCGATGGCACGCCTTCCAGGAAATGCTCATCACTCACCAGATTCACAAATCTGTCATCAAGATATCTTTCTGCAAGTTTCTTTATCCTGCCCATGCCTCCCAGCACTTCAATCAGGGCAATTGGCGGAATCCATGAAAAGCCAGTCGCCATGGCATCATCACACGTTGAAATATCCGTTGATACCTCCTGTGATATCTTAAGAGAATACAGAATATACTGAAGCAGCATCTTCTTGCATATAACCGCCTCATGGCTTTCATCCTCAATCAGCAGTAAAAAGGCCTTATCATAATCTCCTGTTCTTATATACTCAATCATCTCATTGGCAAAATAAAAACGATACTCATTCTTTAGCCTGTAGCACTTCTGTCTGATATCATAGACATAAAAATTTCCAGTATCCCTGTCCTTATGATATAATCCATAATTTGTCTTTCTTCCCAGCTTATTATCATTAATCAAGTCCATAAGATAATCCTGCGATATAAATGAACTATTAAATTCATCAGATGTCTCATCCTGAATATAGTCAAGAATAGACTGAGTGACATCCAGTCCCACAAAATCGGCAGTTGCCAGTGGTGACATATTTCTTCCTGTAAAGCATCCCAGAATGGAATCTATATAGTCAATGCCACCCTGATCCATATTCTCATTGGCAAGACGCATGGCCTCGCCAATAAAGTAAAATCCTATCCTGTTGCCCAGAAATGATGGTGAATCCCTAACCTCAACAACAGTTCTTCCTAGCACATTGCTTAGATATTCCCTTAATTCCCTTGCCAGTTCTTTCTGCTGGTCACTGTGGACAACAAGCTCACATAATGAGAGATTATAGGGCGGATTAAACATATGTATTCCAAAAAAGCGATGTGCATTATTACCAAAGATTTCTGATAGCTTTTGAATACTTAAGCCTGATGTTCCAGTCGCGACAATAGCATTCGTTTTTAGATATTTCTTTATTTTCTCATATACTGACATCTTGATATCAAAATCCTCGCTGACAGATTCAAAAACCAGATCAGATTCACTGATGCACTTTTCAAGTTCATTATAGGTTGCTGGAATCAGACGATTCTGAATGGATTCTGCCTTTACTGACTGATAGCTCTGAACAGCTGCCTTTTTAGCTTTTTCCTCTGTTCTGCATACCATGTATACCTTTGCCTCACCAAATGATGCAAAGATAGCAGAAACATTTCTTCCCATTGTTCCATTTGCTCCTACTACGGTTACTGTTTGTATGTTCATTCAATGTTCTCCCTTCCTCTGAATTCTTCCATGGTTGATGATGTCTCACTGGAAATTCCTTCTCTCAATAGAACGACCTTTATCGTTCTCAGGATGATTCCCATATCCATCAGCAGTGATACTCTTTGTGTATACTCTACATCCAGATCAAACTTATCCTCCCATGTAATGCTGTTTCTGCCATTGACCTGTGCATACCCTGTAAAGCCTGGTCTCACATCATGACGATGTTTCTGATGTTCATTGTATAAGGGTAGATATATAACCAGTAAAGGTCTTGGTCCTACTATTGCCATATTGCCTTTAAGTATATTAAAAAGTTCAGGCAGCTCATCCAGACTTGTTGATCTTAGCAGCTTCCCAAACTTTGTTAAACGTATTTCATCTGGCAATAGATTTCCTTCCCCATCTCTTTCATCTGTCATTGTCCTGAACTTATATAATGTAAATATCCTTTCATTCAGCCCTGGTCTTTGTTGTTTAAAGATAACAGGTGTCCCTAGCTTTGTTCTGACCAGAATGGCAACTATCAGTAGTACTGGACTTAATATAATGATTGCCACTAATGATAATATGAAATCAAGGATTCTCTTTATATACTTTCTATATATCATTGAAAACACTCCCTAATGATTTCAATGATGATATCCTGTTCTTCAGCAGTCATCTTGTTGTCGGAAGGCAGACATAACCCTCTTTCAAAGATATCCTCATCTACTATGACTGTTTCATTTCCATGAATATAGGCATTTGACAATCCTCTTCCATTTCCATCTTTTGTAATGAAAGGGTTCATTCTAAATATTGGCTGCATATGCATTGGTTTCCATATTGGTCTGCCTTCAGCATTATACTTTACTAGTGCCTCCAGAATCTCTGTTGGGCATGACTTTCCTGCCTCTGATACATATAGAACATCATCTTCTCCTCTGACCTGTCTGCACATTGCTTCCTTATCAATAATCAGACATGAAAGCCAGAAGTTAGGCTCCATTTCTTCCTCAATAAAAGGATTCATAGAAACTGGTAAGTCCTTGAATCCTTCCTTATATCTATAATAGATGGCTTTCTTCTGAGCGATATGCTCATCCAGATAGCCATACTGTCCTCTGACAACTCCTGCAATCACATTGGACATGCGATAGTTGTATCCGATCTCTTCATGCTGATACCATGGTGCATTCTCTCTTGACTGTGTTGACCACTTTCTTGCCTTGTTGGCTGCTTCTAAACTGTCAGTAAGTAACATTCCTCCAGCTGAACCAGTAATAATCTTATTCCCATTAAAGCTGATGACATTATAATCACCAAATGTTCCAGTCTGTCTTCCTTTATAGACTGCTCCTAATGATTCTGCTGCATCCTCAATCAGTACTGCATTATGCTTATCACAGATAGCTCTGATTTCATCTAACTTAGATGGTGTCCCATATAGATTGGCTACTACTACCACTTTAACATCAGGATATAATTCAAAAGCCTTTTCCAGTGTCTTAGGATCCATATTCCAAGTTTCATATTCAGAATCAATGAATATGGGAACGCCCCCTTCATATGTGACAGGATTGACAGTTGCACTAAAGGTCATATCACTGCAAAAAACATAGTCACCTGATTTGATACCAGCCAGCTTCATTGCCAGATGCAGGGCAGCAGTTCCAGCAGACAGAGCTACTGAATATTTACATCCAATGTATTCACATGTCTTTCTTTCAACTTCATTAATATTCTGACCAACAGTAGACATCCAGTTGGTCTCATAGGCTTCATGAATATAACGAATTTCATCTCCATGCATAGTAGGAGATGATAGCCATATCTTTTTTTCAAATGGTTTAAACTCCATGATTCCCCTCCTTTTCATCATTTCATTTTTAAACACAAAAAAACAGGTTTTCACCTGTCCAAATATGATTTTTATAGGTAAGAAGATACAATTTCCCCTACCCCATAGAAACTCATATTTTATATTCCGAATACAATTGAAGGTGGGTGCCGAACGCTTCAATCATTTCTTGCATGTTATGACTATTCCTAACTTAATCTTTCTATCAAAGAAAGTCAAATCAAGATAAGCAGTATAATTATGTGTATTGACTCTTATAATATGATCTTGATAATGAATTAATGGTCCATCTGTTACAACTGTTCTTCCATTGACTTTATAGCCATAAGATATTTTCGCAACATAGTTTTGATCTAATATATTATTAAAGAATTTTATTTCATCATCTGACAAAGCAGATGTATCTATATTCTTTAATTGTTTAATTAATCCATCATTTTCATCTTTCATACTCAGTAATAAATCATTGAAATCTCCCTGATTTAAAGTTGTCTTTACAAAGATATAATTATCAAACATATTCTTTGTATTCACTTCTAATGTATCTCTATTACATATTTCTTCATAAACAGGAATAAAAGCTTCGACTTCTTTATTCCGATTGAGATTATAAACTATTCTCTTTGTCTTTTGACTGAGTGTAAATAAGACATACCAGTTCATGAAGGAGAAAGCTCCTCTATAGGTAATTTCATCTTATTATTAAGAATATTCATATCAAGGATTGCATAGCGATCATGACGATTCACCTTTATAATTCTATCTTCTAATCCTTTCAATGGACCAGAAGTAGGAATAAAGCGTGAATTTATCTTAAGACCTTTTGTCCTTTTAATAACATTTCCCTTATCTAAAAGATGTTCAAATAATAATTGCTCATCCATTGATAATGGATAAACACTATCATAATCCAATAGTTCAACCAATCCACTAATCGTCTTAAAGAACTCTTTAAAAGCTTTATGAAAATCATCTCTATTCAATTGACTTCTTATAAACACATAATCTGGATATAATTCCACAGTCCGATATTTCTTACCATTCACACCACGAAACCACATCTCTTTTTTAGGAATAAAAGCATCAATGTTATCTTGTTTATTCAAAACAGATACTATTTTAGTAGCAAAACCATTTTTAACATGTGCTACATACCAAAACATATGATACCTCCCATTCCTATTTTTCGCAGAACTCAATATTCTGCGAAAAAATAGATAATGAATACTGATATTATTTTATTATCTCTAATGTTTCTCTTAATAATTGTGATCTTTTTATGATAAATGAGTCTGAATGAAAGCGAAATTTGTTAAATTCGGTTGAAAATTCATTGAACTATGTTATAATCTGTTTCGTAGAATATTGAGTTCTATGAAACACAATAAATATTGAATAATAATGAAAAGAGGTTTTTCTATCTATTGAATATAATAGATAGAGAAATCTCTTATTTTTATTATTATGTCATAACTTCATTCTTTTCCATGATTATTATTAATCATATTTCCATTCTTGAATTTCTTTTTTTGATTGTTTTAAATTCATTATGTTATTTTTATTATATGGTTCAAAAAGTAGATTTTTTGTTTATCTAGATAAATATTAATTTATGTTATTGTTTTCTAGATGTTATCCATATATCAAATAATCTAAATAACATAAGAGTACTTTCCAAGAATCTAATCATATAATAATAAGATTTACTTCTATTAGTTTTATAAATATATCACTTTTGGTGATATAAAACTCTTTCCGTATAATCTTTATTTTTAATTTGTTCATAAACATATTGAAGATATTCTAGTTCATTGTATTTAGAACTAAAAATAGACATTGATTTTATTTTATTTTTGCTCTAATACAATTGCAAGTCCACTATATGCATAACCATTTGCAACATTATCTTGAATTACAAATTCTTTACGTTCTCCAACATTGGAATCATAGACAACACATTGTCCATCCATTTTTTCAATCATCATATAATGTAATGCTGCCGCATTTTCTGCAAATTGTTTTACAAAAGGTACTTTGACATCATCTTCATTATATCTTCCACTTACAAATATACCTATACAGATTTGTCCTTCTTTAAGATTTTTATAATTATAATCTTCATTGATGTAAAGATTATCGAGTTGTACTCTCGCATAACCTTGTAATGTTTTTAGCAATTGTTGAATTTCTGCTGAAGCATTTGCACACAAACCATCAACATTAGCATATAAAGTTGCTGTGAGTCCATCTAAAAAACTAGTTTGTGAATTAATAAAGTGTGTTAACGCAACAGGATTACATCCCTTATTTATCTCATTATCAAAAGCCACACATTGAGCCCAACCTTGAAGTTCTGAATCATCTGGTATGACTTTAATATCTAATTTATGTAAAGCATAAGCCAAACTATAAACCCCACAAGTTGGTCCTTGTTGTATATGTAATTGAGTATCCATAATTAATTCTCCTCCTTTGAAACAATCATTGCTATTCCACTATATAAATAATGCTCATCTAATAAAATTTGATTATTTATTACTTGATAAGATTTATGTGCATCATAGGCATATACACCATCTTTTGTTTTTTTAATCATCATATAATAAAGATTTTGCCCAGATGTTTTTTGATTCCAACAATTCAAAATACTTTCCACTGGGGTTTGAGCTTTAATCACAGATTCTCTTACAAAAAGGCCGATTCCTATATTTCCTTCTTTTAATTCATCTAATGAACACTCACAATTTTCAACTTTTACTTGATTGAATTGAACTAATTTTTTTCTTTTTTCCTTTCTTCTATATTTTCTAAAGCTATTTTAATCATTTGATCATATATATCTTGTGGCACGTATTTTGCTAAATGTCTATAAAATATGACATTATATTGATTAGGAAAATTCTTATTTATTTTATGTGTTAATTGACTCGCTAATAATGTAATATTACATCCAGACTCAATATTTTTATCAAAGCTCATCTTTCCAGCCCATTTTTCTATTTTACTTTCTGTTTCAATTTTCACACCGAGTTCAGTTAATACATCATATAAACTCCTTGCCCCACTCATTACTTGATTTCTTAATTGAATTTCATTGTTATCCATTTTTCATTCCTCCTGATATTAGAAATCGATTTCTAATATCATTATAATCAATTCCTTTTTTGATTTGTAAAAGCATTGTTCTTCTTACATTAACTCTTCATCTTTTACAAATAAATAATTATCGATGACATCCTTATAATGCCGATTAACAACCACTTCACAACCATTATCCAAAACAATAATCCTTCTACTATCTGCACTAATATAATAATGATCAATATGTAATGTATTCACAATTGTATGTGCACTTACTTGAATAAACCTTCTCTTTGATAAATGAACCATTAAATGTTTTAATGATTTTGTAATATAATAGACATCTTTTTCTGTATAGACAGATATTGTTCGTCTTAACTCATCAATATAGCATATATCCCATATATACATATGATAATAATTATATTCATCGTCAAAAACTTTTAGTGTTCCATATTTAAGTTTGATAAAATGACAGATTTGTTTCACAAGATTTTTATTTTTTGGATGACACTGTATTAAAACCATGTTTCTATTTATATCATGATTTGTTAGTATTTTTATATTCATATACATTCCCCTCTTTTTTAAGAATGAAGTTAAAACTGAATAATATGATGAAAACTGTCACTTTGTGACAGTTTTACATGTCCTAACATTTCATTACTACTGCTCTTTATTTTCTTGAACTTGTTTTTTCTGTTTTTCAAGTTCTAAAACTACCACATCAGAATCACGCATTTGTTTTTGAATATTAGACAAAACAATCTTAGATTTTTCTTGCGCAATTTGTACAGCTTTTTTCGCATCTGGCATTTCTTCAAAATTACTTTTTGCTTTATTATAAGTTATATTTGCCTGATATAAATATTCCTCACACACATAATACATAGCTGCCCATTGCGTTGCATATCTAACAAAAATTCCAGCAAAATTAGAATTAGTAAAGAACTCTATACGTCCTTCTTCAGATTTATTTTCAACTTGTTTCATTAATTTAGGTATCTTTGATTGTGATAATTTTCCACAATATTGACTTAATGATTCCCAGAATAATGCAGCGGTCAATAGGGATGTTGATACTTTCTTTAAACATCTAATAGCTGTTAAAAGCATTTCAATAGCTGTATCTGTTGTAATGACTTTATCTTTATTTAATTGTACAAGAATTGCAAACTTTTCAATCTCTCCTAATGATTCTCTTTTCTGTTTTTCTAATTCAAGTTTCTTATTTAATAAACTTTTTACATTTTCAGCATGTGCTTCACTAGCACTTTTTGCAGCTTTTTTCGCTTCTTTCATACTGTCTGTTAGTGATTTTAATGAAGCTGAAATACCTGTTAATACAGCTTCATAATTTTTCACATTTGTTTCTTGTTCTTGAATTGATGTATTGAATTCATTAATTTTCTTAATAATATTTTCTATTTCTTTTTCTAATATTTCTACATCTTTTTGTTGTTTTGGTTTTAACTCTTCATTTGTTTCTTTTGATAAAAGATCTTTTTTATTTTGTAGTTGTAATTCTTTTGCTGCTTTTTCATTTTCTAATGTTTTCTTTTGATCTTTCATCTCTAGTAATTTCTTTTGTGTTGTTTCTTTTTCTTTTGTTGTTTCTTGTTGCTTCTTTTCATTATCAGCTTTTTCTTTTTCAATTTTTGCTAGTTCTTCTTGACTAGCATTAACATTATTATTTTTCGTACTTGTTGATATACCAGATGAGATACCTAAAGAAAGTGCACCTGTTAAAGCTGAAACAATAGACATTGTCAACTCTCTTGTTTCAGCAGATTTTAAAGCTTCTTTTTCTTGATTATATTCAAGATTAATTGCTTCTACTTCGTCTGTTAAACTCTTTGCTAGAGATTCTGTTTTTGCTTTATCAGCATTTATTTTTGCTAATTCTTCTTCAAATTGTGCTTTATTTTTTATTTCAGATGCATGCTCTTTTTCTACTTTTTGTAATACTGTCACAGTATCTTTAGCCAACTTATCAAACTCCATTGATAAATCTTTAGAACTTTTTGCCATCAGTGATGCATATTGTGCAGTCGAATCAAAAATAACCATTGCCTCATCAGTCCATCCATCTTTCATCCACTTGTAACTATCTAAAATTTCTCTTGTGATTTCTCTTGACTGACCTTTAAAAGCTGATATTGTTGCTTTACTTTTACTACATAATGTTAGTAATGACGCTTGTAACCCATCAAGATCTCCTTGCATATCTTTTCCATTTAAAGCACAAAATGCAACATATAATAAATCAACTGAATTATTCAGATTCATTAACATATCATCTAATTCTATTTCCTGTAATAGACTTTCTTTTGCTTCTACAACTAATGGAATCGTTTTTTCTGGCAATCCATCATATTTCACTTCATATTTTTTAATTCCATCATTCCATTGAATTTGACTATCTGTAACTTCATATTTCATAACTCCATCTCTCCTATTGTATGAACTTATCAAAACATCCACACTTACTCCATTTTCTTTCATTTAGATTTTTTTATTTGAAACTATACAACCTCTAGGATATGATTTTTGAACACAACCTTTCCACTTAGGTGTTGATTCAATCACAATCCCATCACCTACATAAATACCAATATGTCCTTCCATCCAAACTAACCAACCTGGTTGTAATTTTGTAAAATCAGTTGTGACATGAGAACACTTGTTAATCATAGTATTCGCATTAATATCAGGAACACCATTCTTTCCATATTTACCATTTTCTGGATATCCCCATAAAATACCTTTAATCAATCCACTACAATCAACCAAATAGTATCCATCACTTGTCTTGGCATTCATAAACTTTCCTAATTGATATCTTGTTTTCATTCTTTCAATCTGTTTTGCTTTCTCAATAAAATCATTAACTTTCATTTCCGTATCCTCCTTAATAAAAATATAGTTTGCAAGTTATATCACCTATTCATTAGGTGCCCTCACCTCCTTATCTTCTATATTAATTAAATAAAAAGAGGAAAATGCGCTTGCTTGTATTCAATACAAATACACATCTCCCTTTACAATTTCTAACAAAATTAAACCCTATTTTTTCTATTTTATAATTATATAAAAGCAACATAGAAAATATTTTTCATTATTGCTCATTTCCTTTTCTTTTTGTCCCTTATAAAAATTCCTCATCCCCTTTAACAATATAATCTTTAAACGAATCTGGATTCTTATTATATTCATTAATGATAGTCATATAAATTTCATTATCGAAATGAATCACCTCTGGTTCCTTATCTAATAATTCAAGAATTTTAGAACTTGTCACAACACCACATCCCAATTGGCTTAACCTTTCTTCCAATATAGAAAGATATAATACTTGATTAACAGAGTCAGAAATCTTCTGACGCAATATAGCTAATTTCTTTGTATCATCATCAATATTTTTATAAATTTTATTACATTCTTCTTGGTTTTTTTGACAAAATACCCTTGCTTCACTAATGTGGTTTTCTAGTTGATGAATCATATCCACAGCGTTTTCAAATTCTTGCAAATATCTATTATATTTACCTGACCTTTTATCCTTAATTGTCATAATTAATCCTACATATGGAATGAATTTTTTTGATCTCATATTCTTCAATTCTTTATCACAATTATCTCTTGCTTGAGTATATTGTTGGATATCAATAGTCCATTTTTTGATTTTGATATCATATTCCTCTATATTATTTTTTAATTCTTCAATATTTTTTCTTTGAACATTGATCGTATTATAAAGATTTGTCATCTCTTTTTTTAATTTAGGAGCATTTTGAGAAGTCTCCTGCAAATTTTTTTTAGCATCATCTAACATTTTTTTGATTTTTGGCATAAATTCATTTAAGACTTCCTGATATTTTTTTGAATTTGAATCTAGTGAAGCAAGCATCCTATATGTTTTCTTCCCTGTACTTAATTGTATTTTTAGTTGTTGAAGTGTCTCATTCATCTTTCATTCCTCCTTGTATCTCATATTTACAAATGAGAATTTATATAACATATATATTAATTAAATATAATATAAAAGGAGAAATGCTTGTCTTTTATACAAATAAATCGTTTCTTTTTCAAACATATTTTTTAATAGTAAAATTGACAAAAAAATATCTTTAAAGAATTTACACCTCAATTTATTACTAGCATGGTGTGTGTCCATCCTTTTGTTGATTGAAAAGAAAAAAACTGTAACGGTGAATAGTCCAACTATTTACACGTTACAGTTCTTATTGCATTATTTATATAAAGAATTCAATAGAATTAAAATATTTTCAAATAAAAAAAGAAAAATGGAATTTTTTTGTGTATATATAAGTATAGGGATATTTTAAATGATAAATCATTGTTTTCTTATAGCAAATATTATAAAATATCCTTATAGACATTCCTCATCTGTTTTTTTACTGCCTTTCATATAAAAAGGAGGAATTGTTTATGAATCAACTATTAGAAACAAAACCAGCAGATGTTGTCGCTGATTTTCTTAAGGATAAGCTGAGATTTGCTGATTTTGTGAATTTGTTTCTTTTTAACGGCAGACAGAAGATCGCACCTTCTGATTTACTAGTTTTTGATAGTGACAGCTCGACTGTCTTCTATCAGAATGAGGGGATTGCTTCCGTTGGTAAACGGAGGGATTCCATCATGCTTGCAAAGATCGATGATATTGATGTCATCATCGCTATTGAACATCAGCAGGCTATTGACTACTCCATGCCTTTTCGGGTTTTGCTGTATGATACAATTGGCTATAATCAGCAGTATAACCAGTCAGACAGAAATGCAAGAAGAGCCTTTCATCCTATTCCAGTGATTACCTTTGTATTATATACTGGGCAAAGACATTGGATACAGCCAAGAACGCTGACAGATATGATGAAGATTCCAGAAAGTATCAGAGAAAAGATAAACAACTGGAATTTAAATGTCATTGACATCAAGACCATTGAAGTGAATGAGAAACTCCACTGTGAGGATAATCAGAAAGTGATTGGAGCAGTTCAGCAGTTCTATTGCTGGGATGGGGATATCAGCCGTTTAACAGGAATGGTGATGTCGAAGGAAGCAGCGGTAGTCGTTGCAACGATTATTGGAGAAGAAAGAATATTAAGAATGATTGAACAGGAAGAAAAGGAGGAAATTGATATGTGTACAAGTGTAACGAACGCTTTAAACAAAGCGACACTGCAAGGAGAGCAGAAAGGTCGAGAATTGGGCTTAAAAGCTGGAAAGATTGAAGTCATTATGAATCTATTGAAAACGAAGTTAGGAGATTTATCCGATGAAGTGATGAATCAGATTCAGGCATGCAATGAAGAACAACTTGATTTATTGGTTAATCATTATGCTTCTATCAATAGTGAGCAGGATATATTTGATGCCTTATCATGATAATTTTAGATATCAAAGGAAGGGACAGTAATCGTTGTAACAATTATTGACGAAGAAAAGGAGGAAATTGATATGTGTACAAGTGTAACGAACGCTTTAAACAAAGCAACACTACAAGGAGAGCAGAAAGGTCGAGAATTGGGCTTAAAAGATGGCTTAAAAGTTGGAAAGATTGAAGTGATTACGAATCTATTGAAAACAAAGTTAGGAAATTTATCTGATGAAGTGATGAATCAGATTCAGGCATGCAATGAAGAACAGCTTGATTCATTGGTTAATCATTTGATTACTATCAATAATGAGCAGGATATATTTGATGCTTTATCATGATAGTTGTAAATATCAAGGAAAGAGATAGTAATCGCTGCAACAATTACTGAAGAAGAAAGGTCAGTATGGAGAACATAAACCCATGTCCATCGGTCGAGGCTGAGACATAAAACCTGCTCCACTTACAGAGAAAACTGCTACAAAATCAAAAAGGCGAGAAATCGCCTTTTAATTTTACTAATTATTCCTAGGAAAAGAAAATACGGGAGAAAGGAATTCATTTAAAGAACGAGTAAAAGAAACAGTTATTAACCAAAAATATATTATATTATTTTTGTTAAGAATCAATATCTTATTTACTCTCGTTATTTCGTAAGAAAAGGTTACTACATCCTGTCAGCTGAAAAAGATAATTTTTTTCCTATGCTTCCTATATTTATTATCTTTATGACCTTGCTGAAAAAAATGAGAAGGACTATGATTATAACACTATTCACACATCTATCTTTTCTATCTGTTTATCATTTTTCCCACCTATTGACACATTATAAGTCCGTATATAATGACATTGATGTTTCTATTAAGTAATTTAACAAATTAAACTCTCATAACTTATATTTTAATGATTAATTGCTAGTTCTTAAAACGTATTTACCCTGTGTTATTGTGGATGACCCCTTTATCCTCCACTCTTGACACAAAGTCAAAAGAAAAGGAAATCAAATAGAATTATTTCTACTTGGTTTCCTTTTTACATTAAATATTTACTTATATTCTATAATAGGAGAATTTATAATTTGAACATCTTCATTGATATGATATTTTGTAAGATGATGTCCTTTGGCATCAACAACAACTAACATCGTCATATCATTAATACCATCAGCTTCAAATTTTGCCTTATCATATTGAATTAACAAATCACCAGATTTCACCTGATCACCAACCTGAACAAAGACTTCAAAACCAACACCACCTAAATTCACTGTATCTAATCCAACATGAATCAAAATTTCCATTCCATCTTCATTTTCAATTCCAACAGCATGTTTCGTATTATCCATAACCATTGTGACTTTACCATTACAAGGTGCATAGATTTTCCCCTCTATCGGTTGAATAGCAATCCCATCACCCATCATCTTTGTCGCAAAGACTTCATCTGGTACATCTTCTATAGCAACGCTCTTCCCATTCGCCATTGCATAAAAGGCTTTGTTTTTCTTTTTAAAGAATCCCATATTATTTTAACTCTGGCCAATAATCTTTATTGGCTTCAATCATTTCATCCAAGATTTGTTTTGCAACTTTTGCACTTGGTACAATTTTTGATAAAGTCATAGCTTGCCACATTTTTTGGTAACTTCCTTCAATCCATGCTTCAACAACTAATTTTTCTACTGAAACTTGCTGTTCCATCATTCCCTTTTGGAATTGTGGAATGGCCCCTTGAACAACTCTTTCATAACCATTGATACCTACATAACAAGGAATTTCTACCATAGCAGTTCTATCAAAGTTCTCAATAGCTCCTTCATTAGGAACAATTAATAAGAATTTTTCTTTTGTATTTGTTGCAAGAGCACAAGCTAAGTCAACAATATATTCAGCATGTGCATCTGGTTCAAATCCACCATCTTTTGCAGTTCCTTTATCAATAATATTTTGACAAATTGTAAAGATATTCTTTTCACGATGTTCCATAACTTCATTAGCACGGGTATGATTTGGATCAGAATGTTCAACAACATAATCAGGATATAAATAATATTTTAAATAAGTATTTGGAATTGTATCTGGATCTAATGCATAAACATCTTTGGCTTTTGCAAATGTTTCAATCCAGCTTTGTTCAACATGTTGATTTGTTTTAGACAAAGCATCTGCAAATCCATTCGCAGCC
Source organism: Candidatus Stoquefichus sp. SB1 (assembly GCF_001244545.1). Classification (NCBI taxonomy): domain Bacteria; kingdom Bacillati; phylum Bacillota; class Erysipelotrichia; order Erysipelotrichales; family Erysipelotrichaceae; genus Candidatus Stoquefichus; species Candidatus Stoquefichus sp. SB1. The sequence goes on along the minus strand of NZ_LN852694.1, from coordinate 167,286 downwards.
ACATGTTTTTTAATTTCTGGCATTAAATCATTTCCTTTTTGATCTTTAATAGAATGCCACCAACCAAAGTGATTTAATCCATAATATCCAACATCTAATTCTTTTCTTGAACTTAAACCAATCATTGAAGCCATTTTTTCTTCTAAGTCAATTGGCATATCACAGATATTTAAGATTTTAGAATTTGGACGTAATCTTCTTGTAGCTTCAGCAACAATAGCTGCTGGATTTGAATAATTTAACATCCAAGCATTTGGTGAATATTTTTCCATATAATCTAAGATTTCAATAACGCCACCAATTGAACGCATACCATAAGCAAGTCCTCCTGGCCCACATGTTTCTTGACCAACAACTCCATATTTTAATGGAATCTTTTCATCTTTTTCACGCATTGCATATAATCCAACACGAATATGACACATAACAAAGTCTACATCTGTAAATGCTTCTTGAGGATCAGTTGTATAACCAAATTCCACTTCTGGAGCATTTTCTTTTAAATAGATTTCACAAGCTTTTGCGATTGTTTCTTGTCTTTCTTTAAAATTATCATAGAACTTAATCTTTCTAATAGGGAAACGATCCATATGTTCTAATAATAACAAACAAATTCCTGGAGTAAATGTACTTCCTCCACCTGCAATTGTAATTGAATATTTTTTTTCTGCCATTTTCTTTCTCCTCCGTTTTTACATTAATCTTATAGTGGCAAACAAGCTAATACAGCTTACCAACATCACAAGCATACTTCCTCCACCATTGACAAAAGATTGCTTGATTGTTGAATTTTTAAGTGTAACTAAAACTGGAATATTGTAGTATTGGATAGCACGATAGAAAACATAAAGTAACATCATCAAATAGAATAGATTCATTGTTAACATTTGAGCAACTAATAATAGAATCATATTAATACAAACAAATTTTGTATTACCTTTGATTAAATTCTTTTGAATTAATTGGACAAGATAAGCAATATAAGGATTAATCATTGCGATTAAGAATACAACTGTTGTACTTGGATCTTGACTTAAAAGCTGTTGAAATGTGATACCATTCATCGATGCTTTTAATGATACATATAAGTAACATATTAAAGGAGTAATTGCTAGGAACACTTTTGCGATCATAAAGTATCGATTCATTTTTTGAAGTTCTTTATCTTGTTTTTTCATTCGTGCCATATTTTCTACCTTCCTCTTTCTATAATAAACCCTCAAATTCTTCTCTAACTGATGGAACTTTTAAACCAACAATAACTTGTATATTCGTTTTTGTCGCCTTAATACCATGAGTTCCAATGTTTTTAAAATAACTATCACTTTGTACTAAAGTTTCATCTTTGACATTCACACGTAAACGTGTTGCACAGTTTGTCACATCAACAATGTTATCTTTTCCACCTAATGCTTCTAAGATCATTGTTGCTAAACTTCCTTGAGTTGCTCCACCTGATTGTTTTTCTTTAAAATCAGCTTTACTGTGGAATGTAATTTCTTCATCATCTTCTTCACGACCAGGTGTTGCAAAATTGAATTTTAAAATTAAGAATCTGAAGACAACGAAATAAATACCTGTAAAAATTAAACCTATAACTAATAATGTTAAATATGTTGGCCAATGATTTGCCATTAATGGAATAAAGTTTAAAGCTGAAATTTCAATCAATCCACCTGACATTGCTCCAACAACTCCAAACATGTAGGCAACTGTTGAAAGTGTTGCTGCCAAAATTGCATGGACAACAAATAAAACTGGTGCGATAAATAAGAATGTAAATTCAATTGGTTCTGTAACCCCACAGAAAATTGCTGTTAAAGTAATCGGAATTAATAAACCTGCGATTTTCTTTTTCTTACTATCTTTAGCAGTCATATAGAATGCTAAGGCAATTCCAGGACAACCAAAGATTTTTGATAAACCTGTTAATGTTGGCCAGGCATATGGTGCGAGTGTTTTCAATGATTCACTACTTGATGCAAGTTCAGGTAATTGTGTTGCCCAAGTTGAGAAGACTCCACCTGCAACAACTGCTGAATCATAGAAGAATGGGAAATAAAGTAAGTGATGTAAACCAAATGGGATTAAGATACGTTCCATGAAGATGAACACCCAAACACCTAGAGCTCCAGCTCCAGCGATAAATCCCTGAAATGCTCTCATTCCTGATTGAACCATTGGCCATAAACTCGCTGATAAGAAAGCGACAGGTAAGAGAACAAAGAATCCAACAATAACGACAAATGATGAACCACTAAATGTTCCCATCCATTCTGGCAACTCTGTATCGAAATAACGATTGTGTAAGAAAATAACAATCCCTGAAATAAGTAGTGCTCCAATCATTCCCATATCTAATGTCTTAATGCTGGCAACCATTGTTAAACCACTTGTTCCACCAACTTCAGCAGCAAAGTCGACACCAAATGTAGATCCCCATTGACTTAAGATTGTACTTAAGAAATATTGGAATGTTAAATAAAGTACTAACGCTTCCATACAACATCTTGCCTGTTGTTTTTTAGCAAGACCAATTGGTAGTCCTACTACGAATATTAATGGTAATTGATTAAAGACTGTCCAGCCACCCTGTAAGATAACATTCCAGCATTGATACCATAAACCATCAGGACTAGCAAGCCCACCCATAATGGCTTCGGTTGTAAACAATGTTCCAATTCCAATTGTAATACCAGCAAAAGCAAACAGCAGAACTGGTGTGAACATTGCTCCTCCGAATCTTTGAATTTTTTGCATCATATCATTTTTCCTCCCTCGTGATATCTCTTGCACGTTTATAGTAACCCCTTTCAAAAAAAAGTACAATACTTCTAAGAGACATAGGAACAAGACCCATTTCCAATGATTTATCACATCAGGCGTGAATTTTCACACATTAAAAAAGTGTTGATCAATTCAACACTTTTTTAATTTATATAGATTGATCATGAATAATCATCAATGAACTGTGAAACTTTTTCTTCTCTTCCAACAACTGCAATTGTATCATCACATTTAAAATGATATTGAGGATTAATTTCTGTTTCTGTTTTCCCATCATGGTGAATAGCAATAATATTTAATCCATATTTTTCACGAACTTTCATTTCTATAATCGTTTGTCCGACCATTTGTCTAGATACCTTGATTTCCATCACTTCTATTCCTTTTCCAATAGAGATAGAATCAATCATATTATCTCTTAATATTTTCTTAGCAATTCTTAAAGCCATATCTCTTTCAGGATAAACAACCTGTGCACCTAATTTTTCTAAGACTTCTCCCTGTTCACTACTTGTGGCTTTGGCAATCACTTTAGGAATATTTAAATGAATAACATTCAAAGTTGTTAAAATACTTGTTTCAATCTTATCACCAATACAAATAATAGCCATATCACAATTTTGTACACCAATATCTTCTAAAACCTCTTTTGTTAAACTTTGTGCTACAAATGCATACTCTGTATAATCCCTTAATTCTTTCACTCTATCTTCATCTCGATCAATCCCAATGACTTCTTTTCCAGCCTGAGCCAGAGTTTTAGCTAATGGCATTCCAAATCTTCCCAAACCAATAATCGCATAACTTTTTTTATTTTTCATTTTCTTCACCTATCCTATCGTTATATCTTCTGTTGTATAAACAGCCGTTGTTGGCTCTTTATAACTTCCTAATGTGATAATTGTTATGGCACCAATACGACCAACATACATTGTGAAAATAATAATCACTTTTCCTATAATGCTTAAATGTGGCGTAATTCCAGTTGATAGACCAACCGTTCCAAATGCTGAAGTACTTTCAAACAATAATTGTAAAAAAGTATAATGTGGTTCAAACACACATAACAAGAAAGTACTTATCATAACAACACAAAGTGATAATAATGTGACTACAAAAGCTTGTTTAATCACACTATCTGAAATTCTTCTTTTAAAGGCAACACAATGCTGATGCTTGATAATACTGCGTACAACATTTCCTAATACAAACAACGTACTTGTTTTTATACCTCCTCCTGTCGAACCAGGTGAAGCACCAATAAACATTAAAATAATTAAAACAAAGAGTCCCGCATTACTAAAGTTTCCTAACGGATATGTTGAAAATCCTGCTGTACGCGCTGATACACTATGGAAAAAAGCACCTAGCCATGTCACTTGATCAGTCATTTTTATAAGAATTGTTCCAACTCCAATTAAAAATAAACTCACAGTTATGACTGCTTTAGAATGTAAAGAAAGTTTTTTGAATGATTTTTTATTTTTCACATCAATAATCACTAAAAAACCAATACCTCCTAAAATAATCAATCCACATGTTACCAAATTTAATAAAACATTATTTTGATAAGGAATCAAATTTGTTAATCCACCTAGAATATCAAAACCAGAATTATTAAACGCTGCAACAGAATGAAATACACTAATCCCTAGTGCCTCTATAGGAGGATAATCCTGTACAAAAACAATAAAGCTTAAAACTGCTCCAACAAACTCAAATAACAAAGTCATTTTTAAAACATCTTTCACTAATTTAACCAAACCACCATAGCCACCAATATTCCATGATTCCTTAATCAGTTTTCTTGCCTTAAATCCTACCCGCTTCCCAGTTGCTAAAATAATACTAACGCCTACACAAGTCACACCCAAACCACCAATTTGAATAAGCAACGCAACAATTGTTCGTCCAAACACAGTAAAATGCTCTGCTGTATCAATGGCAATTAAACCCGTTACACAAACAGCACTTGTTGAAGTAAAGAGAGCATCAATAAAAGTGACATGTGACCCCACTCTAATTGAAATAGGCAACATTAAAAGCAATGAACCAATTAAAATCACACTTGCAAACCCCAATGCGATTAATCGTGGAGGGGATGAATGCGCTCCTATTTGACTTACTCTTTTTAAAATCCTTTGCATAAATAATTTCCCCCTATCTTTCTATGAAAACAATTCATCAATTTTCAAACTATCTCTTTTAGAATATTCAAAAATTAATTGTCTATACCTTAAAAAACCAGATTCATCATAACTTAGAATCTGGTTTTTCTTATGCTAAAAATACATTTGTTGAATAAATAAAGTATAATACTTTATGCCAGACTCCACCACATATTCAACAAAACTATTCAATTATTCTTCAATCATTTCAGGTTTCATTTTCATTGCAGCTACCGCTTTTCTAATCTTATAGAAACTTTCTGCAATGTTTAAACCATGATCTCCAATACGTTCAAAATCAGTTAAGATTTTGGTATAAACAACACTATTTTCAGTTGTACATTTCTTTTGTTTTAAACGAATTAATTGATTAATATTAAATTCACGATTTGTTTTATCAATATTCTCTTCAATAATATCAACCTTATCAACAAGATTTTTAAACTCATCATATTTCATAATCTTCAATTCATCTAATATATTGGTACATAAACTACTCATAATGCCAATTTCATCCATTGCTTCATCAGAAAAATGTCTATTTTCATCATGTAACAATTTCGCACGATTTGCAATATTAACCGCATGATCTCCAATTCGCTCTAAATCAGCCGATACTTTCAAGAAAAGACCTATTGTTTGAGAACCTTCAAGTGGAAATTCATTAGAAATAGCATTGGTTGTAAAATCTACAATTTGTTTATTTAAAAAATTAATATAATCTTCACTTTTTTGTAATTTCTCATATTTTTCATCTTTATAACTAATCATCAGTTCAAAAGATCTTCGCACATTATCAATTGCTACATCCAACATATTTTGTGTTTCATTAAATAATTGCGTATTCGCAATAGCACTTGTTCCAATATGAAAATCATTTGTAAAAATATTAAAATCTAAATACTTCACATCCATACGATCTTCATGTCCTTCTTTTTCAGGAAGAATTTTATACGTAAGTTGGACTAATTGTTTTCCAAATGGAAGTAACAGCAATGTTGTGACAATATTAAAGACAGTATGCACATTTGCGATTTGAGCTGGAATATTACTTGGTGTTAAAGCTTGCATCCAATGAGCAAATGGCGTCACCATACTAATGAATACAAATATCAATGTTCCTATAATATTAAAGGACAGATGTAAAATCGTTGTACGTTTCGCATTACGTCCTGTTCCTATAGAAGCCAGCACAGCTGTAATACAAGTTCCAATATTTTGTCCAAATAAGACATAAATAGCAGAAGGTAAAGTAATCACTCCACTCATAGCAAGTGCTTGTAAAATACCAACTGAAGCAGATGAACTCTGAATAACAGCAGTGAATATTGCTCCAACTGCAATACCAATCAATGGATTTTCAAAATTAGAAACGATACTTATAAATTCTGGTGAACTTCTAAGTGGTACCATTGCCCCTGACATCATGTCCATTCCCATAAACAAAATACCTAATCCTGCTGCAATAGTTCCAATTGCATCCAATCGTTTACTTTTGAAAAATGCAATCAATGCAACTCCAACAAAAGCAATAACAGGTGCCAATGCAGTAATATCTAAAGCAATTAATTGTCCCGTAATTGTTGTTCCAATATTAGCTCCCATAATCACCCATACAGCATTTTCAAGCTTCATTAAACCAGCATTAACAAAACCAACTGTCATAACCGTTGTTGCTGATGAAGATTGAATAAGTGCAGTAATCAGAGCTCCAACTCCTACTCCTAAAAAACGATTTGTTGTTAATTTTTCAAGGATTGTTTTCATTTTATTTCCAGCAGCTAATTCCAATCCATTTGACATCATTGTCATCCCATATAAAAATAATGCCAAGCCTCCTAATAAAGCAAATACATTCGACATTTCCATCCCTTTTTTGCCTCCTAATGATATACAAACAAAGATTAACATTTCATTTACATATTGTAAATAAACTTAACACAAACTTAACATTTCTCAGCCACTTTTTTTATGATTACCAAAAAAATAGTGGTTTTATTCGTATATAAAGATTAAAAAAACATGCAGCAATAATATTTAATGTCTACATGTTTTTTTATCTTTTAATGATTATAAGAGGTACATCTTTCAAAAGCAGATCAATCAAAAAACAATTTACAAATTGACTAATATCTCTTTATTCTATATACACACCATATCAATTACTGTCATCACTTATTTATTCTTTTTAAACCAATAGTCTTTATTTGTTTAATTGATAAAAAGAAAGCTTATCATTCTTCATTCATATCCCTTTCACGTATCTGTAAATCTTCCATGACTTGAGGATATATTTTATCTAATTTATAAAAATGATAGATAATTGGAAGCAAGGATAAAGAAATAATTGGAATAATAAAATACATAATTTTTATAGCATGAATAACATTAGCTGATTGTACTGCTAATAATCCGTTATAACCAACTGACCCTAGTACTCCCATAGCAACAGCTGCTGCTAATCCTGCACCAATTTTAGCACCAAATGTTGTACTTGAATATAGCATACCCTCTACACGATATCCAGTTTTCCATTGTCCATACTCTATCGTATCTGCAATCATAGCAAATATAGTTCCAGATGTGCAGGCATTTCCAATCCCGCGAATTCCTGAACAGAACATAAGCCAAGAAGCTGATTCAGGATTAAAAAGCATAAGACCTTGTGCTCCAATTGAAACAAATGCTCCAATAACCGCAGTATTACGTTTACCAATCTTACGAACTATAGTAGGAAGAATAGGCATTGTCAAAATAACTACAGCTGTCGTAATTGCCATGAAGAACCCAGCAAAATTTTCACTTCCAAGAACATATTTTGCATAATAAGTTGCGCAACTCATACTGATTCCCATTCCAATAGAATAAACAACCCAAATTCCAACAATAACTAACCACTGATCATTTTTAAAACATAACTTCAAAGTTTTTACAAATGGCATTTTTGTTTCTTTTTGTTTAGATGATACACGAACACGCTCTTTTGTTTTAGCAAAACAAGTAAAAAATAAGATTGCTGCAATAAAACCATATAACAATGAAGCTAAAACCCATGATTTTTGATTGCTACTTCCACCTAAAGAATTGACAATGGGAAGTGTCATTGCATTAATAATTAACGATCCCATTTGAGCCATTGTCATACGAAATACATTAATAACCATACGTTGATCTTGACTGCGCGTTAATAATGAATTTAAAGCTCCATATGGCACATTAATTGCAGTATACAAAACAGTTGTAACTAAATTATATGTAATTGCAACATAAATATATTTTCCTGTATCCCCAATATTAGGCACCAAAAAGATTAATACTAATGAAATTGCAATCGGAATAGCTAACCACAATAACCATGGACGTGCTTTTCCGTATTTAGATTTAGTTTTATCCATTATAAATCCCATTATAACGTCACTAATACCATCAAATACACGCGAAAATAAAATAATCATACCAATAATTCCTGGATTTAATCCTAATGCATCCGTATAAAAGAAAGTCACATAAGTTCCTGATAATACAAGAATTAAATTGCTTGCCAAATCACCACTTCCATATGCAATCTTTTCAAAAAGACCAATTTTTTCTTCATTTTCATTTAATTTCATATCTTTTTTCATTTTTTCTCCATTCCACTACAATTTTCATGTAGATTCAAATATATATAAAATGATTTTCATTCCAAATACTATTGCCTTACACATAAGGGAGGTTGTATCTCGCAAAGCATTTGGAATGAGCACATCAATTTTAATGCTGTGATTTATTATCGCCCATTGCAGCCAATAGGGCTGCAAAAGTAACTTCAGGTAATGCCTCATGATAATGCTTTAGTAATGCTGTATCATAATCGTGGGCTGAACGACATTCTTTATCAAAAATCATTGTAACTTCATCATCTTCTTTACAAGCATCCCACTTTGGTATTCCTTCATGATTTGGATTTCCTGTGTAGGCAAAATTGATAATAGCTTTTGACATTTGATCTTCTAAACGATCAGTAATTCCTGGTGTATTGGCTATTGGTACTTTATCAATGTTATGAAATACAAATGGAATATCACTACAATGCCATGCACATCGTCCATGATCACATGGGAATTCATAGGCAAATACATAGGAATAAGTTGGTGCCTCTTTATATTTTGCTTTAGCTTTTACAAGTTCCTTACTAGAATCCCTAAAAAATGGATCAATAAACAGAGCATCAACAATTTTCTTGTCTGGATAAGCTATTTTAAAAGACTCGATAATTTGTTCAGTTTTATCTTTAAAACGTGCTGATAATATCTGTCTCATTTCATCTATCGTCAATTCTTGTTTATTAAATGGAGCAGGATTTAAACTTGCAAACTCACTATATACACTTCCTACAATTAATGGTGTTTTTTTAGCCTGTTCACTAAAGTAAGTAACTTGAGGTTCACCTAAAAAATAATCATTAATCATTGGATTATTTCCTACGTATTCACCTGTTTTTGCAACGTCTTTAACAACTTTTAAATATGCTCTTTGTAGTGTAGAAATTGGAACAGTTTCAATCTTCTCTATTTCTTTTTCTGAAATATCTAATTCTTTTAACATTGCTAAAACAATGGCTCTTCCATTTCCCTTAGCATAAGGCATCATGTTTCCAGCAACTCCACTCATCACAATTCCTTTATGGAAAAGTCCCTCAGCCTCAGGTATTTGCATTAAAGCCGTTACTTTCATTCCTCCACCAGATTGACCAAATAAAGTAATATTATCTGGGTCTCCTCCAAATTCACTTATATTGTCACGTAGCCATCTTAATGCCTGAACTAAATCAGCTAAACCAGCATTAGATGAATTTTTATATTTTTTATCAAATGATTCTAAATCCATAAATCCAAGGATATTTAAACGATGATTAACTGAAACAACAACCACATCCCCATATTCAGATAAATTAGCACCATCATACGCCAATTGTTCGATTGAAGATCCAGCAAAAAAACCACCGCCATGTAACCATAATAGTACTGGTTTTTTCGCATCTTTTTCTAAATGTCTTGTCCAAATATTAGCAAATAAACAATGCTCGTCCTCAGGCCAATACATATGTGGAATAAGCATTTCTCCCTTAGGATTTTCTGGAATAAGCAATGGACAAACTTTACCAAAACTCGTTGTCTCTTTAATTCCTTCCCATGTTTCAGGGTCATGCGGCATTTGGAAACGTTGTGCATCTCCATAAGGAACGCCTTTAAAAGTATATGTTCCATTATAACAGTATCCTTTAACATATCCTGCGGTTGTTTTAACTGCTGGTACATTATCATATTCAAATTTTGGTATCATAAAATTATCTCCTCCTGTTTCTTTTTTGATTGAATTTTAAAGTTGTAAAGTGCTCCTATTAAATTGGACTCATTAAAAAATTTGCAAGTATCAACATTACAACGAGGAATTTCAAATGGTAAAGAATCATAAATTTTCTGTAACTTTCTTTGAATCTCTTGTAACACAATGGGTTGCCTAGAAATGCCTCCTCCAATTAATACTTTTTGTGGGTTGAATAGTGCTGATATTGTAAATATACCACCAGCTAATGTATCTATCATCTCATCAAAACAGTTACATGCGATTTCATCTTGAGATAAAATCATCTCAAATACTTTTTCTCCATTTAATTCTTCAAAAGGAATTCCTTTTTGTTTTGAGACTTTTGTTATTAAAGATCTCACTCCTGCTTGAAAAGCAAAAGAATGTTTAAAATCACTTTTTTTAAAATCTGCCATCATATAGGATAATTCACCTGCAAAAAAATCTGTTCCTTTATGAAGTTCATGATTTAAGATAATTCCACCACCAATTCCTGTTCCCAAAACTATAACAATTCCATCTCTTATGTCGCACAACTTGCCTAACCACAATTCGGCTAAGGCAGCGCATTTCCCATCATTTTCGATTGTGATTGGAACAGGGAAATAATGTTTAGCTTTCTCTACAAAATTACAGTTGTAATTGAATGCTAAAGCTCCTGGAGAATAAATAAATCCTTTTTCACTATCTATCCTACCTGGCAAACTGAAGGCAATTCCATCAACTTGATCTTTTACTTTAACATAAATTGAATATAATGATTTCATAAATTCTTCAAAAGAAGTATCATTGGTCTGTATTTTACCTCTTCTATAAATTTTGGCATCCATATCCATCAAGGCATATTTAACCATCGTACCGCCAACATCAAATACAAGTTTTTTCATTTTCCACCTCTCTAAGCGCTTACATGAATAATAAAAAAAATATAAGCATCTTTAATATAGATACATTATATCTTATAAAAATAGTTCTTTGTTGTCATTAATTATCGGAAAAGTTGTCTTTTTTTAACATTCTGTACTGATATGGCGTTTTTCCATAATTTTTTTGGAAATCTCTAATAAACGATTTGACATTTGGAAAACCATGAATTAATGCAATTTGTTGGATTGTCTTATCACTCCCTATCACATCTTCATAAGCATTATACAAACGAAAATCAGTCACATATTTTTTATAATGAATTCCAAACACCTTGTAGAAAACACGACTAAAATGAACAGGGCTAACAGCAAATTCCTTAGCAATCTTTTCTAAAGATAAATCTTCATTATAATTCTCTTCAATATAATCCAATACATATTGTTTAGAATTTAAAAACTTTTTATATTTATGATTATCATTAATTGGAACAGCACAATACTTGACCAGTATATAGACAAGATCAAGTAATAATGCCTTGATTTTAATATAAGCATAATCATCTAAATTTTCATATAATTCAATTAACTGATTAAATATGATTCTTATATGATCTAACTGAGTATCATCTTTATATAAATCAAAATAATATTTATCTATCTCTGGATATGATTCTTTCATAAAATCATATGCTAGTACAACTATTAATCCTTCTATTTCACCAGAATCCTCAGTTTCTTCCACAGTATGTAATAATCCACTATTCACAAAAACAAATTCATTTTGATGAATAATATATTCTTCATTAACAACTTTTAAACGTACTGCCCCTTTCATAATCATCGTTATCTCAATACTTCGATGCCAATGAACAGGAAGTCTCTTTTTTCCTCTATCTGATTTCCAATCATTCAATAGTTCTCTATTAAAATAAGTTATTTTTGCAGGAATTTTATTCTCTAATTTGACTTTCTCGTATTTATATTCCATCAATGATACCTTCATATTCTTTGCATATTATCAAATAGATAACAGTAAGTTAAGTTTAAGTGACTCGATAATTTCATTAAATATGATCCTTTCTTTTTCTAATTGATAACTTATTTTTATAACAAGAAAACTCAATTAAAAAAACTTCATTGGTTTTTCAAATCGAGTTTTACTTGATAGTTCATTTATCCTCAGTAATAGTTTCAATAATATCTAAAATATATATTATAAGATAGCTTCTTATAAGTCAATATATTTTATGGCACTCCCACTGACAAAACATGAGATATCTTCAATATCCACATTCCTTGGCCTTACGTATAACTCGCAGCAACACTATCTAAACTATGCCATAGCCTATTGTTATGTTACGTGCTATCATATGGGAGCTTTTTTGATGTTGATTGCTACAATGGTGTCTCATTTATGCTTTTTTATACAATCTGGACATTCCCATTTCCTGATGCTTAGGTTCTTGACAGTGTTTCTACTGAAACATACGAAGCACGAATAGCTTCCATTTTCATGCACAACATGACCTTCTATCACCTAGTGGAAGTTTGATTTCCACCCATCCAATCTTAGTCTTATACAGTTATGAGAAGTACATATATATTCTTGATTGTTCTTGGTCATATAACTGCTGTCATATCACTTCTTCCTAAAATGTAGAAATTCCTTATGTTCCTTAAAGAACTTAACAAAGACAAATCTGTCTGTAAGACTATGAAACAAATAGGAAGCATTTCATTCACAGATCAAAGATGTGATATTCATCCTTATTTCAATAAAATATATGTAATCAGTTTATTTCAGTAACTCTGAGTGACTTATCAGTTGTTATTTTAATAAATCAATTCTATCTTAGAAAATTGTACTTTTACCAAAAAAAAGAAGGTTTCCCTTCTTATAAATCGCAAATACCTGTTCCTTCACCATACATTGCATACCAGTCACTATTGAAGTCATCAACTGCTTTTTCAATGCTTGGATTCTTAAAGATTGTCTTTAATACATCAACTGGTGCCGTAATTGCATGAGCTCCATAATTGAATGAATCTCTGACTTGTTGCACACCTTTAAAACTTGCTGCGACAATCTTGCATTCATATCCATCCATGATAATACGATTTGATAATTCATTGATCAGTTCCATTGGATCACTTCCTAAATTACCAATACGATTCACATATGGAGCAATATAATCTGCACCTGCTGCAAGTGCCATATATGCCTGCATTAAATCATAGACTGCTGTTGCTGTGACATGAATACCTTCAGCTTTTAATAACTTGATAGCTTTAATTCCTTCATATGAAACAGGAACCTTAATATAAACCTCTTCATCAATTTCTTCTAAAATACGATGAGCTTCTTTAACAATTGTTTCACAATCTTTAGAAATCACTTGAACATGTAAGCTTCTTTCTTTTCCAATGATATTTCTGATTTCTCGCATATGATCAAAGAACTGAGCTGGTGATGTTCTTTTGACAATCGAAGGATTGCTTGTTACTCCAACAATTGGCATATGTTCTACTGCATCTTTAATTTCTTCTAAGTCTACTGTGTCAATAATAAATTCCATTTCTTTTTTCTCCTATTCAATAATTAAATTTTTTAAACCTGTTTGATAAACCAAATCATAGAAATGTTGCATCTGTTGTTGATCAAACATTTTTAAATTGGTTGGTAAGCCATATTCTAATTCAACAAGATCATACTTAGATGAAGCCAAGGGATTATAATTTAATAATTCATACTTGACCTCTGGATAAGTTTTGATTAAGAATTGGGCTATAGCTGTTATATTGTCATCAGTAGCACTCATTGATGGAATCAATGGTGTTCTGATAATAACCTTATCTTGATATTGACTTTCTAATATATATTTTATATTGTCTTTGATTAAATGTGAAGAGACACCTGTATATTGCTGATGTTTTTTTTCATCATATATTTTCAAATCAGCATAAATAAGGTCTAAGTAAGGCAATGCCTGTTTGATGAAATCTAATGGGGCATATAATGATGTTTCAATGGCTGTATGAATGCCCTCTTCATGGCAGCGTTTTAATAATTCAATCAAGAAATCCCCTTGCATAAAAGGTTCTCCACCTGAAAATGTTACGCCGCCTTCTTCTCGAAAGAAAACTTCATCTTGCTTGATCTTTATCAATAATTCTTCAATATCGTAATATTCACTATCATAGCGAATAGCACCTGTGGGACAATACTTCACAAGATTATCAAAGTTATCAAAATCTTTATGAAAATAAGGACGATCATTTTGATAAATCATTTGACCTTCTCTTGCATATTGTTCACAACGACGACAATGAATACAACTCTTTTGAAAATAGAGTGGTTGACGCTGTGCTGATAATCCTTCAGGATTTTGACACCAGACACATCTTAAAGGACAACCTTTGAAAAAAACAGTTGTACGAATACCATGTCCATCATGAACAGCAAATCTTTTGATATCAAAAACCAGTGCCTTAGATATCTTCATATGCTGTTCTCTCAATAATTTCATCCTGCAGTTTACCAGCTAATTCAACGAAATAAGCTGTATAACCAGCAACACGAATAGTTAATGATTTATGGCGTTCAGGATGAACTTTCGCATCTAACAAATCTTCTCTTCTGACAACATTAAATTGAATATGTGGGATTTCCAAATCCACAAAAGCACGTAAGAAATTTTCAAACTTTAACATACCTGTCTTGGTTTTGAAGAATTCTGGTAAAAATTTCATATTTAAAAGTCCACCATTTGTCGTTAAACTATTATTCAAGCGTGAAACTGATTTTAAAACTGCTGTTGGTCCTGACAAATCACGACCATAGACTGGTGACATTCCACCATCAGCAAGTGGTGTCAAAGCATTGCGACCATCTGGCGAAGCACCTACATTCTCTCCCATTGGAACATGAGCAGAAACTGTATACATACCTGTATGATAAGGACCACCACGATAATTCGTAAATTCTTTCATTCTTGCTCTAAAATATTCAGCCCATTTTGCTCCTAGAAGATCAACCCATTCAATATCATTTCCATATTTTGGTGCTTTATTTAATAACATTGCCTGAGTCATTTCATGTCCTTTAAAATCATCTTGTAAAGATGCAAGTAATTCATGTCTTGAAATCATCTTTTCATCATAAACCAATTCCTTGATTGCAGCTAGAGAATCAGCTAAATTTGCGACTTGAATCATCTGTATACCAGATAAATTATATTTTGCTCCACCACGAGTCACATCCATCCCCTTTTCTAAACAGTCATCAATAACTGTTGATAAGAAAGCTGATGGTAAGCAATCTTGATGAGCTTTTTCTACAACTTCTTCTGCTTTCATCATTTCATCGATAAAATAATCTATTTGTTTTTGGAAAGCATTTTCTAAATCCTGAAATGTTTCATAAGTTTCAAGACCACCTAAATCTAATCCTATTTGCTCTCCTGTCAATAAACATTTCCCATGATTCAATGTTAATTCTAATGCTTTATTCAAATTGAACATGGCAGCATCTGACCAACCTAAATTATTTCCATGTGTTGTCAATTCAACGCAACCAACAATTGCATAATTCAAAGCATCTTGTCTTTCTATTCCTAAATCATGAATCATTGTTTCAACAATAGCTTCATCATTAAAGAACTGAGGCATTCCACTCCCCTTTGCAACAACCTTAATCGCTTCTTGCATCAATTCATGTGACGAATTTTTATTCAAGCGAACTGATAAGTTTGGTTGTGGTAATCCTAAATGATACTGAGCTTTTAAACAAAGTAAAGAAATCTCATTATATGTGTCCTGACCTTTTTCATCCAATCCACCAATTGCAATATTAAAACCAATTGGGAATCCAGCAAAATATTTTGCACTATGTTGATTTCTCAAATAAACAATTTCATTAAACTTCAACCATAAACATTCTAATAACTCCAAAGCATATTGATCATCAATAAGTCCTGCTGCTTTATCTTTTTGATAAAATGGATAAAGATATTGATCAATTCTCCCTGGTGAAAATGATGATGCATTGGATTCCATGTGTAAAATCACAAAGAGGAACCATAATGACTGCAATGCTTCATGGAATGATTCTGGTGGACGATTTGATAAGTTCAAACAATTATCAGCAACCGTTTTTAATGTCACTTGAAATTGAGGTTCAACATGCGGAATCATATCTTCAATATAATCATGATATCTTGTCATAAATGTACAAGCTCCTTGTAAAACTAAGAGTGTACATTCATAATATTCTTTTTGATCTTCAGAACATGTTTTTAATTTTTCCTGTGTTTTTTCAATTAGACCTTGTGGTCCTAATTCTAACCAAAGCTTAGAATCTGGACAAATATGACCTTGAGCATGATCTTTTTGATTGATTTTGACAACCTTGGCAATGGCATTAATTTCTTGACCATATTGATTGAAAATGACATCTTCCATTGAATGACCTTTCCAATATGGATAAATCTTTTCTCTAAATTCTTTCATATCTTCTTCTCTTACAAGAAATTTATCTTGAGGGCGATAGGGTAAGTTTTCAATTTCTTTATCCACCCATGAACAGCCACTTTCAGGAAAAACAACACCATAACGAACACCTTTTGTTCTATTTCCAACAATGAGTTCTTCTTTTTCTACCCCTATTTCTAATTCTTCTAAAGCTGCTTTTAAAGATAAGGCTCTTTTTTTAGGAACGGATAAATCTTCATTTTCTTGATAGACACGGGTAATAATTCTGGCTTGTTCAATAGAAACATAGCGTGGTTCATTAACCATTTTCTCTTTTAAAGTCTTGATTCGTTTTGTTTGATATAACTCTTCCATAACTTCCTCCTATATTATCACTAAACCATAGTCTTCTAAAGTCGCTTTCATCTTTGTATGCACGTCTTTAGAAAGAATGAGACCACTCACATCATTCAATGATGCAAAGACATAACTTCCATCTTCTTTTAACTTTCTTTCTTCACATAATAAATAGTTCATTTGTGTTTGCTGGATAATTGCTGCTTTCATAAAGCCATCTTCAACATGATAAGTCGATAATTCTCCAGTCACTGTATCAACACCAACCACTCCTAAAAAAGCTTTATCAAGTTTAAATGATTTGACCATTTCAACAGAAAGGGAACCCCAAAAGCCATCCCGTTCTTGATTTAACTGACCACCAATAAAAATGATTGAAATATGAGAACATTGATTTAAGATATTCAAAACTTCTATCATATTGGTCATAACCGTGATTTGAAGTGATGATTCTCTTAACAGTTTTGCAATTTCCAGACTTGTAAGCGAAACATCTAAAAAAATCGTATCTTGTTCACGAATAAGCGTCATAGCCTTTTGAGCAATCATCACTCTTTCATCATTAGGGGTATTTTTACGTTCTTCACTATTATACATATGTGGATTTTGACGAATACTGACCGCTCCCCCATAAGCTTTTTTTAATAATCCTTTTTTCTCTAATATAGCCAGATCTTTACGAATACAATCTTCCGTCACAGCAAACTTGACACTTAAATCCTTGACTCTGACACTACCTTCCATATTCACTTGATTCACAATACTTTCTTGTCTTTCTTGAGCAAACATACATTCTCCTTTCTTATTATTTTTTATTGTTTATTATTATTTCATCTTTATTATAAATCATATTTTTAAGATTTCAAGACTTATTTTCATAAAAAGTAATAAAAATCAATAATAACATAAGAATTTCAATATCCTACTCAATTTCATTATCAATCACGTAAAAAAGAAGTAACGTCAATGTTACTTCTCAATCAAATCAATATAAATAATGAGTATCTATTAAGTAGCCAATCAATCGCATTGATTTGCTTTATACCATTATGGGAAATAATAGGTGTATAATCCATTGTTAAGAGATATTTTGGATGATGGTCTTTTATTGCTTTCAATGGATCAAATGCTCATTCTAAAGTATCACTATTTATGAATATACAATTTATACAAATAATTTGTTTTTCTGTAACTCCCACACGTTTTTATCACATTTTTATAAAATCATTTTAACAAATTGCATATTATTTTTAAATTTGTAAAATACATTTTACAAAAATATATATCATAACAACATATTATCTTATAGAAAATGATCAAATTATGTGTTCTAGAATATGAATTAATCATTTTGTTCAATCGTTTTCACAACACGACAAGGGTTACCAAATGCCACAACATTTTCAGGAATATCTTTATTCACAACGCTTCCCGCTCCAATGACTGAACCACTTCCAATTGTTACTCCAGGTAATACAATAACATTTGCTCCTAACCAGACATTATCACCTATCGTAATAGGTTTGGCTTTTTCATAACCAGCATTTCTCTTTTTATAATTCAGAGGATGAATCGCCGTATATAAACCAACTGATGGTCCAATAAAGACATTATCTCCAATTGTAATTTGCGCACCATCCATAAAATAAGCATGAGAATTAACAAAAATATTTTTACCAAACTGAATATATGGTCCACAATCACATAAGAATGGTGGAACAATTTCTAAATTGTGAACTTGAGATTGAAATATTTCTTCAAGAATTGATTGACGTTTTTTTAATTCCAATGGATCTGTTTGATTGTATAAATAACAAAGATGATGTGTATTTAATCTATCTTCAACGACTTGAGGATTATGATTAGGATCATACCACATACCTAGTAACGCTTTTTCACGTTCACTTACTGCTGGTATATCAAAAATTTCTAATAGTGTCTGGATAACGCCATGTTCATTGTTTGATGGAACAATATAATCAGCAATATCCTTAATCGCCTGACTCCCGTTTTTCATAGCAAAGCCATATTTCACTTTTTGAATCATTTTTATATCATTACCACCATCACCAAAAGCCGCACATTCATCTAACGAAATATGATATCTTTCACATAGAAATTCAATAGCTGTTGCTTTATTAAAACCTGAAACAATTAAATCAATACTTCCATGCCCACTTGATACAGGTTCAATCACATGACTTAAATCCTTTATGAGTTCTTGTAAAATATCATCAGTTTCATCTTCAGGAACCATTAAAGCAATCTTTAAGATTGTATCATCTATTTCCTGTAATGATTCAATCATTTCTAAACGATAATAATATTTAGAATAACAATGATAAAATTCTATACTTCCATTGAGTATATATGCCGATTTCATTCCACATAAACAAATACCAATGCGTTTATCTTTTTGTAATCTTTGAACAATCACTTCAACATCCTGACAAGAAATTTCATTATGAAAAATCTCTTGTTGCTTTTCAATAATCAATGCTCCATTTTCACTTATATATGTTAATTCATCTTGAAAATCATCAAAAAAAGATTTTAATTGATAGTATTGATTTCCACTCGCAACAACAAAATGAATATCATTTTTCTTAAAATACTCATATATTTTTCTAAAAACACTTCTTTGATAATTCATTTGGTCATCTAAAAAAGTTCCATCCATATCTACCGCAATAAGTTTAATCTTTGCTTGCATTTCTTTCATATCATTATATTCCACTATTCTAAAGCCCCTTTCACTTTCTTTTTTGTCAAACAGCGATTTTGACGATTTGCCAAAGCATGTATTCTTCCTTGCAATAATATTTGTCTTCCTGCTTGATTTCTCGTATAAATAACCTGATATTTGCCAATAAACGATTTCATATATTGAGCAAAAATTTCAGCATCGCTTTTCCGTTTTGCAAAAATCTCAGGAATTGCAAAATAACCATCCATTTTACGTTTTCTTCGTTCCTTATATAATATATATCTTTGATTATCAATAGCATCAAAAAATTCATACATACACTTAGCAAATAAAGTTTTATCGTGTCCTGTTCCACCAGCCAAATAAATTGTATGATAAATTCCTGTCAACTCTGTTTTCACTATACAGTTCATTGATTCTAAATGTCCAGTTGAACGCATTGCCTGTAAAATGCCTTCACCTAGTATCTGTAAACGAGCTAAAGGATTCTTATACATTATTATTTTTTTAATACATAAAAATAAGCAATATAAGATAATAAACAGATATACACCTAAAATAACTGCTGATATTCCCAACATTGGCAAAAAAGAAATTCCAGCAAATATTCCTAGACATCCACAAACTATTACAATAATCATATTCCTAATGGCATCTGTTAGTATAACAGCAGTAATCATTTCCTCTTTAGTTCCTATTTCCTCTACCACTTCAATTTTATCATAAACTGCTAAAGACTGTTTCCATCTTGATAGAAGTTCTTGTCTATGAGAAGATAATTTTAACATCCTTTGATTGGTAGACTGAATGTGATGTTTACTTAAAGGAAGTTTAATTGCTGTTAAACGCTCTGTTCCATTCTCAATAATATTTTCTGTATAATGTAATCCTAAAAAATGCTCCATACGTCGACAAAAAGTTTGATAATCTTCACTGCCTTCCAACCCTTCAAATGAATTGGCTTTTTGTGGGTCTACACAAACCAAATGCCAGATATGACTTGTTTTTTGTGGATTGTTTTCAAGCGTACGAATGGCTCTTCCTCGCATTTGATTACTTAACATAAATGATCCAACAAAACTCGCAAGAATAAGCGTATTCACACATGGTGAATCCCATCCTTCTCCTAATAAAGACTTCGTACCAATTAAAACTTGAATATAGCCCATTTCAAATAATGAACTCACTGCTTTGACAATAAAATGTTTATCGCCAATTACATTGACTTTTACGTATTCATCTTGCGCTATATGACCAACTGATTCAAACTGAATTCTATCTGGTTCATCGACTATATACATAAGTTCTTCTTTTGCATGACTAGGAATAATAATATAGGTTCCACAAAGAACACCATATTGAATATCTTCTTTACGTTTTTGATTTTCTCTTCTTAATAATTCAAAAAATGGTAAAACACCTAAATTATAGACATCTCTTGTTTCATCACCAAGAGCATTTTCATATTCTTTACGTATATAATCAGTCAAAATTAATAATCTTAAATCTCTTTGCATTGACTTGTATTCATGAAAAACTATCTCTTTGATACTTTCACATTTTCCAACTGATTTGACTAACATTTTTTCAATGGCCTGATTGACAACTAACATCACTTGATTTCTTTCAATAAAACCTTGTGATTTTAATTCTTTGATGAGTTCTTCTTGATAGTCCCGATCTATAATATATGATGATGTATCTTCATACAATAATCCTTGTAATAAAATCTGTAACCATTTTAAAGACATTTTTTCTAGTTTTTGATAACCTAGAATTTCTTGAAATTGAGAAGGATAAGGAAGTCCTTTTTCATGAAGATAAATAATAATCGATGATAAATACTCTGGTTTTTCTAACAAAGCATCTAAATCAATTCTTCCATTTAAACACAGATGTGTTTGAATAACGGATTGAAATTGTGAATCATTCATGATTCTCTCTAAAAATAATTCACTTCTATTTTGAAAGACTTTAATATCTTTTTCTTCATCTTTCGTTGGATAATTAAAGTAAACATAGTCTTGATGTGGACATAGACTGCTTTCTTTAACCAATTCAGGAACGGTAATTTCTTCATCAATCTCACCACACATATCTATATAACGATTCCACATTGAAAGAGAAGAATCATAAGGTGGCGTTGCTGTTAAAGCAATCGTATAATCTGGTTTTATTTCCTTCTTGAATGTTTCTAACGCTTTCCACCATTCACTACGTAGATGGTGACATTCATCTAAACAAATTGTTTCTATCTTAGCATCACGCATTGCTTGTAAGAAATCATAATCATGATAATCAACAATTTCTTTACATTCCATACCTTCATTTTCATCTTCAATGAGTTCTCCCTGATATCTCGACATAGCACTATAAACCGCCTGATATGTTGTCACTGTTATTAGTTTTAACTCTTTAATATCCTGTGATATATAATCATCGGCTTTAATACCTGTACATAAAAAAGCTTCTTCTATTCTCTCTATCCATTGTTCTCTTATAGTAATTGTAGGAACAAGTATAATAGCTGGTTGATCTAACAAGCGAATGAATTCAATCCCTAATGTTGTTTTTCCAGAACCTGGAGCAGCCACAATATGGATTTTTCCATCAGTTTTATACTCTGAAAAATGACTAAGCACTCGTTGCTGATAAGAACGCCATTCTCCTTTAAATTGTAGAATATGATCATATATCATAAAATCCCCTCCATTATTAAAAACATCATATCATAAATAATAAGATGAAACGAGAAAAACATCTCTTGAAAAGAAATGAAAAAAAGAGCGGCAACGCAGGCATTGTTGCTCATAAAACATTTGTTTTTGTTCTTCAATATATTTTCTAATAAATAGTCAACTATTTTATTATGAATGAATATCTTATATCGACTTCACGAATTCTAACTCTTCTCTATTCAATTGAAACATAAGATATTTTTAAAATGAGTATTCTTCATTTGTTAACAAACAATCAACGATGTTATAAACCATTTCAGATTTCATAATTTGATTGATACAACAAACTTTCTTCCCTGCATCTTTACTTGATGCTCCACAATGATAGACTTTTTCTGTATCCAATTTATAATCTAAAATAATAAATCTATCATGACATTGCCCATTATTTTTCTTTATTGAAATTGTTGGATATTCTTTATTAAAATTATCAAATTCTAATTCATTTAATTGATTTCTTCTTATTCCTTTATTATCAGAGAATATAATAACTTCTACATCTTTATGCTTAGCAGTTAATAAAGATAATGTATGGATATTAATATAGTCATCAACAATATAAATAGAATGTTTGGCTTTCTTATAGATTTCTATATAAGCATCATTGGCTTCAAATTGCTGATTATTTAAAATAACAATCTGCTTTATATTATCTACATCAACAAACTTATCCATAATCACTTTGATATCTTCTTTTGTTGCCATATATTCTTTTATTTGATTTATATCTTCTTCATGTTTAACTAGTCTATGACTCATAAAAAGAATATCCTGATTATTAAAAAGTTGATTATTTTCTGCAATATAATGTCTCATCTCTTTAAAGGTTCTCATAATTAAAATACTTTGTTCTATTGCTAAATCACCTTTCAAAACAGTTGATAACATGTAAATTCCTTGTTCTGTAAATGCAAATATCTTATAAGTTCTTCCTCCTTTTATACCAATTGTTTGTATCGAGGTCGCAAATTGCGACCTCGATACTTCAATCATTTCTTCATGCGTCAATTGAAACATAAAATCCTCTGGAAACCTTTCAATATTTCTTTTAACTTGCTCATTTAGTCTTTTCACAGTATAACCATACAATTTTGCTAAATCAGAATCTAACATTACTTGTTGTCCTCTTATTACATAGACTAAATCTTTAATCTCAACCTTCTCCATTACTGCAATACTTTCTTCATTTCCGTTCATTTCAAATTCCTCTCTTTCTTAAAATAAAAGAGGCAAAGTGAAAACACATATGAGCATGTATTATTCATTTTACCTCGAAAACTTCCGTACTTTTATTATAACACGTTAATTGCAAAAAGCAACATCCCTTTTAACCATTGTTAAAGAAGAGATTTGAAATCAATAACCAGAAATCACCATTGAAGAAATATATTGGGCATAGTGTTTTTTCCATAAATAATGACTTCTGAATCATCAAACTCTTGCAAAGCTTTTTTTCAACTTCTATCATCAAAGAAACACTAGTGACAATTCCTTTAACATAAGTGATATCATACCTAACATCATACTTTCATTGTATCACCACATACCCATAATTATTTTATATTCTTACCCTGCTTTCTTCATACTACGACTTGCGATGATATCAATACCTAATCCAAAAATATCTTTCACAATAACATCTTTTTCATGAACTGGTGCTTCTACTTCTACTTCTTTTAACAACTTCATTGTATCCGCTATTTTCCCAAAAGGAATAGGTGAAGAAGATATGACTGGTAGTTGATGATAAATCGCATTTTTAATCACAACTGTCGTTGTCAACATACGCGTTGGGTTTGTCATTTCTGCAATTGCGTATTGTTTTCCTCTTGGACAAGTATTGCCTGTAACTTCAATATCGTCTCCCTCCTGTTTAACAGTCAAATGACATCCAACTGGACATGTGATACAAATCATTTCTTTTAACATTCTCTCAACTCCCATTCTATATCATCATGAATTTGAGCTAAATCACTCGCCTTTAAAATGACTTTTTCCATTTCTGCTGGAGCCACACTACGTTTTTTCACAACTTTTTCAAAATCACCACTCTTGATAATGATTTGACAAGCTTTATGAGGATTGCGCACTCTTAATGAACATTCAATATCTTCATTTGTATCTGCATGAATAAATTGTGGAAGAACATAAGAAATACCAGCACCAGCAATTTGTTTCAAAAGTTTCCCACTTGCAGTTTTTCCATTGATATATTGCACAGCATAATAGCCTGCTTTATTTGCTTCAGAAGTCACAAAATCCACAAGATCATGAACATGTAATACATTTCCACAAGCAAAAATACCAGGAATAGATGTCATATAACATTCATCAACAATAGCACCTTTCGTCTGTGGATGAATACGAATACCTGCATCTTCACTTAATTTATTTTCTGGAATTAATCCCACTGATAATAACAAAGTATCAACTTCAAATTCTTTTTCAGTTCCGGGTATAACTTGTCGATTTTCATCAACCTTAGAAATGATAACTTTTTCAAGATTATCTTTCCCAACAATTTTTGTTATGGTATGGCTGAGATAAAGAGGAATATTAAAATCTTCTAAACACTGTTTGATATTACGGGCTAATCCATTGGAATATGGCATTAACTCTGCTACCCCTAAAACCTTTGCTCCTTCCAAAGTCATTCTTCTTGCCATAATCAAGCCAATATCTCCACTCCCTAAGATAAAGACTCTTTTCCCAACCAAATAACCATCTAAATTCAAGAATTTTTGTGCTTGACCAGCATTATAAATTCCATTAGGGCGTGTCCCTTTAATATCAATAGCTCCACGTGTTCTTTCACGACAACCCATTGCTAAAATAATGGCTTTTGCCTGAATATCTAAATAACCATATTTTGGCGAAACAACTGTGAGAGTTTTATCATTTCTCATTTCAATGACTGTACTTTCCAACCATATATCAATATCTGGGTTATTTTCAACACGATCAATAAATCGCTGAGCATACCCTGGTCCGCTGAGTTCTTCTTTAAAAGTGTGCAGTCCAAAACCATTATGAATACATTGCTGCAATATGCCCCCACATTCAACACCTTGCTCAATAATTAAAATATCATGACAGCCATTTTGACTTGCAACGTACGCTGCTGCGAGTCCTGCACTTCCTCCACCAATAATTACGATATCATGTGTTTCCATTAAAGTGCCTCCTTTGCCTTCGCAGGTAATATATTGGTATGCTGTCCTTTATACTCAATATTCTGCTTATCTTTATGAAGCTCTCTTGCAAGTATTGCAAGAACCTCTGGTGAACAAAATCCACCTTGGCATCCTCCCATTCCAGGACGACATCTTTTTTTAACACCATCAATGGTTGTCGCACCACAATAACGGTGTATTACATCAACAATTTCACCTTCACTGATTTTTTCGCAACGACAGATGATTTTTCCAAAACGTGCATCTTTTTGTATCATTTGATTTCTTTCTTTGGATGACAAATGTGATAAAACAATATCTCCGCGACGTTTTTGATAATGTTCTTTTTTAGTTAATGGAAAAACTTTCGCAACATAGGTTTCTTTCACATATTTTGCAATTGCCGGTGAAGCCGTTAATCCTGGTGATTCAATACAAGAAACATGAATAAAATTTTTATAAAGATCATCTTCTTTAATCACAAAATCTCCAGTATTTCCTGTTGGACGCAGACCAGAAAAAGTTCTAATGACTTTTTCAAATGGAACATCCTTAACTGTTTTTACAACATTTTTTTTGACTTCATCTAAGGCATCCGTTGTTGATACATCATCTTTATCAGATATAGGTTCGCTATTTGGTCCTAACAAAACATTTCCATGAATTGTTGGAACAACCAAAACACCTTTTCCTTTTGAAGAAGGAGTTGGATAAATAACATGATTAACAATAGGCTCTGTTAATTTTCCAAGAATATAATATTCACCTCTTCGAGGTGTAATCTGATAATGATTATTTTCTAAATATCCAGCAATCTTATCTGCATAAACACCAGCTGCATTGATAATCATTTTTGTCTCAAATGAGTCTTGATTTGTGAAAATACGGTATCCGTTTGATATCGGTTCAATTCCTTTGACTTCATGGTTTAAGAAAAGTTCAACTCCATTTTCCATCGCTTCTTCCATTGCTGCAATTGTCACTTTCCAAGGTGTTATAATTCCTGTTGTTGGAAGTGATAATGCTTCCTTGACTGTATCTCCAATATGTGGTTCTTCAGATATAATTTGTTCACGATGAAGTCTTGTGTAAGGGATTTTTCGCTCTTTCGCCTGTTTTTCAAGTCGGTCTAAAGTTTCTGATTCTTCATCACTTGTTGAGACAACAAAAGCACCAATTTGTTGATAATCAACTTGTAATTCTTTACATAAATCCGGGAACATACGATTTCCTTCTAAATTAAATTTTGCTTTTAAAGTATTTGGTTTAGGATCATGTCCCGAATGAACAATGGCACTATTTGCTCCGGTTGCTTCTAAAGCAACATCATTATTCTTCTCTAAAACAACAACATTCAATTGATATTTTGATAATTCATGAGCAATTAAACTTCCTGTAATCCCACATCCAATAATAACTATGTCTTTCACTTTAATCCTCCTCAAAAGCCTGACAGCTCTTTACTGCTTTTTGCCAGCGTTTGTACATTGTTTCGGATTCTTGATTATCTATATGAGGCTGATAAGTTGCAAGAACATCGGCTGTAAAATCTTCTATTTTCCAAAAACCAACTGCAAGTCCTGCCAGATGCGCAGCTCCTAAAGCTGTTGTTTCATTCACTTTCAAGCGTGTGACTGGAATTTGTAAGATATCACTTTGACATTGTAAAAGGAATTTGTTTTCCGTTGCTCCACCATCAACAAAGAGTTCTTTAATCTTTATATTTGTATCTTGCTGCATTGCAATGACCAAATCTTTACTTTGGTAACACATCGCCTCTAAGGCTGCTCTTGCTAAATGTTCTTTTGTCGTACCACGTGTAATACCAACAATAGATCCTCTTGCCTGATCATCCCAATATGGAGCACCTAATCCAGTAAAAGCAGGAACAATAACGACTCCATTCGTATCTTTGACTGAAAAAGCCATTTCTTCAGTTTCACTTGCTTTATGAATAATCTGCAGTCCATCTCTTAACCATTGAATTAAACTTCCTGATACAAAAATACTCCCTTCGACTGCGTATTTTGTTTCACCATTCAATTGCCACGCAATGGTTGTTAACAAACCATGATTTGACAAAACAGCCTGTTCACCGGTATTCATCAATAGGAATCCACCTGTTCCATATGTGTTCTTCATCATGCCTTTTTCAAAACAATTCTGACCAAATAAAGCCGCCTGCTGATCACCAATCATTGAAGCAATTGGCACTTCATGATTATAAAAATGATAAGGTGCAGTATGACAATAAATTTCACTTGAGGAAACAACCTCTGGCAACATGCTTTCAGGAATCCCAAACAATTCTAACAATTCACTATCCCAGCATTGTTCATAAATATTATAAAGTAATGAACGTGAAGCATTTGTAATATCTGTAATATGGCGTTTTCCGCCACTCAGTTTATAGACTAGCCAAGAATCAATTGTACCAAACATGAGTTCCCCGTTCTCTGCTTTCTCCCTGACCCCCGACACATTTTCAAACATCCAAACAAGCTTCGTTGCCGAAAAATAAGGATCTAAAACCAATCCTGTTTTTTGTCGAATCATCTCTTCTTTTCCAGCGTCTTTGAAACGCTGACAAATTTTATCACTTTGGCGTGATTGCCATACAATCGCATGATAAACAGGAATTCCTGTGTTCTTATCCCACACAACTGTTGTTTCTCTTTGATTTGTAATCCCAATTCCAACTACTTGTTCAGGTCTAATTCCTGACAATTGAATCGTTTCTGTCATAACCGCTAATGTTGATAACCATATTTCATTAGCATCATGTTCTACCCAACCTGGATGGGGAAAAAACTGTTGAAATTCTCTTTGGGAAGACATAACAACTTCAGAGTTATGATTATATAAAATTGTTCTGGTACTTGTTGTTCCTTGATCTATCGCAAGGATATATTTTTCCATATATTCCACCTACCTTATTTTAATTAAATCACAATTTCATACCTTAAACAATCAAAAGACATCTTCCCTCTAAAAGAAAAAGGTTAAATAATCATTTCTATTATTTAACCCACTTATTATAGAATCATTTTCTTTTGATCCAGCAATTTTTCTATAATTGGATGGAAATGATAAATATCACTTATTTGATTGATTCCACATAACCTTCTTTCACCCACTCCAATTGAGGTGCCTTTTTGGCACCTCATAACATCAAAATACTCTTCATTTGTCAATTGAAACATGAAATCATTTGGAAATCTTTAACCTGTCTGTTAAATTGCTTAACTTCAGCCAAATCTGAATCTAACATTACCTGTTGCCCTTATATTTTATACATTAAATCTTTAATTTCTGTCTGTTTTATACCTTGTATAGGAGTATTATCCATATTTTTCATCCTTTCTTCATAACTCTTTATTAATGATATAAGTCCTCTTCTTGACTTATTCATAAAACACACAAACCATATTTATAAATAACTTTTAACAATTTTTATATTGAAAAAAACATCCCCATTGGAGATGTTTCAATCACTTACGAGTAATTAAATATCTCTGGGGTTTTTACTGGCACTCAAATTTATTGGGGTGCCTTTTCTTTTTATATTGTTTCTTCTTTTCATTTCTATGGGGTTCTTTCTCTTTATATTTTCTCTAAATCATTATATGATTATTTTATAAAATTTACAGAAAGAAAATGGATAAACAATCGCCCCGACCAAAGTTTGATTATTTATCCTGTCCTATTGAAGAACACTATGATAATAATTCAAACTCACAAAAAAATCAAGCCTTTCAATCAGTTTGTTTATGACAGATTGATTAGAAGCATCAACTTCAATAAAATTGAGTGCTCCAGTTGTCATTCCCACAGCTGGACTTTTCATGCCTACTATGATCGTCATACTGATTTCTTCAATAGAGATATTGTTATCAGAATACTGAGAGTTCAATGCACTGATTGCGGTGTGACTCATGCAGTTCTTATTCAGGAAATGATTCCCTATTCAATTGCCGATTTCTCTGTTATCTGTTCATCTGTCAATTATTCTCAGTTCACTTATTCCTCTCATCGCTTTTTTCTCATCCATAAATATCACGATATCCCCCTTAGATACATAACCTTATGCTGGATGAACCGCAGAAATCATCCTTGTCTTTTCTATTTTCCCACATGACTTTTGTATGCCTTTCCCTTTTTCTATGTTACTTTTGTCTTAGAAACAAGATGAAAGGAGATTTTTATATGAAGGCTATCGATGCACCACCTCTTTTGGAAGATGGTGAACTGCTCAATACTACCATTATGCCTATTATTTCCGAAAATGATATTCTCAAGTTCTTCAATCTTGAAAAAGATGATATTCAGGAATTCAGAATCACCCATCAGTCAGATGGAATTTACATCTGCATCAGACTGAATGTCAAATATCATCAGTGTCCTGTATGTGGTCAGATGACTGATAAAATTAAGGATTATTCTCAAAAAAAGATTATTCATTCCGTTCTTAATTATTCCCAGTGCTTTATCATATACGAAGCCAGAAGATATCGCTGTCCTCACTGTCACAAAACATTCTTTGAACACAATCCCTTTGTATTTGGAAGTTCCAGAATCTCTGTAGCGACTGTATCCAATATCCTCAGAGATCTTAAGCTTCCCAATGAAACATTCACATCTGTTGCCAGGCGTTATCATGTTTCAGTAACCTCCGTCATCAATATCTTTGATGATCATGTCCGTATTTCCAGGAGACCTCTTCCTGCATGTCTGGGTATTGATGAGGTTTATGCATTCAAGACTTATAAAAGCAAATTTGTCTGTGTGCTGGTTGACTGTACTGACCAGAAGATTGTTGATGTCCTGCCAACACGTAAAAAGGATGACCTGATCAGCTACTTTATGCTTATTCCCAGAGAAGAGCGTGAAAAGGTGCTGTACTGTTCGTTTGACATGTGGGAAACCTACAGGATTGTTGCCAGACACGTCTTTCCCAATGCAAGCTGCTGTATCGACAAGTTTCATGTTGTTCAGGAACTGGGGCGAAGAATGGATAAAGTCAGAATATCAGCTCAGAAAAAGTACATGACACAGATCAGGGAACTTCAACAAAAAAAGAAGAATATCGGCCTTACAAAAGAAGAGGAATATATATACGAGGAAGCATCCAGACACTACTATGTGCTTAAAAAATTTAACTGGATGTTCATCTCAACTGACAACAGAATATTTGATCCCAATGAGGAAAAGAGATACAACAGAAGACTGGAAGGATACTACAACTATTATGATCTGTTTGATTATATGGTGAAGTATGACAGAGAACTTGATATCGCCTATGACCTTAAGGACAGTGTTACCCGTTTCTACAGACAGTGTCATTATGAAGACGCAAAGAAAAAACTGGAAGAAATCATTATCGACTTCAGGTGCTGTCCTATAGAAGAGATGAGCCAGTTCGCCAACACTCTGACAAGATGGAAGCAGGAAATCATCAATTCCTTTATGATTGTAGACAGGGAGAAAAACAGAAAGATGAATACTGCGATTGTAGAGAACCGCAATAAAAGCATCAAGCTGATCAAACATGCATCAAATGGATACCTGAACTGGGAACGTTTCAGAAACAAAATCTTATTTTCACTTAACAGTGATACAACCTATTATCTCAATATTATAAAAAAGGAGGACAAATAATAATGATAAAGACATACAAGCTTATTCTGGAGGACGATGAGAATAGGATTCTTGAAGAAGATGAAGTTCTGGAAGAAATACTGGAAGACATAAGTAATATGTATAGAAGAATCATGATAATATCTTCAAAAGTAGATAAGATTTTAGAAAAATCCAATGAACGATTCTAATTAAAAAAGTCTATACAAAAAAGTGGGGTCAGTTAAGCCCCACTTTATTTGATAGATGAGATTCACGAAATCCCAAGTTATTTTAGATTACCTCACTTACTTTAACTTTATATCAGCTAAAATATTCGCTAAACCAATATAAGAAGCGGGTGTCATATTCACAAGCGTTGCGCGATCTTCATCAGATAAGATTTCTAATCCCTCAGCAAACTTGATAATATCTTCCTTAGAAATACTTTTTCCTCTTGTTAAAGCTTTTAAAGTATCATATGCATCTGATCTTCCATATTTTCTTAACATTGTTTGAATAGGTTCAGCAAGAACTTCCCATTTTTCATTTAAGTCAGCTGCTAATTTTTCTGTATTCACAACACATTTTGCTAAACCATTCATTGTTTCATTAATTGCCTGTAAAGAATATCCAACTGCTAATCCCAAGTTTCTTTGTGCTGAAGAATCTGATAAATCTCTTTGCATACGAGACTTAGGTAACTTATTAGATAAAGCAACACAGATATTGTTTGACATATCAACATTAGCTTCACTGTTTTCAAAACGAATTGGATTAACTTTATGAGGCATTGTACTACTTCCAACTTCACCTTTCACAGGAATTTGTTTGAAGTATTCCATTGAAATGTATAACCACATATCAACATCAAAATCAACCAGGACATTGTTAAAATGACGAATACCATCAAGAATATGACAAGTATAATCATGACTTTCAATTTGAGTTGTTAAAGGATTGAATGTTAATCCTAAATATTCCTCTACAAACTTTTTCGCCATTGCTTGCCAATCAACATTAGGAAACGCTGTTAAAATAGCACTATAGTTTCCAGTTGCACCATTGAATTTTGCTTTGATTTGAACATTTTCAACATTTTCAATGCTTGACATGAAACGATAAGCATAAACTTTAAATTCCTTACCAATTGTTGTTGGTGTTGCAGGTTGTCCATGTGTATGTGCCAGCATAGCATCATCTTTATGCTGTAAAGCCCATTGGTCAATGATATCAGCAAATTCTTTAGCTTTAGGTAACCAGACATCTTTTAAACCATATTTTAACATGCAGGCATAAGATGTATTGTTGATATCTTCAGAAGTACATCCAATATGAACAAAACTGATTAAATAATCATATCCCATATCTTTTAAAGTATTGCCAATAAAATATTCAACAGCTTTGACATCATGTCTTGTTGTAGCTTCAATTTCTTTAATTTTTGCAAATGAATCATAGTTAAATTCTTTTGATATAGCTTCAATCTTAGGCATATCAGCTTGATTGAATTGTGATAAAATATCACTTTCAACATTTTCAATTAAGAACTTTAACCATTGAATTTCAACAAAAACTCTATATTTGACTAAAGCATATTCAGAAAAATATTCACCTAATGCATCTTTAATACCTGAGTAACGTCCATCTAATGGACAAAGTGTCATACTTTCAAACTCTTGTCTTTCCATTTATTTACCACCTTTAAAATATTTTACACCAGCTTCAAATAATTGTTGGTCCATTTCACCATAAATATTCTTATTTCTATTTTCACCCTGACGTTCACTATGTGCCATCTTTCCAAGAATACGTCCATCAGCAGATAAAATACCTTCAATTGCACATAATGATCCATTTGGATTATATGGTGATTCCATTGTTGGTTTTCCTTCACTATCAACATATTGTGTAAAGACTTGACCATTATTAAATAATTCTTCAATCACAGCTTGTGGTGCCACGAAACGTCCTTCTCCATGACTAATTGGAACTGTATGAATATCTCCAACTTGGACATTAGCAAGCCAAGGAGATTTGACTGAACAAATTCTTGTATCAACCATTTGTGATAAGTGACGTCCAATTGTATTGAATGTTAATGTTGGATCTTCTTTATCCATTGTCTTAATATGACCATAAGGAAGTAATCCTAATTTGACTAAAGCCTGGAATCCATTACAAATACCAATCATCAATCCTTCACGATTATCTAATAAATCAGTAATTGCATCTTTCAATTTTGGATTTCTTAAAACAGTTGCAATGAATTTACCAGATCCTTCTGGTTCATCACCAGCACTAAATCCACCTGGTAACATGACAATTTGTGCTGAGCGTATAGCAGCTTCTAATTCATCAACAGATTTTTTAATATCTTCTTCTGTTTTATTTCTAATCAATACCAATTGAACAGTTGCTCCGGCTTTTTCAAAAGCACGTGCAGAATCATATTCACAGTTTGTTCCAGGGAAGACAGGAATGACAACCTTCACTTCATCATATATTTTTGAAGCATGTAAAGGTGTTCTTTCTTCACAATCTTTCACAATCATATCTGTCGTTGGTGCTTTTTCTTTCGTTGGATAAACGTCATCTAAAACACCTTCATAAATTGCATAAGCATCATCTAATGATAATGATTCACCTTGATAAGAAATCACATGAGTATCATTTGTATGACCAATAATTCTTGTATGTTCTAAATTTACAATACTATCATTTTCAACTTCTAAGATGATATTTCCATAGTTCTTAGCTGTTAACTTAGCTAATTCTATGTCTGCTAACTCAACCCCAATAGCATTTCCAAATGCCATCTTATAAACGGCTTCAAGTACTCCACCATCTTTAATTGTATAAGCACTATAAACTTGACCATCTTTCATGAGTTTCATAACAGCATCATATTGCGTTTTTAATGCATCGAAATCATAAACATGGAATTGATCTTTTGGTAACATGACTTCAACCAATGTATGAGTTGCTCCTTTTAATTCTGGTGTCATAACATCTTGAACATCAGCACCAGTAATCGCAAATGATACCAATGTTGGAGGAACGTCTAAATCTTCAAATGTTCCAGACATTGAATCTTTTCCACCAATTGAAGCTAATTTCATTTCAGATTGTACTCTATAAGCACCAAGTAAGGCTGCAAATGGTTTTCCCCACTTGCTAGGATTATCTAATAATTTTTCAAAATATTCCTGGAATGAGAAACGAATTGTATGATAATCTCCCCCCATAGCAACAATCTTCGCAATAGATTCTACGATTGCATACATAGCCCCATGATATGGTGACCATTTAGAAATAAGTGGATTATATCCATAACTCATCAACGAACATGTTGTTGTCTCTTTTCCTAATACAGGAATTAAAGCAGCCATACCTTCTGTTTCTGTTCTTAATGTTTTTCCACCAAATGGAGATAAAACAGTTCCATTTCCAATTGAAGAATCAAATCTTTCAATTAAACCTTTTTGACCACAAACTGATAAACGACTCAAAACTTCTTTTGATGTTTCAACAAATGAAGTTTGTGTTTGATTGTCAAATGGGGTATTCTCAAAATCAGGTAATTCAACTTTGACATCCTGGAAACGAGAAGCTCCATTCTTATCTAAAAACGCTCTATCAATATCAACAATTGTTTGACCCATATAACGCATTGTTAAACGATTATTATCAGTCACAACCGCAACTCTTACAACTTCTAAGTTTTCTGACTGACAAGCTTGTTTAATCATTTCTTCATCTTTTTGATCAATGACAATAGCCATACGTTCCTGTGATTCAGAAATTGCTAATTCTGTTCCTGTTAAACCTTCATATTTCTTTAAAACTGCATCTAAATTGATATCTAGACCAGGTGCCAATTCACCAACAGCGACACAGACACCACCAGCTCCAAAGTCATTACAACGAACAATTTTTTCAGAAACAGCTTTATTTCTAAATAATCTTTGAATTTTTCTTTCTTCTACTGGATTTCCTTTTTGAACTTCTGCTCCAGCAGTCGTTGTTGTTTTTAATTCATGTTTCTTAGAAGAACCGGTTGCTCCACCAATTCCATCACGTCCAGTTCTACCACCAATTAATAAGACAATATGATCTTTTAATGGTTCTAAACGTTTCACTTGATCTTTAGGTGCAGCAGCCACAACAGCTCCAAGTTCCATACGTTTTGCAACGAATCCTTCATCATAAACTTCATGAACAAAACCAGTTGTTAAACCAATTTGATTTCCATAACTTGAGAAACCATGTGCAGCTTCCTGACAAATCTTTCTTTGTGGAAGTTTTCCTGGCAATGTATCATCTAATGATGTTCTTGGATCTCCAGCCCCAGTAATACGCATTGATTGATAAACATATGCACGTCCAGATAATGGATCACGAATAGCTCCACCTAAACATGTTGCTGCTCCACCAAATGGTTCAATTTCAGTTGGATGATTATGCGTTTCGTTTTTAAACATTAATAACCAGTTTTCATCACCATCAGATGTATGAACTGTTAATTCAACTGAACACGCATTGATTTCTTCAGAAACTTCTAAATCATCTAAGTATCCTGTTTTTCTTAATTCTTTCATAGAAATTGTTGCTAAATCCATTAAAGTTAATGGACGTTTTGTATCAATTCCATAAACCAAATGTCTAGATGTTTTATAATCCTCAACATCTTTTTCTAAAATTTCCTTGAAAGCACCACTTTCAATATCTAATTGACTAATAATTGTTGCAAATGTTGTATGACGACAATGATCAGACCAATATGTATCTAAAACTTTTAATTCAGTTTCACTAGGATCTCTTTTTTCTTCATTTTTATAATAATCTTGAGTGACTTTTAAATCATCATAGTTCATAGCCATTCCATTTTCTTGAATATAAGTTCTTAATTCTTCATCACTAAAATGGATAAAACCATGAATGACTGGTACAGCATCAATATGGACATCTCCATCTGCCAAATCATCTGCTTTTTCTAAACTTGCTAATCTTTGA
Source organism: Candidatus Stoquefichus sp. SB1 (assembly GCF_001244545.1). NCBI lineage: Bacteria > Bacillati > Bacillota > Erysipelotrichia > Erysipelotrichales > Erysipelotrichaceae > Candidatus Stoquefichus > Candidatus Stoquefichus sp. SB1. The sequence continues at coordinate 131,040 of NZ_LN852694.1, read as the reverse complement.
TCAACTGGATTAATTAAATAATCTTGAACACGTTTCACATCTTCATCTGTCAATTCTCCAATTAAAACAATTAATTTCGCACATTTGACTTTGACATTCTTTTCACCTGTTAATAATTGAAAACATTGTTCACAAGCATCTGCTCTTTGATCATATTGACCAGGTAAATATTCAATTGCAAATACCTTTGCACCAACTGACACAGGGTATTCTTCCTTATAAACATCATCAACCATTGGTTCACTTAAAATCGTTGGAATTCCCTGATTCAAAACATCAAGAGATACTCCCTGAACATCATAACGATTCACAACACTTAAAGATGTTAATGTATCTAATTTTAATTGTGTTCTTAAATTATTTAAAATTTCATCTGATTCTACAGCATAATCTTTTCTTTTTTCTACATATACACGATAGACTTTACTCATCTTTTCACCTCATTAAATAAGACCAATGTCTTTACGATAATATTTACCTTCAAAATCAATAACTTCAGCAGCTTTATATACTTTTTCTCTTGTTTCCTCCAAAGAAGAACCAAGTGCACAAATATTTAAAACACGACCTCCATTTGTAACGACTTCTCCTTTGTCATTAAAAGCAGTTCCAGCATGGAAAACAATAATATCACTATCAACTTTATCTAATCCTGTAATGACACTTCCTTTTGGATAACTTCCTGGATATCCTGGAGATGCAAGAACGAGACAGGCAACATGTTCATCTTTCCATGATACATTCACTTGATCAAGTGTAGATGTAGATACTGCATACATAATGTCAAACAAATCACTATCAAGTCTTAATAAAATCGATTGGGTTTCAGGATCACCAAAACGGACATTAAATTCAAGAACTTTTGCTTTTCCATCTTCAATCATTAAACCGATAAAAACAACTCCTCTATAATCCATTTGATCAGCTGCTAAACCAGCCATAAATGGATCAAGAATATCTTTTTGAATGACTTCATCCATATTGTCAGGCATAAATGGATTTGGCGATACTGTTCCCATACCACCAGTATTAGGTCCTTTATTTCCATCATATATTTGCTTATGGTCTTTTGCACTTACCATTGGTACAATTGTTTTCCCATCAGTAAAGCAAAGTAATGAACATTCAAATCCCGTTAAGAATTCTTCTAAAACAACTTTACTTCCAGCACCATCTAAGCTTCCATCAATCATCATTTCTTTTAATGTCTCAATTGCTGTTTTTTCATTATCACATATCACAACACCTTTACCAGCAGCAAGTCCATCAGCCTTGACAACGACAGGATAGCTAAATGATTCAAGTGCTACAATAGCTTCATCATAAGTATTGACTTCCTTATAAGCAGCTGTCGGAATATTATGTCTAGCCATGAAATCTTTAGAAAAAGCTTTACTTCCTTCTAAAGTCGCAGCATGTTTTGTTGGACCAAAGACTTTATGACCATGACTTTCTAATAAATCCGCTAGTCCCATGCAAAGAGGAACTTCTGGACCTATCACTGTAAAATCAATATGATTATCTTCAACAAATTTTAAAATCTCATCTATTTCTTCTACACTCCCAGGATGACAAGTTCCTATTTGAGCAATCCCTGGATTTCCTGGAATTGCATGAATTTCATCAACACGAGGACTTTTCTTCAATGTATAAGCAATCGCATGTTCACGACCACCACTCCCAATAACTAAAACTTTCATGGTTTCCTCCTTAATGTCTAAAGTGTCTATAACCTGTAAAGACCATTGGAACATTATGTTCATTACATAAGTCAATTGAATCTTGATCTCTGACACTTCCACCTGGTTGAACAATAGCTGTAATACCAGCATCAATTGCAACTTGTGCACAATCATTAAATGGGAAGAAAGCATCACTTGCTAAAACAGCTCCTTTAAAATCTTTATCAGGATTATTAGCAATCGCATTTTCTAAAGCCCAAATACGTGATGTTTGTCCACCACCAATGGCTAAAGTAACACCATTTTTCACAATACAGATTGCATTAGATTTTACATATTTAACAACTTTCATACCAAATTCCATATCTGAGATTTGTTCTGCTGAAGGTTGTGCAGTTGTGACAACTTTCATTTCATCAATCATTTTTGTATTTAATTCTTGAACCAATACTTTTCCTTCAAGATATTTAATATCATATTTTGCATCTCTTGCATCTAAATTCTTTAATTTTAAAATACGTAAATTTTTCTTTTTCTTTAAAACTTCTAAAGCATCATCATCATAATCAGGAGCTGCAACAATTTCCAAGAAAATCTTATGCATTTCTTCAGCAGTTGCTTTATCGATTTTATAATTCACTGCAACAATCCCACCAAAGATAGATTGTGGATCAGCTTCATAAGCTTTCATATAAGAATCATAACCAGTATCAGCAATAGCAACACCACAAGGAGTAGAATGTTTAATAGCAGCTGTGACAATTTGATCTTTAAATTCTCTAACCACTGCAACGGCTCCATAAAGATCATTGACATTATTAAATGAAATTTCTTTACCATGTAATTGTTCATAATCTAATAAAGATTTTTGAACAAAAGGATCTTCATATTTATTTGCAGCTTGTTGAGAGTTTTCACCATAACGTAAATGTTCAACTTTCTTTAAAGAAATATTTAAAGTATCTGGGAAATCATCACCAACAACACCAGCAAAATAACGAGAAATCATAGCATCATAAGCACCAGTTGTACTAAATGCTTTATAAGCTAAATTTAATCTAAAATTATAATCATCAGTTTTATTTTCTAAAGCTTCTAATACAGATGTATAATCTTTTGGATCAGTGACAATCAAAACATCTTTAAAATTCTTAGCTGCACTTCTAATCATTGATGGTCCACCAATATCAATATTTTCAATCATATCTTCCATTGGTTTCCCTGCTTTTAATGCTTTTTCAAATTCATATAAGTTGACACAAACCAAATCAATTGGTGCAATTCCATGTTCTTCAACTGTTTTCACATGTTCAGGTAAGTCTCTTCTAAATAATAAACCACCATGAACTTTAGGATGTAATGTTTTCACACGTCCATCTAACATTTCTGGAAATCCAGTCACATCATCAATCGTAATTGCTTTGATTCCTGCTTCTTTTAATTTATGAAAAGTTCCTCCAGTAGATACAATTTCAAATCCTAATTTTTCTAATCCTTTACAAAAATCAACAACACCATCTTTATTTGTTACACTGACTAATGCTCTTCTCATAATATTTCTACCCTTTCATTTTCAACTTTTAATTTCCCTAAGCAAAATAATCTAACTGCTTCTGGTAATATGCGATGTTCTACTGATAAAACCATTTGTTGCATTTCTTCAGGTGAGCGAGCAGATGAAACATCTATGGCTTCTTGAAGAATGATTGGTCCTCCATCAACAACTGGTGATACAAAATGAACCGTTGCTCCAGCAACTTTGACTCCGCGAGCAAATGCATGCTCATGGACATGTAATCCATAAAATCCAGGACCACAAAAGGCTGGAATCAATGAAGGATGAATATTCATAATCTTATTGTGATAAAGGGCTGTCAGTTCATCACTTAAGATTGCTAGATATCCCGCTAAAACAATAAAATCAACACCTTCTTCTTTTAAACGCTGTATTAATAATTGATCATCTTTAATGCACTCAGCTTTGATCCCTGCATTTTTAGCTCTTTCTAATCCATAAGCTTTTTTTCTATTAGAAACAACCAAAACAATTTCACCATTGATGCTACCATTTTGGGTAGCATCAATCAGTGATTGCAGGTTTGTTCCTCCACCAGAAACAAAGACTGCCATTTTTAGCATAGTTTAACTCCTTTGTCTCCTGCTTCAATATGACCAACAACATAACATTTATCACCAGCAGCCTCAATAGCTGTCATTGTTTTTTCTACGTCAGCAGGATCAATTGCAATAATCATTCCTAATCCCATATTAAATGTATTATACATCATATCTTCAGCTATATTTCCACTCTTAGCAATTAAGTTGAAAATAGCTGGCACTTCATAACTGTCTTTTTTCACAACAGCTTTCACACCATCTGGTAACATTCTTGGAATATTTTCATCAAATCCACCACCAGTGATATGACTGCATCCTTTAATAGTCACTCCAGCATTTTTGACATTCTTTAATGCTTTCACATAAATTCTTGTTGGTGCAATTAAAGCTTCTCCTAATGTTTTTCCTAATTCATCATAGTATGTGTCTAAAGATTCTTTGCTCATTTCAAAAACTGAACGAACAAGTGAGAATCCATTGCTATGAACACCACTAGAAGCAATACCTACTAAAACATCACCAGGTTTTATATTTTCACCATTAATAATATCTTTTTTATCAACAACGCCTACTGCAAAACCAGCAAGATCATAATCATTTTCTGGCATTAATCCAGGATGTTCAGCTGTTTCACCACCAACAAGAGCACACTCAGATTGCTTACATCCTTCAGCGACACCACTCACAATTGTCGCAATTTTTTCTGGATAGTTTTTCCCACATGCAATATAGTCAAGGAAAAACAATGGTTCTCCACCAGAACAAGCAATATCATTCACACACATTGCAACAGCATCAATACCAATTGTATCGTGTTTATCCATGACAAATGCAAGTTTAACCTTTGTTCCACACCCATCAGTTCCAGATAAGAGAACAGGTTCATCCATATTTTTAATTGCACTTAAATCAAATGCACCGGCAAAACCACCAAGTCCACCTAAAACCTCAGGTCTCATTGTTTCTTTGACATGTTTTTTCATTAATTCAACTGACTTGTATCCTGCTTCAATATCGACTCCAGCTTTTTTATAATCCATCATTAATCTCCTTTTATTTGTTTTGCATACGTGCTAAAACAGCTTTATATGTTTCAATTAAATCTCCAATATCTTGTCTAAAGACATCTTTATCATATTTTTGGTTTGTATCAACATCCCATAAACGACATGAATCAGGTGAAATTTCATCAGCTAATAAGATTTCTCCATCTGCTGTTTTCCCAAATTCAATTTTGAAATCAACTAATTTTAAATTGAATTTCAAGAAGAATTCTTTCAATAATTCATTAATTTGTAATGTTTCTTTTTTAATAAATGCATATTCTTCTCTTGTACATAATTTTAATGCGACAGCATGATCTTCATTAATTAATGGATCACCATAATCATCATTTTTATAACTTAATTCAAAGATTGGTTCATCTAAAACAATGCCTTCAGGTGCTCCCAATCTTTTACAGAAAGATCCAGTTGTAATATTTCTAACAATCACTTCTAATGGGAAGATTTCAACTTTTTTAACTCTGATATCTCTTTCATTGATTTTTTCAATCATATGTGTTTTGATACCTGCTTCTTCTAACATATCAAAGATAATACAAGAAATTGTATTATTTAAAACACCTTTTCCTTCAAATTGATCATGTTTAACACCATTTCCTGCTGTTGCATCATCTTTGTAATGAATTAAATATTCACCTTCTTTGTCTGTTTTATAAACTTGTTTTGCTTTTCCTTCATACAATAATTCTGCCATTTTCGTTTCTCCTTCTTATTTATATTTTTCTATAACTTCATCGTTAGCACGCATTGCTTGTGCTTCCATGTCTTTTCTATAAGCTAATAATTTTTCTTTGATATCATCATGTTTGATGGCCATGATTTGTAATGCCAAATAAGCTGCATTCTTACTTCCATTAATCGCAACAGTTGCCACTGGAATACCAGAAGGCATTTGGACAATTGATAACAATGCATCCATACCATCTAATGTTGCACCACTAAGAGGAACCCCAATCACTGGTAATACAGTTTGTGAAGCAACAACGCCTGGTAAAGCTGCTGCCATTCCAGCTGCTGTAATAATCACTTCTGTTCCATCCGTTTTTGTTTCTTCAATGAATGCACTTAAACCTAAATGTGCACGATGTGCAGAAAGACATCTCACATTCACTTCTACACCATAATCCTTTAAAATCTCTACAGCTGGTTCTACTTTTGATAAATCACTTGTTGAACCCATAATAATTGCAACTTTCATCTTTTATCTTCCTTTCTTTTTAAACGCCAAAAGAGACAATTGTCTCTTCTAGAATAAACCTACTATTTTTCCTTCCTCATCAATATCCATATTGACAGCCGCTGGCACTTTTGGAAGTCCCGGCATACGCATGATATCACCACTAATTGCAACTAAGAAACCGGCTCCAGTATTCGGAATTAAATCATTGATTTCTACAACAAAACCACTTGGTCTTCCTAATAATGTTGGATCATCAGATAAAGAATATTGTGTTTTTGCAACACAGATTGGTAATTGTCCTAATCCCTGTGCTTCATATTTCTTCATCTTATTCAACACTTTCTTAGTGAAAGTGACATCATCTGCACCATATATTTCTTTAGCAATTGTCTTGATCTTATCAGCAATTGACAAATCAAGATCATAGATAGGTGAAAAATGAGCTTCTTTTGTTGCTAAAACATCTAACAATTTTTCCGCCAATTCAATTCCACCATCAGCACCTTTTTCCCATACTTTACTAATGGCTACATCAACACCTTTAGCCTGACAGATTTCGTTTAATAATTGTAATTCAGCCTCTGTGTCAGTTGGGAAAGCATTAATCGCAACCACACTTGGTAAATTGTATTTTGAAATATTTTCAATATGCTTTTCAAGGTTTTCAATTCCTTTTCTTAAAGCATCTAAGTTTTCTTCATTTAAATCTTTCTTAGCAACTCCACCATGCATCTTTAATGCACGTACTGTTGCCACAATGACAACTGCATCAGGTGAAAGTCCAGCCTGACGACATTTGATATCTAAGAACTTTTCAGCTCCTAAATCAGCTCCAAACCCAGCTTCAGTAATCGCATAATCACCTAATTTCATAGCTAAGTTTGTTGCCATAACAGAGTTACATCCATGAGCAATATTCGCAAATGGTCCACCATGAACAAACACTGGTGTATGATCTAATGTTTGCACTAAGTTTGGTTTGATCGCATCTTTTAATAATAAAGTCACTGCTCCTGTTGCTTTGATATCATCCACAGTAACAGGATCCCCAGCATGATTATAAGCAACAATCATACGTCCTGCACGCTTCTTTAAATCTTCTAATGAAGTTGCTAAACATAAAATAGCCATGACTTCACTTGCCACACTGATATCAAATCCATCTTCTCTAGGGACACCATTCACTTTACCACCAAGACCAACAACAATATGTCTTAATGCTCTATCATTTAAATCAACAACACGTTTCCAAACAATTTGTCTTGTATCAATATCCAAAGGATTTCCTTGTTGAATAGAATTATCCAACATCGCTGCAATTAAGTTATTCGCAGTTGTAATTGCATGAATATCTCCAGTAAAATGCAAATTAATATCTTCCATTGGAACAACTTGTGCATATCCTCCACCAGCTGCCCCACCTTTCACACCAAAACATGGTCCTAAACTTGGTTCACGCATAGCCACAACAGATTTTTTCCCCAGCTTATTTAAAGCTTGAGATAAACCTATCATTGTTGTTGTTTTTCCTTCTCCAGCTGGAGTTGGATTAATTGCAGTCACTAAAATCAATTTCCCATTTTCATTGTTTTTTAACTTCGTGATTGCTTCTAAAGAAATCTTAGCTTTATACTTTCCATAAAGTTCTAAATCATCTTCATCTAAACCAACTTTTTGAGCAATTTCTTTAATTGGTTTCATCTTCGCACTTTGTGCAATTTCTACATCAGTTAACATAATGCCACCCTTTCTTTTTATACTTTTTTATTAAGGACTTCGACACTTCTTTTATACCATAAATTGAGGTTTTTCTCCAGTGATATCGATATCATTTCAAGAAAAACAAAAAAAAGAGCGTACTCATCCAGACTTTTGCCCAGACGGTCGACTCTTTCCTATTATACTCCATGTGGTTCATTCCACTTCCGCCAGTTGTATAACTAAGTGAATAATATCATTTCTTATATGATTTTTCAACCACTATTCTACAATTTTTTTACCTATTTTTAATATTAAATAAAATTATTCTTTATTAAGAAAAGATTAACCATTTACAAGCTAATCTTTTCATTTTATTTTAAATTTGTTCTTTTTTTCTTTTTAGCACAAATACTCCAGCAAGTCCACTGACCATAATTAGTAATGAATAGAAAGCAATTGGAGACATATCAGCTGTTTGAGGTGTCTTTGAATTGTTTGTCTTATCTTTTTGATTAACTGGTGGTTTTTTCTTGCTGTCATCAGCCAAAATTTTAAAAGTTGTTGTAACGGAAACATTATTTTTATATTGGAATTTTAATGTATGTGTTCCTGAGGCCAAAGTATTTAAATAATTGGCTTTCAAAGTAAGAATTGTACTTCCAGATTGAACAGTATAATGACTTGGGTTAACCAATGCATTATCTACATAAATACCAACAAAATCATCTAATTTTCCACTACATGTAAATTTTAAATCACCAGTAGTACCAGTTTTATGTGATGAATTAGTTCCAGCAGTTATTTTGACACTTCCAATATCATATTTAGCATTTGAATTAGCAGTGACTTTTAAGAATTCTCCACTCTTTAACCATTCATCAGGAATTGTGAGTTGAAGAGTCCCTTTTTCACTAGCTAATGGTGTTCCAGTCACACTAACAACAACATGAGTTTCATCTATTAAACGAGAATACACCACAAATAAATCACTCGGAAGATTTGTTTTGAGATTAGATGTAGCACTTAAATTTTTGACAAATTCATCATTTTTAATTGTAATCTTAAATGTTTGATTTGTTATTGTTTCTCCTACAGAACCTGTGATTACAACATTTTCTACAGTTGCTTCACGTTCTCCTATTTCAAATTTAGCATTGGAATTTGAAGTTACTTCTAAATTTTTACTTGCACCATCAATATCTTCCTTAGGAATAACAATTTCCATTGCTTCACTTACCGCCGTTGTTGCCTGTCCATATATTTTTAAAGTAATTATTCCATTTTCAGAATCATCACTATCAATAATTGCAACCAGTCCAGCAGGTAGATTTTTAAACCAGCCTGATACTGTACCACCCACAGCTTTGTTGATTTCTACATTTGTATGAATTTTAACTAATGTTGGCTCAATTTGTATATTTTGTCCTATTCCACCTTTAACGATAACATCATCAACTGTCGCAGTAGAACGAATTCCCTTTAAAGTCATAAAATATCTATTTGTTGAATTGTTATAAAGTGTTATGCTTGTAACTTCCCATTGATCATAACTTGCGGTAGAAACATTAGACGGTACTGTATACGTTCCACTATTATAATTCATTCCTGAAGCAATATGTCCACCATTGTGTTTATAATAAGCTACCTCTTGTATTTGTTCATTGTTTTCAGACAAATTAAAAGTATCACCTGCTTTCAAGATATCTCCAACTTCGATATTTGCAAATTGATAACTTATAGCATGAACTTCTTTCATTGGCATCAATGCTAATGACATCATCACGGCTAATAATGCCACACTTGCTTTTTTCAATAATTTCTTTCCCATTCCTTTTTTCTCCTTTTCTTTGAATTTTAATCAGTAAGCGTTTTCATAAATATGTAAACATTTCCCTTTATCAAATCCTTTCCAATCATTTATTCATATAATTATTATAAATACCTATGGACATCAAAAGGGTGACAAACAACAATGAAATTATATAAAAATGATACCTAATCATATAATTAAGTATCATTTTTATTATTCACTTATTAAATTCTGTCCATAAATGATTGAATCGCATCATCAATGACTTCTCTATTCATTGCTGAAGTTGGAATACAATCCCCATTATCCATAACCAATTCACCACTTCTCACCAATTCAATATGCTCCATATTTACAAAATATTGTGGATGCATCTGAAAGAAATGATATTCTAATAATTTTTGTTTGAGTGGCTTTAATTTTTCAAAATAACCACAATAACGTTCCCCCATTGTAATGACTGTTGTTGTTTCATCTGTTGTTTCAATATAAACAATTTCAGCTGGGATAAAATCATGTGTTGTTTCATCTTCAAGATGAAATAATACATGAAAATGAAGTTTTTGATAAACTGTCAAAGCTCTTTGAAACTCACTAGCTAATAATTTTTCCTGAGTCTTCAGTAACATTTGGAAACCATATGCTCTAAAGACTTCATGCATATATTTATAATCTTCACAAACATAAAACAAAATACAGTCTGGATAATGTTGATGAATCATTCTCCCTAATTCAAAACCATTTCTACCATGAATAACTGCTCCTAAATAAGCAATATCAAAATTTTCAGTTTCAATTCGACGAGCAATTCCAGGTGTCTCAGTATAACTTTCAAAAAGTAATTCCTCATCACAAGGAAAAGATTTAATCTTTTCTATTAAATATTCAATATATTTTTCATCTTCATCACAAATTAATATTTTCATATGCTCTCCTTTCAATCAGATATATTTTACTACAAATTCTGACAAAAAAATGTCACTTTTACGCCATTTTGTGCACTTTTTACGCCATCGTTTCTTTTTTTGACATTTTTTTTGTTAATCTGTAAAAGATTATATATCAATTAAAGGAGGAAAATATGAAACAAACAAAGCAATTATGGTCTCCTTTTCTCACAATTGAAAAGGGATTATTGGTATTGGGAATTCTTGTACTTATTTTAATGAGTATATCAACTGTTTATCATAATTCGATTTATTCTTATGATCAATATAGTCAAACCTATCCCAATGCTGGCTTAGAATTTTTTTATTATCTTTATTGTGTTGGCGTTAATCCATTTTTATTTATATTACTTATGTTATTGATGCCGAATCTGATATCTTATGATTTTTTAAATATTCATCAAAATCATGCGGACTATATGATTGAAGCTCGTATATCTAAACGAAGTTATTATCATAATATTTTTATCAAAAATATTATGATCTCTATAATGACTGTTTTCATTATTCAAATATTCATTTTAATAACAATTCATTTCTTTTATGCACCTATTCAATTCAATACAATGACATATCCTGAAAATTATTATTGTACAACACAACTTTTTTGCCAAAATGAAATTCTAAGTCTTTTCTTGTTTACTGTATTGACAGCAATTGGTTACGGAATTGTCTCTAGTCTTTTATTTTCATTACAAGTCATTATTACAAATAAATATATTTATCGTTGTTTTGGTGTCATTTTTGGGATTCTACTTGTCCTGATTCCAGCTTTAATTCAAGGTTACTTACCTAATCCTGATCTGGCATTTATTTTACAAATTAATAATCTTGTTGCGATTGGTATGGAAAATGTACGAGCCAATCCATTTGGTTTTTCACATCTTACTCTCTATCTTGTGAGTGCTGGCATTTATAGTGGTTTCTCTTTTGGATGTTTTCAAATATTAAAAAAACGGAGAGAACAATATGATTAAAAAACTCTATCAACTATTAGATAAACGAATACTTTTATTATTAATGATTATGCTTATTGCATCCCCCACTTTATGTGGTCAAAACACTTATACAATATGTTTAATTTACTCTCATTATTTAACTGTTTATATGAATAACATTTTTCTTTTAATGACTTATCAGTTTGCTTATCGACTCAATGTTTTCTTTCAACCAATGGTCATTCGTCTTGGAGAAAAAGCAGTTTATATATGGACATATGTAGCATTGTTTCTATTAGGAGCACTATATACACTTATCATTTATATAAGTTATGCTTTCTTTTTTGGAGCAATTCCTAGTGAATCTTTTCAAATCACTGTTGTTTTTATGATTTATAATTTTATTATCATGGGTATAGAAACAACGATTATTTATTTACAGATTGGTCAAAAGAAAAATTTTATTTATTTAGCATTACCTATTTTTGTTAATTTTTTATTTCATATTTTATTTATTAATTTATCATAAAGGAGTTTACTATGTTAGAAATACATGATTTATCAAAATCTTTTCATCATCATCTCGTTTTAGATCATTTAAATTTAAAAATTCAAACAGGTCAATTGGTTTATATCCATGGTATTAATGGTTCTGGTAAATCAACTTTATTTAAGTTGATTTGTGATATATTAAAACCTGATTCAGGAACAATTCAAATATCTTCTGATATACATATTGGTGCATTGATTGAAAATCCTGGTTTTCTTGAAAATGAAACACTTGCATTTAACTTAAAATTCTTAGCTTCCTTAAATCACAATCATGATCCTCAAAAAATAGAACAACTTTGCCAATTATTTCAATTAGATTATCAAAGTCGAATAAAATTAAAAAATTATTCTCTAGGGATGCGTCAGAAAGCTGGTATTATTCAAGCGATTATGGAAGATCAGAATCTTATTTTATTAGATGAACCAACCAGAGGACTGGATGCTGAATCCATTCAAACATTTTGTCAAACAATAAATGAATTCAATGCCCAAGGAAAAACAATTGTTATTGCAGCACATGACTATCTCAAAGAAATTCATTATACACATATATATCATTTAGAAAATGGTCAATTCAAACAAGATGAAATGGATTAAAACAAGTCTTGTTTATACATTATTATTTGGATATTTATATTCGCTTTATAAAACTATGTTACCAGCTATTCTTTTACATTATCCAATAATTGATTTTCGTTATTTTATATTTATAGCTATCCAAATTTTTTGGTGTACATATTTTTATCAGATCGTTTATCAATATATTATTCTTTATACTTTTATTCGCATTCGTCTTAATCGTATAGACTGTTTGAAACTTCTTTTCAAACAATTCTTAAAATATATAGTTTTTTTCATTTTTTTACATTTTATCTTATTTTTCTACTTTTTTCGACAAATCCCATTTGGTGTCTTATGTATAAACATAGCAATTCAATGTTTTGGTTTTATTTTTGTTTTATTTTTAAAAAAAGTTTGGAATTATAGCTACATCTTGATTGTCTTTATAATTCTTTGTTGTCATTTTATAGTATAATTCAGATATAAAGAAACGAGGTATAAACAAAATGAATAATAACAGCGTAGATAAAGCAAATGATTTATTATATGAGACACTTTTGACTTTAGTTAAATTTAATAACGATGATTTATCATTTCAGCAAAAGCAACAAATTTCATCAGTTATTGACAACTTAGAAGAAGTGAGACATTTACTGTATGAGCTTAAAAATGAGATTCAAAAAAATGTAGCCTAGATTATCTATAACCAATCATTACATGAACTAAAACAAATTTGTTTTAGTTCATGTTTTTTCATTGATAATTTTCAATAAATCGATAAATTGTCTGATAATAAATATCTTCACCTACTGAACAACTATTGGCATGCCCTGCTCCTTCAACCACCAATTTTTCTTTTTGACAATTTGCTGCCTGATACAGTTCATCAAGCATAGAAAAAGGAACAAAATTATCCTGATTGCCATGAATAAATAAAATAGGTGTTTGACTTTTTTTCACTTGTTCAATTGGTTTTACATCTTCAAGATAATATCCAGCACGCATTTTTGTCACAAAACTAGCCATATGCAAAGCAATCTCACTTTCTACTTCATTCATATTAATATGTGTTTTAAAGACATCCCAGACACTTGTATAACCACAATCTTCTATAATTGCTTTGACTTGTTTAGGAATTTTTTCTCCAGCGACATTCATAACAGTAGCTCCACCCATTGATACTCCATATAAAATAATAGAGGCATTTTGATCCTTTTGGATAAGATAATCAATCCATTGAATAATATCCAAACGATCATCCCAGCCCATCCCTATATAATCACCATCACTAAATCCATGTCCTCTTAAATCAGGAATCAAAAGATTATAGCCCTGTTTCTTAAAGTTTTTAATAGGTGAAATAATACTTGCTCCATCACCTCGATAACCATGTACCATAATTACATAAGTTGAACTTCCCTGATCAATATAACACCCATATAAATTCATATGTTCTTCATTTTCTAATGAAACATTCACACCATTATCACTTAACCACTGACGAGATGCTTCTTCCACCGTTTTGTTTGTTTCTATTTTTTCAGAAATATTATGTTTAGAATAGGGATTTAAAGTATAATCATACAAATAATTTCCAATATATAATGATAAACAACTTATCATTAATATGAGAACCAATATAAAAACAATCACAATTTTTAAGATTTTTTTGATGTGAATCACCTGCTTTCATTTTGTTTTTTACTATTTTCGTATTTCATGTGATATAATATCATATAAAGGAGGAATGATGATGGCATTTCAAAAAATAAATATTCAGGATTTAGATATGAATCCATTGACTGCAATAGGTAAGGATTGGATGTTAATTACTGCTGGTAACCAGCAAAAAATCAATACAATGACCGCTTCTTGGGGTGGTATTGGTGTACTGTGGAATGAAAATGTTGTCACTGCTTATATTCGTCCACAACGTTATACAAAAGAATTTGTAGATCAGGAAAGTTGTTTCTCACTATCTTTTTTTGATGGATATAAAAAAGAATTGAGTATTCTTGGAACAGTTTCTGGACGTGATACTGATAAAATAACAGATGTGCATTTTCATCCAACTTTTTTAGAAGGTGTTCCTACTTTTGAAGAAGCAAAACTTGTATTCATTGTTGAAAAGATTTATGAAGATACGATTAAACCGGAGTGTTTCTTAGACCAAACATTAGATGAAAAATGTTACCCAGAGCATGATTATCATATCATGTATATTGCTAAAATAAAAAGTATCTATCAGAACATTTAAAGGCGAAAGCCTTTTTTTGTATAAAAAATAAATATACCACCATATTATATATGGTTATACAAATGATTTTAGAAACAATTTTCTTAGCTTTCATTTCTCTAGTGGTCTTATTTATTTTAACCAAAATTAAAGGATATAGACAGATAACATCATTAAGAATATATGATATATTATAGAGACAACACTTATTAAAATGATATATAAGCGGATAACGAATCAGTGCATATGAAAAAGAGATTTTGATGTCTATTATGACCGAAAATCTCTTTTTTACTCAAAACAATTTTAATCTCTTTCTTTTTCATGAAACAATATTTGACCATTGATTTTATCAATATGATACTCATATTCATATTGCCCAACTTCAAATTTCACTTCATAGTATTTCTTTTCTAGTTCGACTTCTAAATTTTTAACTTGTGTAGCTTTCACATTTGCATGTTGAAAGGCTTTATTTTTAGCCTCTTCTTGAGTAACCTTGATTTCACCCATATCCTTTTTTTCATAATCCAATATTTTTCCATCATGAGCACGAATCGTATATTCATATTTATATTGACCACTAACAAATTTCATTTCATATTCCAATTGTCCATCTTCATCATCTTTATGGAATTCATATTGAGTAATATTTTGAACACTTGCATGATTCATTGCTATTGTTTTTGCCTTAGCTTCTGTTATTTGTTTTTGTGATGAAGATTGATTATTGGTATGATTTTTCTTTTTTTCCTCTACTTCTTTCTTAAGTATTTTCCCGTGACTTGCTTGAATATCATACTCATATTTTATATCTCCTTTTACAAACTCCACTTCATAAATCATGACATTATCATCATAATCCAATTCTACATGTTGATTTGTTGGTTGTGAAACTTTGGCATCATTCACAGCAATTTCCATTGCTTTTTCTTTACCAATATATCCACTTTCACTTGCTTGTGTTCCTGTTGTATGAATATCTATGCTATTTTTATGCAATAGAATATTTAAATCATTGACTGATAAATCTTTTAAGGACTCAAAAGTATAACGGTTATTCTTATGAATCAGTTCTTGAATCACTTCTGCTTTTCCAATAGAAATTTGATATTGACTTGCTAAAGCTTCAATATCTTTTTTTTGTGAAACAGTTTGTGATAAAATAGAGCCTTGAATTTGACTGTCTTTTAAATATTCATCAATATGCATTGATAATATCATACGCAATTGTTCATTCTTTTCTTGATTATCTCCCGTCACTGATATTAGTAAAGAATTTTTTAATTCATTAATATACCCTTGTTTTAACATAGAACCAATTAATGCATTTGTTGCTAATTCAATATCATTGCCTTCTAATTTCATACTTCCAATAATCTTTTGACCATCTTGATTATATGGATGAACTTTTACAATTTTATTTTGATCATCAATATCTATAGCAATACTTGGATTAACATCAAATCCTACAGTGGCTATGACTTGATTTGGTTTTTGACTGATTGTCAATATTGCAATCAAAACAATCATCATAACTGGTAATACATAATATATTTTTCTTTTCTTTTTGGGTTGTTCCACAACAATCTCTTCATTTCTATTTTGTAATTGAGTTTGGATTGACTGATAAGAATCTGGTGTAATTTCCTGAAAAACCTCATTTAAATCTTTCATCCACTCTACCTCCTATTTCTTTCATTTTTTTCATTCCTCGTCGATAGCAAGATAGTGAAGTTGCTAATGGAATATCTAATAATGTTGCAATTTCATAATGCTTAAAGCCCCATAATGAATGCATAATAATAATTTCTCTTTCTTTATCATTAAGAGCTTGAAATAATTGTTCTAATATCATTTGTGTTTCCCAATTATTCACTTGAGGCAAAGACATATTATCATCATATTCCTGATTCATTTTTCTTCTTCGTAAATGCAGATAACATTCATTTCTAGCAATTGTAAATATCCATGCAAGTGGCTTTTTCATAGAATGATAAGAAGAACTTGCCAGATATATTTTTATATAAGTCTCCTGCATAATATCACTGCTATCATCATAGTTTTTGATAATGCTCATAATATATGCAAAAACAAGCGTTCGTGTTTTCTCATATAATTCATGAAAAGCATTATCAATTTGGGGAATGTTTAAAATTAATTGATCAATTTCTCGATTATTCATATGCATATGTCTCCCCTTTCACCTTATTAATACAATCATAACATCAATTATTGCATAAATTTTATTTTTTATAAATTTCATTATTAAATACATTTTTTCAATTAGACATCTTCCATAACAAAAAGAAGTCTTCATTTAAATGAAAACTTCCTTTAATCAATTACATATTTTCTTTATATTCTAAATACTCATCATATGTTGATAAACGATCTAAGCAACCTTTTTCATTAAATTCAATAACACGATTTGCAACAGTCTGTACAAACTGATGGTCATGTGATGAAAATAAAATATTCTCTTTAAAACGCATAAGTCCCTCATTTAAAGCTTGAATAGACTCTAAATCAAGATGGTTTGTCGGTTCATCTAAAATCAAAACGTTACAATTTGCCATCATCATTTTAGCCAACATACATCTTACTTTTTCTCCTCCAGATAAAACATTTGCTTTTTTAAGTGCTTCTTCACCAGAAAATAGTACTCTTCCTAGCCAACCTCTTAAATCTTGATCATAGACATCTTCATCTGTAAACTGACGTAACCAATCAACCAATGTTAAATCACAATTTTCAAAATATTCATTATTATCTTTAGGAAAATAAGATTGTGATGTTGTGACTCCCCATTGGAATGTTCCTTCATAATCTTTAATTTCACCAGTAATAATTTTAAAGAACGATGTGACTGCTAATTCATGTTCACCAACAAAAGCAATCTTATCTTTTGGATTTACAGAAAAAGAAATATGATTTAATATCTTTTCACCATTGACTTCATAAGATAAATCTTCAACATTTAAAACAATATTCCCAACTTCACGATCTGGAGTAAAACCAATAAAAGGATATCTTCTTAGTGATGGTTTAATATCTACCATCTCTAAATTATCTAATAATTTCTTACGAGAAGTCGCTTGTTTTGCCTTAGAAGCATTCGCACTAAAACGTGCAATAAATTCTTCTAATTCTTTTTTCTTAGCTTCTGCTTTTTTATTGATATCTTTAGCTTGTTTTACCATCATTTGTGAATATTCATACCAGAAATCATAATTTCCTACATACAATTGAATCTTACTAAAATCAATATCTGCAATATGGGTACATACTTTATTTAAAAAATGTCGGTCATGTGAAACAACAATCACAGTATTAGGAAAATTAAGTAAGAAATTTTCCAGCCAATTAATACTCTTTATATCTAAATGGTTTGTAGGTTCATCTAATAAAAGAATATCAGGATTACCAAATAATGCCTGTGCCAATAAAACTTTCACTTTTTGTTGATCACCAAGTTCTTTCATCAAAACATGATGAAATTCCCCAGTTACTCCTAATCCATTCAATAATATCTCAGCATCAGTTTCCGCATTCCAGCCATCCATTTCCATGAATTCACCTTCTAATTCAGCCAATTCAATCCCATCTTCATCATTAAAATCAGGTTTGCTATAAAGTTCTTCTTTTCTTACCATAATTTCATAAAGACGTTTATTTCCCATTAAAACAGTTTTTAAAACTTCCATTTCATCATAAGCAAAATGGTCCTGTTTTAAAACCGATAATCTTTGTCCCGGTGTGACAACAACTTCCCCTTTATTTGGTTCTATTTCACCAGATAGTATTTTTAAAAAGGTTGATTTCCCAGCTCCATTGGCTCCTATGATTCCATAACAGTTTCCTTCTGTAAACTGTATAGAAACATTTTCAAATAAAGCTCTATCACCATATCTTAATGTTACATTTTGTGTTGATATCATCTTTGTTTCTCCTCTTTCATAGTCTTCCTTATTATACATGATTAAATATATTTTTCAACTTAACAAATGAAAAAGAAGAAGGGCTTCCTTCTCCTTATATTTCATAACTTTGTTTTTTCATTTTTATAAATACAATTGCTCCACTGACAATCATAAGAAGTGTTAATCCTAAAATCATTGTCTGATCTTCTGTTTTTGGAGTATCATTTTCTATTGATTCAGGTTTTTGAACAGGTTCTTCTTGTGGCTTATTATCTGGAATTGTTTGATCCTCCTGATTATCATCATTAATCACATCTTTTGCTTGAACCTCTATATTGAATTCTACTAAATGTTGTGCATATTTCATAATGATTTTATTATCAGTTGTTTTTAATGGATCTTGATGAGAAAATGAGAAATTCGCTTTTGAATCTTGATTATAAGTAACTATTTTATAAGTTCCATCACTATAATGAACCTTTATTTTTAAACCTTCAGGATTAAAGAATTCTCCTTCAAAATAGGTTGTTTTCTCTGGCTTTTCATCAATTTCAATATTTGTGATTGTAATTTCAAGAACATCCACTGTTAAAGTATCACTATAACCATTGAGATTAGCTTTGATTTGTATTGAATTTGTTTCATCATCCCCTATTTTTATCTGATGTCCTGAAATTTGAGTCTTTGGGAAATGAGTTCCTATTAATTGATATTCTACATTTTGATAATTTGACGGAATCATCATTGCCGATGACAATTGATTATTTTCATCATATACTTGAAATGTTTTATCAAAATATGAATCTAAATCTAGTGTTTGTCCCCTATTCGCATGAATTGTACTTTGATTTGCTTTTACGTGTGTGACACCACGATAGATTTGATGTGGATTTGTTATTTTATTGACAGCTGCTAAAATTTGAGGATTCATTATTTCATCCTTTGTATCAGTTATAACCATTATTTTTGAAAGTTTTGAAGAATGCTGTAATGCTGTATCTTTAATATTTGCAATCTTATTAGATAATGTTACTGATTCTAAATTTGTACAATACCATAGTGATGATGCACCTAAAGATTCAACATTTTTTGGAATGACAATTGATTTAAGCGAATGACAATCAATAAAAACATTATCTGCAATTTTTTTGACACTATCTGGAAGAGCTATTGCCTCTAATTTAGCACAATGATAAAAAGCATTTGATTTTATTTCTGTTAATTGATGAGAGAGTTGGATATTTTCTAAACGAAGACAGTCTTGAAATGTATAATTTTCAATTATTTTCACTTCATCAGGAATCTTAACAGATTTTAACTGTTTACAATTTTGAAACGCTCCTGTACCAATACTCGTGATTGTTTCAGGAAGTGTAATCGAAACCAAAGCAGCAGGATTAACATTATCATAAAATAAATGATCTCCTAAACTGACAACAGTATACATAACATCATTATATTCAATGGTTTGTGGTATATTATAGGAAGTTCGTGTTTTATCAGCACCAATAACACTGACATTATTTTCGCCAATCATTTGGTACGTTAGACCATCTTTTTCAAATGTTTCATCAGCCGCAGACGTTTTATGAATAGTCAGTGTAAACAACATCATCATTGCGACAACCATTATTGTTATTTTTTTCATAATTTCCTCCTTTTTTATTTTCAGTGACATTTATACACTCAGTATTATTATCACTTTTTATATTGTATCATTCTTAAATTAGAATTGATTGTATGATATGACACTTCTTACAAAAAGAAAAAGCAGTTCGTCATAAAGATAAACTGCTTGTCATATCGAATTGAAATCACAATCAAATAGGAAACTATAAATGTGAGATAACATTTTTATAATCAAACACAATCAGACCACATTCTTTACAAATAAAGGCATGAAAATCTGATCCCATGAGAGTGTTTTTTGCTATCATAACATCCTCTTCATGTTTTGAATTTAACGATATTTTATGTCTTGTTTTATTGAATGCAATGATATTCCCTGTTTGTAAAAATCCTGGCTGCATCTCTTTGCCACATTGAGGACAAATCATTATCAACACCTCCAAACGTTTTGACTCGTTAGTTTTTTATAAAAACCATCCTTTACCCATAAACACACTTCAACAAGAATTGAAATCTTACTTCTTTTTAAGTTCAGCAATGGCACCATAATGCAAAACATCAAACTCAGCAGGAGCATTATCAGTAAGTAACTTTAAATGTTCCTGTTCCCACATGGCAATCTCTTCTTCCGTAAGTGAAGCACCAATCCCACGACAAGCCTTCATTCTTCCATTCCAGCTTTCACGAGTAAAATGTACATATAAAGGATACTCTTCATGATAAATGAGTTCAAATTTTTCATCATAACAATCAGGTATACTTATTGGGTGGATTGTTTCTCCAGCACCACTCCACTGTGGACTATATTTCAGTGCAAGTTTTTCACTTGCTCCTGCAATTTTATCTTCATAAGGCAACCAAGCCATATACAATACAAGAATCCGTCCATTAGGCTTAAGCATACGATAAAACTTAGATACAATTTCCTCATGATTGAAATACCAGAAACATTGACAAGCCGTAATAACATCAAATGATTCATCTGGGAAATTGATGTTTTCTGCTGATAATGCATAATAATCAATATCCATACCTTCCGAAAGAATTTTAGCTTGTTCAATTTGATTTTCAGATATGTCTGTACCTGTCCATTTTGCTCCATAGCGATACATATTTCTAGGTAGAACTCCTGTTCCTGTTCCCATATCAAGGACACTTTGACCACTCATACATAATTGACGGTTTATGATTTTATCATAAAATTCCTGTGGATAAATATCTCTAAATTTTGCATAATCTGCTGAAGTTTTCCCAAAATCAAAAGCTTTTCCACCATCAATATTTTCATCTGTTATATTCATGACAACTTCCCCTCCAAGATTTCTTTTATAGAGATATTATACAGCCATTAAATGCCAATAGCAACTTGAACCAAAGATACAAAAAATTCAATCTGTAGTCTATGTTTTCATTTTAATATGTTATACCATTTCTTTACAAAAAAAGAAATATCAAGACTTATATATCAATAATCAGTAAATAATTATAATAGTAACAGGATTTTATAAAGAAAAAAATCATTAATAACAGGAATTCTATCATCAATGATTTTCCGATTATATTTAGTTTTGTACTGTATGATGAAAAGTTGGAGAATACTGATCTATGACTTCAAACTGATAGCCTTTTTTAATCAGATAATCTAATATAGCTGGCAATGCTTTAACTGTATTATCCTGTCCTGAACTATCATGCATTAAAAACATAATATCTTCTTTATCACCAATTTCTTCAATGGCTTTCTTTTTTAAGCCATTCACTGTTTTAATACCCTCACCATCACCATTAATAGATGTCCAATCATAATACTGATATCCTAAATCAATGACTTTCTTTGTTAATCGTTTCATAATACCTACATTATACTTTTTAGAAACAAGGTTACTTGAACCACCAGGAAAACGCATAAATTTTGTATAAACTCCAGTTTGTTCATAAACTACATCTTTAATCTTATTTAAATCATTAATATAATTCTTCAGTGAACTATAGATGAGTTCATAATCATGACTATATGTGTGTAACCCAATTGTATGTCCTTTTTCATAGGCTTCTTTAATATAATGAAAATCTTTAGGAGATGTTCCCGTGACAAAGAAAGTGGCTTTTATATGATATTCATCTAATACCTTTAGAATTTTAGCGGTATTGCTCGAGGGCCCATCATCGAAAGTTAAATAACATGTTTTTTTACCATCTTGTTTTGCTTCACGATTATCATATTGACTCAAAACTTCTACTAAACGTGTATATGTTTCTTCATTGCCCTGATCATCCACAACGTGATAATAAACTTCATATTCACCTGTTTTACGAATATTTAACTGCGAATCATCAATTGTTAATTTAGGATTCTTATCATGGTCATCCTGAACTGTAATCCCCTTTTTTAAATCTATTTCATCACCAATTAACATTGTTACTTTATCTAATCCAGATATTGTTGGTGCTTCATTATCTCTTTCTTCTACTAACACATATGCATTTTTTTCTGTTTTATTTTCATATTCATCTTCTACAACAACAATAACTCGATATGTTTTCACTTCATTAAAAATATAATCTTCTTTAAAATAAACAATTGTTTTTGAATCATCTTGAATATTTTTAACTAATGATTCAGGATTCACTTTTTCATTACGTAATATTTTGGTATTGACTGTATCAAATTGAGGAGGAATTTTATCATCAATAAATATCTTTAATGTAAATGTTTTATTTCGATAAACATACTCAATTTTATATTCACCTAATTTTTCATTATTCACTTGACTATGAATTTGTAATTCTTCTATATCCATATGTGAAACCTCTTCAATATAATCATAAGGTTTCACTTCTTCATATAATGACAAATGAATTTCATCATGAATAAAATGAATTCTTGGTTGTTGCGAAATGTAAATTATACCTGCACAAGCTAAAACTGCTATGCAAGAAAAAAAGATCTTTTTCATATGTATCACCAAAATACTATATGCACAAAAGATCTTTTTCAGTCCTATAATTGAAAATATTCTTCAATAATTTCTTTTTCACTAAATGCCAGAGGTTCTTGATCAATAATTTGATAATCTTCATGTCCTTTGCCTAAGCATAAAATGACATCACCAGTTTCTCCATGATCTAAAGCATAATGAATTGCTTCTTTACGGTCTTCAATAATCACATATTCTCCACCAATACGTTGAATACCTGTCACAATATCCTGACAAATTTTTGAAATACTTTCGCCACGTGGATTATCCGCTGTTAATATCGAAAAAGCTTTATATTTTGCAACAATTTCTCCAACATCATAACGACGTTTAACATCACGATGTCCACCTGCACCATAAACACAATAAATGCGATGTGGATGATAATCCATGATGGTCTGAAGAATGCTCTCAAATGAAAGTGCATTATGAGCGTAATCAATCATAACAGTATAAGGTTGTCTGACTGGCACAATTTCAACACGTCCTCTTACTCTGACTTGCTTTAAAGCCGCTTGAATATAATTTGTCTCAATGTGTAAAAGATGACAAAGCATAATCGCTACAAGCGAGTTATAAACACTAAAACGTCCTGGAATGTCTGTTTCAAACTCAGCATTAATAATTCCAGATGTTTGAAAAGAAACACCCAAAGTTCCTTGACCTTGACTTAATTGAATATGGGATGCCTTTAAATCACTTTCATGATGTAATGAATAAGTTTTGATATCACATTTTGCACCTTTAATCATATCTCCATAATGTTCATCATCCTGATTAAAAATCCCTACTTTACACATTTGAAATAGCATTTTCTTACATTCCATATAATGTTCAAAAGAATGATGTTCATGCTCTCCAATATGATCTGGTGAAAGATTTGTAAAAACACCATAATCAAAATCAATTCCTGCCACACGATTAAGCATCAATCCTTGTGATGAAACTTCCATAACACAATACTCACATCCACAATCTACCATTTGTCTCATTAATCTTTGTAATTCAAATGATTCTGGTGTTGTATTCTTTGTTTTTTGAAACTCTCCATTGACAATAGAACCAATTGTTCCAATAATTCCTACTTTCTTATTAGCTTTTTCTAAAATTGATTCCACCATATAAGATGTTGTCGTTTTTCCTTTTGTTCCAGTAATTCCAATCACTGTCATCTGACGACTTGGATGTCCAAAAAAGGCACACGATAAAAGTGCTAATGCTTTTCTAGCCTCAGGTACTTTCATGTATGTAATGCCTTCACGAAAAGGAACATCACGTTCAACAACAATAACACGAGCACCTTGATCAATCACTTGATCAATAAAATCATGCCCATCAACATTGGCACCTGGAATACATACAAATAAACTTCTATCTTTAACAGTTCTTGAATCATAATCAATCTGACTAACATCTTGATTCAAATCACCTTGTAAAACTTCATAATCCATTTCTTCTACTAATTGTTTTAATTTCATTTTTCTCACCAAT
This sequence comes from Candidatus Stoquefichus sp. SB1, assembly GCF_001244545.1. Taxonomy (NCBI): domain Bacteria; kingdom Bacillati; phylum Bacillota; class Erysipelotrichia; order Erysipelotrichales; family Erysipelotrichaceae; genus Candidatus Stoquefichus; species Candidatus Stoquefichus sp. SB1. The sequence goes on along the minus strand of NZ_LN852694.1, from coordinate 106,230 downwards.
CCTATTATATCTGTTTTTAAATGCAAATAAAAGAAAAAATCATCCGAAGATGATTATAATCTTGTTAATTTCATATCTCCACTTTTTATGTAATTCAATTTACGAAAGGCACGATACATACTCCAGCAAATTGCCATTGGGACAAGAACATCTACGATAATTAAAGGTAACCAGAAAGATGATCCCATGACCTGTATACATTCTAATAATCCTACCAGTCCAGCCGTTCCCATTCCAGAACCAACAGGTGTACATTTGATACCTAAAACAGCAGTTGAAAGGATTCCTGTAATAAGACTTGCTACGATTGGTGGAAGCCATATAATCGGACGTTTAACAATATTTTTAAATTGTAACATACTAGTTCCAATACCAATAGCAATGACATCACCAATTTGATTATCATCCATTGACATGATAGCCAATCCAACCATTTGAGCACAGCATCCTGCTAAAGCAGCACCAGCCGCCAAACCATTTAAACCTAACATAATACCAATAGCTGCTGATGAAATCGGAGCAGTTAAAGCCATTCCCATTAAAACCGCAACAATCATTCCCATTAACAAAGGCTGCATTGTTACACCTTGATTAATTAAATCACCAATCCATACAATCACTTGAGAAATATAAGGTCCAACAAATTTTGTAATCAAACCAGCACAAAGAATAGAAGTCAATGGAACCAATAAAATATCCAAAGGTGTTTTATCTTGTATAAGTTTTGTAACTTCAATAGCCAATATAACAGCTAAATAAGCAGATACAGGATTTCCTACAGCAACAGATACATTTTGTCCACTGATAGAAAATGTCCCAGCACCAATTGCTCCAGCAATAACAGCTGCAATCATATTAAGACCTTTTGCATCTAAGACAACAGCAATTCCTACACCAATAGCCGGTCCCATTAAATATGTCGCTAACTGTCCCCAATAAATCAAATCACCCCAATGTATTGCCCCACCAATTTGTTTTAATATTGTTCCAATAATGAGACTGGCAAAAAAGCCATAGGCCATCCCATTAAGTGTCTTAACAATATAGTTTTCTTTTTGTGATGCACGTGCCATAACAATTCCTCCTTTTTCTAATTCAATATCTTAATAAACGACTTCCTGAGTTAATGTCATATTTTTAGCCCATCGTCCTTTTTTAAAGAAATACGTAGCAACAAACAATTTCAGTAAATCACAGGCCTCAACAATTGCAAACAATTGAACAAGTGATAAATTCGTAAAAATAGATAAAACTGTTGATAAAAGAACTCCTGCACACCATAAAAAACCAGAGTCCATCAACATTGTTGAGAAAGTATCACCACCAGCTCTTAATGTAAAAAATACACAGACATTATAAACATAAATAGGTAACAATAAAGACTTAATTCTCAACAACATAACAATTGTTTCTTTAATCATATCTTCAACATTATAAAAGGAAGCAATCAATGGTGCTACACCAATAAAAATAACACTAATTGTCAAACCAATCATAACACCAAATGCTAATAATTTATAAGCATTTGCTTTGGCTTCTTCAATCTGATTTGCGCCTAAACGATTCCCAATTAAAATAGAAATAGCACTCGATAACCCACCAAATACAATATATGCAATTTGCATAACTGTATCAACAACACTAATAGCTGAAATCAAGCTTTCATCACAACGCATATAGGATAAGAAAATCATAGCTAATCCTAATGAAAATAAAATTTCATTAGCAGTGAGTGGAATTGCTTTTCTAATCATTGAACGAATTAATGATGTGTCAAGATGGAACAAATTTCGCAATGAAAAAGTAAAAAAATGTTTATGTCGTTTTAAAATAATTAAATAAATACCTAATTCTAAAAATCTAGCTATAGCAGTTGCAATGGCCGCTCCTTGTACTCCTAATGTTGGAAAACCAAAATTTCCAAAAATCAATAAATAATTCAATGAAGTATTGGTTACTACAGTAATTAGCCCAACTATCAACTGAATTTTATTAATTCCTACAGCACGCATAGCCATCATAATACTAAAACTCATAGCAAAAGGAATATAAGTCAATACTGCAAACTGAATATAACGTAAACTTTCTTCAATAACAGCAGGATTAGATGAAAATATTTCCATCAGTTGTCTAGGCACTGTCATTAAAGCCACAACAAATAATCCCGCCACTAAAAGTCCACATGATAAATTGATATTAAGTATCTTTTGACAATTCTGATATTTCTTCGCTCCATAATATTGAGCAATAAAAATACCAGCGGCCCCACAAATACCAAACATTGTTGAATTAAAAATCAGATATACACGATTAGCTACAGTTACTGAAGTTAATGCTAGACTTCCAACACTACCAATCATAATATTATCAATGAGATTTACAAAACTTGTTACAAATTGCTGTGCCATAATTGGCAAAGCAATGGATAATGTTGTCATATAAAAAACTTTATTCCCCAAAAATTTTTTCATAGAACATCCCTGCCTTTATTTTTTCTTATTCATTAAGTGAGGGAAAGCTTTTAAAATACGCTTCTCAGCAAACTTTGTCTGTTTTGTAATTTCCTGATATATTGGCATATCCTTAACTTTCATATCCTCAAATATCTCATACAAGTTCTTCTTACTGCTTTCAAAACCATCAAATGCTTTGACAGTATATTCTTCTACCATTTTTCTAAACTCTTCCAAGCGCTCTTCTAAATGAGCCAATGCAATAATCGTAAAAATTAAATCAATAGTCAAAATTGTAGTTAAAACGGTTGCAACAACTAATAAAAGAACCATTCCATATTGTAATAACCATTCCATTATTGCTGGCTGAACAAATTTAACTGCAATCACACTAAAAAGTCCAAATACCAAAAATCCTTCTAAGCAGACTCTCCCATTCACATTAAAAGCTTTATCAGAGTAATCCCACCAACGATGATGATATAATGCCTCCATTGCCCAAGAAGTTAAATATTCAATAACACATGCAACAAAAGCTCCTTCTATAAATATAGATAAATAACTTTCTTGAGGTGAAAATAATAAAGAAACAACCAATGCTCCTACACCATAAATAGGTACAATCGGTCCATTCAAAAAACCACTGTTTTTAATTTTATGTCCTGTTATTAATGGACAGATGAAAGATTCCCATATCCATCCACAAAAACCATAAATAAAAAAAGAAATCACAAGTGCACTGATATACCTTTCCATTATTTTCCCTCCTATATACAATAAAAACGTTACATAAGTAACGTTATTTTCAATTGGTGGAGCTTAGCGGGATCGAACCGCTGACCTCCTGCGTGCAAAGCAGGCGCTCTCCCATCTGAGCTAAAGCCCCAAAACCTATATTAAATTAATATGGTGGGCCTGAATGGATTTGAACCATCGACCTCACCCTTATCAGGGGTGCGCTCTAACCAACTGAGCTACAGGCCCATATTATAACAGAAATTAATGGTGGGCCTGAATGGATTTGAACCATCGACCTCACCCTTATCAGGGGTGCGCTCTAACCAACTGAGCTACAGGCCCATTAATGACTGCCCTAATATATTAGCATAGCCCCTATTTTTCGTCAATACTTTTTTTATTTTTTTTGCATAATTAAGCTACAAAAGAAAAAGATAAGTCCTAAGACTTGATTAATCGATAAATAATGAAAGCCATAATAAATGAAAGAAGAAATAAAGTACTGAAATTGATCAGCAATTGACTTCTTCTTTTTTATTATTTATATCTATACCTTAAAACAAGCAAGAACTTATAATCCCTCTTTTAATCTTTTCTTTTGATACTCTAAAATACATTGAATTCCCTTTTCATTAATTTGACTAGGTAAAGGCATTGCCTTAGCAAATAAAAATCCTTGTACAAAATCAACTTCCAATCTTAAAACAACCTGTAATTCTTCTAAAGACTCAATTCCCTCAGCAATCACACTTTTCCCTCTTTCATGGCAATAAGATACAATATTCTCAACAATTTTTTGTTTATCAATATCAGTATCAATATCACGAATAATATCCATATCTATCTTTACATAAGTTGGATTAATCATCAATAAATTACGTTCACTATTATACCCACTACCATAATCATCTAATGCAATTTCCGCTTTCCAACGAGATAATGTTGCTTTCTTTGCCTCAAAACAATCTTGATTTGTATCTTCATATTCAGTGACTTCTAATACAACATTATGTAAAAGTTCATGATAATTTTTTTCAATCTGCTCTATCTGTTCATCAGCGATTAATTGATGTGATAGTGAATTAATAAAAACTTTATGATTTTTGTGTACTTTTCCTTGATGATAATATTCATTATAAGAGTATAATGCTTCACGCCATGTCATAGCTTCTATTTGGCTTAACTGTGCTTCTAATTTCGCTAACATAATAATTTCTTTAGGATCTTTTAAAGTTGGATGAGAAGAACGCAAAAGTGCTTCATAGCCATAAATTTCACCAGTATTAGTACTAATAATTGGCTGAAAATGATAAACCATCATTCTTTCATCCATAAATTGATGAAAATCAATGCGTTTTTTCATAATATAGGAATTATTCTCATAATCCAAAAGATTGAAAACTCCTATTTCGCCCTTAACTGTTTTCTTCACAGAATACATTGCATAATCAGAATATCTTTGTAATTCTTCAAAATCGGTACTATCATCTGGATACCAGGCAATACCGCCAGATACTCGAATCTTAACTTTTTGTTGATTTGGTAATTCAATACTAGCAATCGCTAAAGCCTTTTTTAAACGCTCTAACTGTTCAGCAATTTGATCTTTACTATGATATCCATAATAGAAAAGATAAAATTCATCGCCAGATGTACGCGATACAATTGTTTGCTTTGGTGAATTCTCTTTAAATATGCGTGCCGTTCCTTTAATATAGGAATCTCCACAATCATGGCCATATTTATCATTAATAGCCTTTAAATTATCTAAATCCATCATCACCAATGCTCCAACATTCAACTGACTCTTATGAACACTAAACAATCGTTTCATTTTTCTTTGGAACGCACGTCGATTCATTAAACCAGTTAAAACATCATGATCTCTTTCATGTTCAATTGCTAATCGTTCTTTAATAACATCACTAATTTCTTCCAATAAACCAACACATTTTTCTTTATCACTATGATATCTCAAACGTAAATATACCTCATCAGTTGATGTCTCAATATGATAAACATACTCATTATGATTCTTTGTTGCTTTGCAACATCCATCAAATGTATTAAATAATTTTTTAAATTCATCAACTGACATATGTCTTGTATCTATATCATGTAACATAAAAATATCAAAAAATTGATCTGTAATAAACAATTGATTGGTTGTATAGTCAATTTCAAAACCAGCCAATTTGGTATTTGCTAATCGAATAATATTAGTAAAACGTGATGCTGATTCAAGCACATCATTATTCATTTTTTCAATAGCCTGAATTAATTGATCAATTTCAATAATATTTGTTTTAGCCAATTTCAAACGTGCCATAGCACCTGTTGGATGGGCAATTCGTTTTGCCAAATCAACAATTGGCTTTGTAATATATTTCGTTAAAACAAAAGAAAGAAGTGCTCCTAAAACAATAATAACAACAAATATAAATGTAAATATTTCTGTTAAATGATTGGTAATACTATAAAGTTCGCTCTTATCCACCAGTCCCAATAATACCCATCTTTCATTTTCATAAGGTGTATTGGTATTATAGAGTTTCAATGAAGACGCAGAACAATAAATTTTATCATCAATATATTGTTCATCAGTCCCTTCAACTTTCATTTTAGAAAAATCATTAAATGAGCGTGAATAATAAGGCCCATTTAAAAACATTGACTGATATGTATGATCATCTTCTTTTAAAGCCAATACATATCCACTATTCCCATTATTAAGCAATTCATCATAATTCAATATCTTCTGTAAATAAGCAAATGAAATATCTACCCTAATAGCTCCATATACCTTTTGATTACAGATCAATGGAAGCATAAATGAAATACTATATGTATCACTGCCATAAAGCTTATACGGCTGAATCCAGCATCCAACATCATTCAATGAAAAATCCGGATTATCAATCACTAACTGAAAATTTTGAAAAGCTTTTTCATAAAATATATAATCTTCCCGATTAAATTGAAATGATGGTTGCCAACAACTATCTGTTGATATATTTAATTTATCAACAAGTTCTTTAGGAGAACGTGCTAATAAAAGATCTGTATTCGTTGACGTATAGACGCTTTCTGGATCATTATCAATAACATAAATACCTGGGAAAAACTGACTGTTTTTTTGCGTAAACTGTCCATCACTTAAAAACAAATAAGCCCCTGTCGTGCCATGATTTCGCAACATTGTAATCAGTTCATCAGAAGTTTTTTCAAGCAGCAATAAACTATCCTGAGAAGAATTTGTTAAGTGATCCAATGAAATCTGATGACTATCAACAAGATTTTTGGTAATTGCATTAATACGATTAATCTCACCTTCAATATTAGACCATTTCGTAATCATAGATGTTTGTAAATCATGTGCTCTATTTTTGACTTGCTGATCAAATAAACTTCGGCTGTTTGCATTCATTTCCCCCAATATATCATAATAATAACTAAACCCAATTAAAAATATAACAACAGAGGCAATCAGCATACACATGGGGATAAAAATTCTTTTAAATAAAGAATTTTTTTGAAATACTTTATTATATTTTAATTTCATAATATTAACCTACTATATCTTTTAAGGCCTTATATGTCTCTTGATACCAATTTTCAAAATTATCCTGATTGTCATATTGTGCAAACACACTGTTTGAATCTTGACCGTTATCAAGTGATTTTTGAATCGTTTTTCGATCTGTCTCTGCTTTATCTTTTAAACAATTTTCTAATTGAGTTCTTAATGTTGCACCATTATCACAAGCTTTTGTTGTATAAAGTTTTTTATTATTAACTGTATCAACAGAAGTTTGAATAACTTCTTTCATAAGATTTGATTCAATCTTAACTGTTTTTTCTATCGCTGAAAACTGATTGGCATCTTTAGTAACTGGTAAATAACCAGAATCAATAGAAAATTTAATATTTTGTTCTTGTTGTGTAAACCATTTTAAAAACTCAACAGATCCTTCAACATGTGCTTCATCACCTGTAGTAACAACCATTCCAGCTCCCTGCTGAACAGCATATGCTTCACCATCTTTAAAAGTTGGTGCTTCTAAAACTTTCACATCAATCGGATAAGAATTCTCATCATCCACAATAACCTGTTCTGGAAAGAATGTTGCTCCTGAAGAAGATCCAACGAAACTAATAATATTTCCTAATTTCACATCATCACTTCTAAAACGCCCTTCTGCTTTAAAATAACCATGAATATAAGGCGTATAATAATAATCCCACAATTTTTTAACAGCATCTTTATCAAAATCCAAAGTTGCCTTTCCACTATCACTTACAGTAATAATATCATGTCCTAATTGCTTTAAACCAATAACAATATAATTAGCCATGGCATCTCTACCAAAAAAAGCTTTCCCATCATTTGGTGTTGGTGTCATCTGATCAGTATACTCATAATATTTTTTAGCTGTTGCACATAACCCTTCAATAGTTGATAAATCTTCTAATTTTGCTCCTGTCACTTTAGCAAATTTATTAAAATCTGTCATGTTAATCATCATAATCTCTGTAGATTTAGCCGTAGGAAAAATTTTCAGAGCATCATGAAACATTCCTTCTTCAATATATCCATCTACATAAGCAGAAAGTTCTTTATCTGTAAAATAAGGCTTTAAATCCTGGACCAAACCTAAAGCATCCACTTGATAGGCTGTATCAGCATATGCCGCAAAAATATTTGGAACTTCTTTAGATCCCACTTTTTTATTAGCAGCATCTAAGACACTTTCCCCTAATTCATTGACATTACCAAAACCTGTCACCTCAACAATAATTCCTTTTTCTTTACCAACCGTTGTATTAAATTGGCTTACCAAAGCGTTAAAAGATTCCAATTGTTTTCCAGTGTAATAATTCCACAATTTGACTGTAACTGGATTATCTGGATCTAAATAGCTCTTCGAAGAGCATCCTATACACATTAACAAAGCCACACAACATAGTACTTTCATTATTTTCTTCATATATAAAACTTCCCTTCAATCGTTAATCTAATCATACCATTATTACCAAATATTTACAATAAAAACACTATACCCCGGAGTTCAAGGATTGATAATATGACTCTATTCCATCACTGATTGATACTGCTAACTTCTTTTGATATTTACTACTTTTTAGCTGACCACGTTCATTCTCATTTGATAAAAAACCACATTCGATAAGAACACCCAAAGATTGTGTCGCACGCACAACATAAAAACTGCATGGTGAAATATTCTTACGTGTCCCTGTCACTGGTTTCATACTATCATGAATATTTTGTGCCAACCTTTTTCCTTCCTGACTATTCTGATAATAAAACACTTGTGATCCCCATGCTCCAGATGATGAAGAGTTCAAATGAATACTTAAAAACAAATCCGGCTTATATTCATCAATTTTTAAGACTCTTAAATACATATCATCTTGTTTAGAATAATTATAATCACGTTTTGTCATATCTTGATCATCAGTACGTGTCAAATAAATGGTTGCTCCCCTTGATTCCAATTCTTCTTTTAACGCAAAACAAATCTTTAAATTCAATTCATCTTCATTGACCTTTCCAACATTAGCCCCATTATCCATTCCACCATGTCCTGGATCCAAAACGATCACTTTTTTAGCAAGAGATTGTGATGATGAGACACTAATCACTGGTTTAAATATTAATGAACATAATGCAAACATAAAAACAAATGGTATTACTTTTTTCATATCATCACCCAAAACATTATATGCTTTAAATCAAAAAAGAGAACTGACAATCATGTTCTCTCATTTCTCTATTTATTCATGTGAATATGACTATGATACTAGAAAAGAAAACAGTATAAAAAGATGATGCATTCATTCTAAATCATTATCTATAATCTCATTTTATAATAATATCCTATTAATATAGTTTTTCAAAGTAATCATATTTTTGTGTTTCTTCATTAAAAATCGCAACAAAATCCTTATTTTCCGATATATAAACTTTATAACCTATGTTATCTTTAATAATTTGACTAACTTCTAAATCATGACTCGGAACTGCTATCATATCTTTTGTTGTACTTTTTACACATCCATAAAATGTATAATCTTTATCAATATCACCACTTTTATTCATAGTGGTTCCATAGATATATCCATTCACATGAATAGTAGGTTTAGTAAAATTACCATCAACATCATCTTTAGTGAAATAATTTTGACATAAAACAAATAAAAATACACCAATACATAGACAAATCAGTAAAATTTTTATACCTTTATTTCGCAAACAATATTTACTCATTTTAAATCCTCTTCTCTTCATGTTCTTATATATAATGACTCATAAGTTTGGACAATCAATACAGAAGCATCTGTTTCTATTTAAATTGTCCAACACAAAATCTCAATCTACAAATTCTATCAACGATAGAAATAAATATGTATTTCAAAAATTATTCATTCTCTTTTATGAAATGATTATGTTTATCAAAAACATTTGTTTGTAAAGACTGATTAAGACTTAATGAATTTATTTTTGTTAAAAAAGTATCATTTCCGTCACTATCAATCAAATGAGATTCAAGTAAAATACCAGTAGCAGAATCAATAATGAAGCGTGCCGAAACTGCATTATGCTTTCCTTTATAATAAGCGTTTAATACTGGTTCAACGATTACACAGTCTCTGTCTAAATATTTTTCATTCGATACAATATTCCAACCGCTCAAATCTGTACCTATAAAGCCAATTGCAAAATCTTCTGGTAACAAAACAGTTTTCGTGATTCCCATAAGCGAAGTTTCTGTTTTTCTAACATATGAATCCTGAGCATCAGTTGTTGCTATTCTATCTTCTATTGTATTATCTGCTACAATGCCTTGATTCTGTGAATCAGGAGTAGATATTTTTTGATAATGAAACTGACTTGATCCGCTACTCGTTGCAAGTTCTTCTAAAGAAAGTTGAGTTGCAAGATAATCTTGACTTCTATATACCGAATAATATTCACCATTAAAAATACTTTCCTCAAATGGTTCTACAATACTTTTTGTTTTTAAATTTCTAAATGTATTCTTTTCATATGACTTTGAATTTTCAATATCAACCACAAAGTCTATATCCATATCAGTTTCAGCATTTTTTGAATAATATCTAAATGATCCAGAAGCATTTTTAAAATAATCAGTTGAATTAATCATCATATTTAACAGTTGTGTCTTATCTGAATCTGAATTAGTAAAAACTTTTACACTTTGCTGACTTGATGTCATTTCATGACTTGAACTTGCTTTTACATCATCTAACGGACTGATATGATAATTTGACATGAATCCAGTCATTAATACTCCCAATGCAATACCACCAATTAAAATTTTATTTCCCTTTTTCATGAATAGAAATCTCCTTTATTTTTTGTTTACAATCATAAAACAAGCGACTTAAATAACTTTCATAAATATTCTATAACCAATTCATAAGCATAAGAAAATCAAAATTATCTGCTTATTTACAACCAAATTATCATAATTTTAAGACTATGTAAAGGTATTACGTATATAATGCATATTTAATGTATAACATGTGCAATTCCTAAACTATAGAAGTGTTTTATTTTTTACTTTGATTAAAGAATATTGCATGATTAACATTATATTTACTTTTAAATATCAATACTTATTTCATATATCCTAATAACACAAAATAATAATCATTTTTTACCTTAAATTTTCAACTTGTTATTTAAAATGAATAGGTCTTTGTTTTCTTTCGTAAGTCTTTTCCGATTGTTAATAACATTGTTATGTAGCATGCTCCTCCACCAATAAAATTACTAATTGCTTCAGCAATAAAAACACCATCAATACCTATAAACATAGGTAATATCACTGTTAAAGGCGCGACAATAATAACCTTTCGAAAAACAGAAAAGAAAACAGCTTGTTTAGATTTTCCTAATCCTACTGCTATTGCCTGCCCAGTCATCTGAAAAGACATCATAAAGAAACCAAAAAAGTATAAACGAATTGCTTTTGTTCCATGCATAATCATATCTGAATTATGACTAAAGATTCTAATAAAGAGTTCTGGAAATGTTGTGACTGATAGCCATAAAATAAGACTTGTTATTAAGGAAGCAATGGTTACATATTTCATACCTTGTAAAACACGCTGATATTTTTTTGCTCCATAATTAAATCCCAATACTGGTTGAGAAGCATTAGCTAATCCTTGACCTGGTAAAGAGATGACTTCACGAATGGAATTGATAATTGTCATAATAGCTATATAGAGATCTCCACCATATATCTGTAGTGTTGAATTACAAACGATAGTGACTATTGAATTTGTAATTCCCATCATAAAGCCAGCCATTCCTAGTGAAAATATACGTTTCACGTGATGTATCTGAAGATGCATTTTTTCTTTTCTAATTTTTAAAATTGTTTTTTGTCCTGTTAAAAAACGAAAAGTCCACACTGCAGATACAAACTGAGAAATAACAGTTGCTAGAGCCGCTCCTTTAACCCCCATTGAAAAAGTAAAAATAAACACTGGATCTAAAATAATATTTGTTATGGCACCTAAAAGGACAGTCATCATCCCAATTTTAGCAAAGCCCTGACTATTAATAAAACTATTCATACCAAGTCCAATTAATACAAACAATGTTCCTAATAAATAAATCGTCAAATAATCATTAGCATAACCTATTGTCTGTGAACTTGCTCCAAATAACCACAATAATTGTTCTTTAAAAATCAACCCAATTCCCATAATAAGAATAGAAAAAATAATCAAAAGTGTAAAAGAATTGCCCATAATTTCTTCTGCTTCATCTATTTTTCCTTGTCCTCTCGCAATTGAACATAATGGGGATCCACCCATTCCAAACAAATTCGCAAAAGCAATAATAATAGATATAATGGGCAGACACAATCCTAGTCCACCCATTGCTAAAGTAGCAGCCTCAGGAATTCTTCCAATATAAATGCGATCTATGACGTTATATAAAACATTAATGAATTGAGCAACTATCATTGGCCCTGCTAAATGTAATATATGACTTGACATCTTCCCTTTTGCAAAATTATTTTCATCAACACCCATGCAACATTCCCCCTATGTTTTGCATTATACAACTCTTTGAGATGTTTCGTAAACTTTTTTCGATAAATTGAAAATGGTAGTTACATTTTTGATGAAACTACCACTATTTATTCTTTTCATATCCTCATTGATTTTATGACTTTTCTATATTCTTTTTATCAATAATTAAAATTCATGAGAATGAATGATTTCTATTTCATGCGAAAAGTATTGTTCACAAAATGAAATGGCTTGTTCAATCTCTTCAATATTATAATGACTTTTAGGTGGAACAACTATCCATTTATCCTCAACATCATCTTGTCTATGTACAATGGCATAGAGTTCGCCTATAAATTCACTGACTGGTTCATTAACCCCTAAAACATAAGCATCTTGTTCTTCCCCATCGCCTGCAATCACACCTTCAATATATCCATAATTAACTGGATAATAAAGATCTGGATATTGAGGATGGTAACTACCTAATGGTCTATCTATAATCACTTTTATCATCATATCCTCCTGTTATCTCTAATTCATTTCCATCTGGATCTTGAATTGTAAAATACCAATATGGAGCAGCTATATTTACATAAAACAATGGTGAAACTTGACCTATATTTAAAGCTTTTACTCTTGTATATTCCTTTTTTAAATCATCAACTTCAAAATTCAAAACAATATTTGTATTTGTTATATGTTTTGGAAGTTGAAAATATTTCTGATAAGCATCATTATAACATTGTAAAACATCTTTAGAAGAATTCATTTTATCTAGATCATACTGAGCATTATATAATGCGAATACATTCCCAATATCAAATTGTGCCCAACGATTTTCATTTTGATATGTGGGTTCTTGTTGTAATAATTTCTGATAAAAATCTAATGATTTTTCCATATCTGTCACACATATATACGTACATCCGAGTTTCATCAATATTTATTCCTCAACTAGTTCTTCTAAGCGTTCAACATATTCACTTTCAGAAGACACTTTCTTTTTTGAACTTGCCTTAAACTTATTGACTGCACCTTTTGCACGAACAATTGATTGTAATGTCCCTGCGCCTGCAATACATCCTCCAGGACATGCCATACCTTCTAACAGATAACCATCATAAACACCTTTTTTAGCATCCTGTAACATCTTGCGGCAATTACGTAGACTTTCTTCAGCATGTACCTTCACTTCAACATCAGGATGTGTCTTATGGATACAATTCACAACTGCCTGAGCGACTCCTCCACTGACTGCAAAACCACGTCCATCAGCTGTTGCTTCACCCAATTCTTCTTCCTCTGTTAAATCTTCAAAATGAATATCTTTTGCTTCAAACATACCCATAATTTCTTCAAAAGTTAAAACAAAATCAACATCACTACGAACTGATTTACGAGAAGCTTCTAGCTTTTTAGCTGCACATGGTCCTACAAAAACAACTTTACAGTCTGGATGATCTTTTTTAATCATACGAGCAGTTAAAACCATTGGTGTTAGCGCCATAGAAATATAAGGTTTAAATTCTGGAAACAATTTTTTAGCCATCACTGACCAGGCCGGACAACATGACGTTCCCATAAACGGTTGTTCTTTTGGAACTTTACTTAAAAAATCTTCAGCTTCTTCAACTGTACATAAATCAGCGCCAATAGCCACTTCAACTGTATCTTCAAATCCTAATGCCTTCATCGCACCCTTTAATTTTTCAGGTGTGACTTTTGGTCCTAATTGTCCTACAAAAGCCGGTGCTACAGCTGCATAAACTTTATATCCCTGCTTCATTGCAGTAATCAATTGAAAGATTTGTCCTTTATCACTAATTGCACCAAATGGACAATTCACCAGACACATTCCACAAGACACACATTTATCATAATCTATATCTGCATGTCCATTCTCATCAGTACGAATAGCATCCATACCACATGCTTTTGCACATGGTCTTTCCATTTTCATAATTGCTCCATAAGGACAATTTTTAATACATAATCCACATTTGATACACTTTTCTTGATCAATAACGCTACGTCCATCAACAATACTTATAGCATCTTTTGGACACACTTCTTTACAAGGATGTGCTAAACATCCTTGACATGCATCAGTTACTTTTACAACATTATCTGGACATGCATGACAAGCAAACTTAATAATATTAATAAGTGGTGGTTCATAGTATTTTTCAGCAATAATACTATTACTAATACCAGTAGGTAGTGGAGCATGCTGATCAATTGGGCGTAATGGCAGTCCCATTGCCAAACGTAATCTTTCTCCAACAATTGCTCTTTCTAGGAAAATACTTTCACGATAAGTTGCTACTTCTCCTGGGATAATTTTGTATGGCAATTCTTCTATATTTGAATAATCCCCGTTATATGCCATACGTGCAATTTCAGTAAAAATTTTTCGACGAATATCTGTAACAGACGAATAAATTCCTCTCATAACTCTATACCTCCTATTTCTCTTATATCATATCATTTTTATGATTGAAGAAAAATAAAAAGCGTGTTCAAGATAAAAAAAGAAAGACATTTAATCTTTCTTTCTCATGTAGAGTATGGTTTGATCATGACAAATATATTTTTGAAAGTGTGATTTTTCAAGCAAACGCTTTGAAGCTATATTATCTTGAAACGGTTTTGCATAAATATATTGAACATTCTTTTCAACAAATAACCATTGTATGAATTTTTCAAGAACAAGACTCATAATCCCTTGATTCCAATACTGGACATCTAACCAATATGCTAACTTAACCTTATTATCACTTTCATAAAAACCAGCTATACATCCAATCATTTCTTCATCTAACAAAATAACTTTTGCTTCATCATTTGATTGACTCAATATCTTTACTGTTTTTTCACATTCTTCTAAAGTTTTGGGAAAATCATCATTCATATATTGATAAAGTTCATCAGAATGTGAATGTTTATAAAACAATTCTCCATCATCCTGATGCCAACATCGAAATGTAATAGGTAGATATTTTTGATAAAAGAAATCACGTGCTTCTTTCATTTTTCGATGAGGAAAAAGCAACTGATGATTTTCAAAAAGATAACGAATATATTCATAACATGCTTTTTCCAATGATATTTCAAGTGCTTTTCCAATTTGAGGTAAATAAGGTGGAATTCCTTTCTGATCCCAAGAAATTTTATCAGCTAAAAACAAAACCATATCATACAAAGATGGGTTTGCTTTTAATGTTGTATGACATGCAATCGCATTTAAGATACGTTCATCTTGTATCTGAAATATATCTTGTGCTATCCAAATTGATACTATTTGGTGAAGCAAGAAAGGATATTTTTCTTCTGCTTTATCTAGTATATAACCATTTTTTAGGGCTAATTTCTTCATATCATCGCTCTTTATAATAGCACTAATATCATGTAATAATGCACTTTGATAGCAGAGATTCTCATCTAGGTTGAATCGTTGTGCTAATTTTCGACTTGTTTGAGCAACGGATAAAACATGTTGTTTCGTTGTTGTTTTATGATTGATATCAAATAATTCTGAAATATCTGACTGCAGATCATGGGATAATTCAATTGCCTTGATATAATTAAAATCCATAAAATCAATCATGACTGATATTCCTTTACCCCATGCATTATCAAATCCATAATTTCTTCCTCTGTCTCAAATTGATCATATTCACCCATATGACTACCCTGATAATGATAAACAACCCCATTTTCTTCATTTCTTTTTAAACATTCCAACAACTTTTCTTCTCCATATATACCAATAAATTTAGCAAATGTTCTGACTCTTAACTTATTTAACATATGATTATCACAAGGGAAATCCTGACATTCCCAACATCCTTTTAAATTTTGTTTTTGACAGCATTGAAAACATTGGCACCATTCTTTATCATGACATCCCTCTTGTCGACATCCAGGACAATCCTTTGCCTCACGACAAAGACAGCAAGCCAATCCACAATATGCAAAACCTCTTTCTTCATTCATTTTCAAACACTCCCTATGGTTTAATATAAGCAAAGCCTTGACTTTGTTTCAGGGCTAACTCTACAACACCTGCATCAACAACGACAACTTCTTCCAACAAATCTTCTAAAGCAATCTTTTGTCCTCGCAAAGCATTATGACAAGCTGCAAACTGTATTCCTTGACATGATAGTTCTTTGAGTTTCAAAGCCAA
Source organism: Candidatus Stoquefichus sp. SB1 (assembly GCF_001244545.1). NCBI lineage: Bacteria > Bacillati > Bacillota > Erysipelotrichia > Erysipelotrichales > Erysipelotrichaceae > Candidatus Stoquefichus > Candidatus Stoquefichus sp. SB1. Next base: position 89,772 of record NZ_LN852694.1, on the reverse strand, counting down.
TGCACTGTCTTTAACATAATCTTTCACAGCAAGACTATTGGCTAAAACTTCAATTTGATATGGGATATGATGACTTCGGTAATATGCTTTCATATTTTCAACATTGCCAAGACATAATGACCACTTTTCTCTTTCGTCAATATGATAAATAACTTTCATCAATTTTTATACCTTCTTTCTTCTCTTTGAATCCATTCCATAATAATATCAACAATATACTCAACTTGTTCTTGATTTAAATCCGTTCCCATTGGAATAGAATGCCATTTATAAAGACATTTGCGACAGCAAGTTGCTGTCGCATGCTGGGCAATAAAAACAGGATGCCCTCTCATTGGTGTCTGTTTTCCATCATTGATTATCGTTTTGGGTGCTAATCTTTTATTAATAAAATCATATGCATGCTGACGGATTGTTTCTAAACCTTTTTGATTGATATATTCAAAATCTTTAGTTTGAAGATGAAAACGACTTCTAAATGTAGAACGAGACAATCTTAAAAACAATTGTTCATGATTTTTCAATCTCATCATTAACTCTTCACCTGCTTTTCATGAAAATAAGGAGCATAGAAACGATATTGTTTTCGTCCATTGTTTTTTGCTACATAAAGTGCCTGATCAGCACGATTATAAATATCATCATAAACTTCACCATCTTGTGGATATAAAGCAATTCCCATGCACAATGCGATTGAATAGCCCTTATATTCACGAATAATAGCATGATGAAGTTTTCGCATAATCCCTTCTATATCTTTATCATATTTAAAGAAGAGCATAAATTCATCTCCACCAACTCTAGAAACAATACTTTCATCATTCACATTTCTTAACAATTCATTTGCTACATACCTTAAAACATCATCACCAAACATATGCCCAAAATGATCATTAGCTTCTTTAAAATAATCCAAATCTATTAGTACCAAAGCATATTTAGAATTATTCTTTTTTGACATCAATAATTCAATTTGATCTCTTGCAGCTTTATGATTCCATAATTTTGTTAATGAATCGTGATTCGCAATAATTTCCAAATGATTCATTTTAGTATATTCTTCATGAATATCCACACATTTTCCAATGACATTAATCATTTCATGCGTTTCTTCCAACCATAATGGGCGTGCTAAAATCTTCATCCATCGGTGTTCACCCTTAATATTCATACGAGCCATCATTTCAATAATTGGTTTTTCTAATGTTGCTAATTCTATTTTATTTTTTAATTTATCTAATGAATCTTTGAGAATAATATTTTTTATTAAAGAATTCTCAAATGGTTTCACTATAATTTCTGGTATACATAGATGCATTGCACCCCATTCAGATAAAGATAATATATCTGAATTGATATCATATTCAAACTGAATTTCTCCAGACATTGATGCAAAAAATCTATATTTTGTTCGTTCTTGTTCTAATAAGGCTAAAGTTCGATTAGAAACACTTGCATTTTTCAGTAATTGTTCTTTCACATTTTGGGATTCTGTCTCAAGTAACTGATGCGAAGAATAGGTATCAAGTTTTTGTCTTAATTTCTCACCACTATTATAAAAACATTCCAGTAACTCTGGATTAAAGCATCCACATTCTCCGTTTTTTATCATTTCCATAGCTTTTTCATGTGTAAATGCTGGCTTATATACACGCTGACTCGTTAAAGCATCATAAACATCTGCCAAAGCAACAACCTGTGCAGCAAATGGAATATCATCACCAATGAGTCCATCAGGGTATCCTTTACCATCATAGCGTTCATGATGCCAACGACAAATGTCATGAGCGATTTGAATCAAATCTTCCTGTTGATAATAAGGAACATTCTCAAGCATTTGTGCACCTAGAGCACTATGGGTCTGAATAACTTTAAATTCTTCTTTTGTTAATTTTCCAGGCTTATTTAAAATTGTCTCTGGGATCATGATTTTTCCAATATCATGTAAAGCTGAAGCATTAACAACTTTTGAAATATAAGATGAAGAAAAAGAATATTGATCAGATGAACGTGATAACTCTTGCATTAAAAATTCAGTAATAATACGAATACGTAATACATGTAATCCACTTTCACCATTACGAAATTCAACAATATGACTTAAAATTTCAACCATAAGGAGATTGTTTTTTTCTTTTTCTAAGATTTGTTCAGTCACCATATTCTCTAACATCTTTTGTTTTGCATACAATATTATAGTATTATTGACTCTTCGCTGAACAGTCAATTCATCAAATGGTCTATTAATATAATCTGTAACGCCTAAATCATAAGCTTTATTAATATATTGAGATGCTGTTTCTGATGTAATCATGATAACTGGTGTACTTTGAATCCACTGATTATGATTCATAATTGTTAAAACTTCAAAACCATCCATGACAGGCATAACAATATCTAAAAGAACCAAACTAATACTTTCAATATGTTTTCCCATATACTCAATCGCTTCTAAACCATTTTCAACTTCTACAATATCATATTGATGAGAAAGAATATCTATTAACAATGAGCGATTAATATCAGAATCATCTACAATTAAAATCTTATCTTTATGTGCCATCGCAATTCACTCGCTATGCATCATGAAGCAATTGATGAATTGCATGAATTGTTTGATCATAATCTGCTTTTACATTCTGATAAAGATCATCAATATTTTTTTCATTATTTCTCAATGCTTCAGTAAGTAAATGACTAGAATCAGCTAATTTTTTCATTCCTAAATTAATTGTGACACCTTTTAATGTATGAACACTTCGAAAAGCCTGTTCATAATCTCCTTGTTCTAAAGCATCACTTAAATTTTGCATAGATTTATCTTCAGTAAATTTAATCAAATATTTCATGATTCTTTGTTCATTTATTAATAAATGAATAATTTCATCATAATCTCCGCCCATTGCTTCATAACACTCTTTAATTGTCATTATGACCCCTCCTTGTATTTATATTATTATATCATTTGAAATAATGATGTACAAGAAACATTACATAATCGTTTTGATTTGATCAGCATAGAAAAAGACACCATTTCAATCAAAATGATGTCTCTTTCATAATCAATTATTTCTGCTTCAAAATAGCTTCTACTGCTGCACAGGCAGGGCAATCACAATACTTTGCTCCAGCAGCCTTGATGTCTTTAGCATGCGTAGCAATATTTTGGGCAGTTTCTTCTCCAAAATACTCTGCTCCGGCTTTTGAATCTGCAAAGGCAATCAGTTGATCAATTGGCATAATATCTTCTTCTAACTCTAAAAAGTATTTTTTTGTCTCAGCCTCTTCATTTTCTGTTCCAACAGCATCAAGCCATTTTTGGGCAGCAACTTTTAATTCCTGACAACAAGTTGGTGCCTCTATTAATTCATGTGTTCTTAAAATAATATTATTTAATTTTTCTTTATCCATAAATATTCCCCTTTCTTACTATTACAGTAGCATATTTATTTTATGAAAACAAATTTAAACGCTTGCATTTTTGCAAATTATATAATAAAAAAGTTTTTGTCACAATCTTCAATTTATCTTGTCAAATAATATGAGGACATTTCAATATGACTTGTTCTTAAATTTTATATTATGAGGAGGACAAAATGAATAAGATTTTATTAACTGCTTTGCTAGGAATATTGATTGGAGCCATTGATATTATACCTATGATTAAAATGAAATTAGACAAATACTCAATTCTATCAGCATTTTTATTTTACTTTATGTTATCTTTTATAATTGTGAATGTTGATTTATATGGAATAAAATGGTGGCTTAAAGGTGGGATTGTTGGTTTTTCTCTTGCCTTACCAACAATCATAATGGTTGCTAAAGAAGATCGTAAATCGGTTTTACCGATGTTGATTATGTCTATCGTTTTAGGGACAATCATAAGTGCAATTGATTATTTTTGGATATCATAATGTTTTAAGCAAATAGAAAAAATTCCGTCAAGGAATTTTTTTGATTGAAAACAAATATTATTTAGATTATTTAAAAAGATAAGATGAATATTTAATACTTAATACAAAAATAACTGATAAAATGGGGATTATTAATTAAATCAGTACTATCATTTGGGCAAAAGTGATATACTATGACTAAGTTATGACAAACAAATGAGGTGTCTCTATGCAAAACATAAAAAAGTATAAAACAAAAACTGGTGGTGTTTTTGATTGTCGCTGTGATTCATCTTTTACTTTAATTCAAGCAGATTCTTCACTTTTTTCTCTAATTGGATATACTCAAGAAGAATTTCAAGAACGTTTCCAAAATCAATTAATCCAAGTTATTTATCAAGAAGAACGTGAACATATTTTAGATGAAATTATGCGTCAAGTCAAAAAAGATGGTGTCTTTATGTATGAAAATCGTTTAGTATGTAAAGATGGAACTTTAAAATGGATATGGATTAGTGCACAATATATAAAACGTAATCAGGAAGAAGCTTTTTTTCATTGTATATTTCATGATATAGAAGAAGAAAAAAGAAATGAAGAAGCATTAAAGATTAGTGAAAAACGCTTAGAATATATCCTTTCTCAAACACAAGATATTGTTTTTGAATATGATTGTCCTCATAATGAAGTCTATTATTCTGATAATCTTGAAAAGAAATTTGGATATACCATTCCTATTAATGGATTTCCTGATTCTCTATTTTCTTCCCATATCATCTATCCAGATGATGAGCCCATTGTCCGTAATGCTTTTCAATTAATTCGTCAAGGAAAAGATCATATGCAATGTGAGTATCGTTTAAAATATCGTGATAAAGGATATCGTTGGGTTTATACACAAGGAACATCACTGCGTGATGAAGAAGGAAATCTGATTAAAATTCTTGGTGTCATTACAGATATCCATGATCAAAAACAAGAAATTATGAAATCAAAAGAAGAAGCTGCTTTAGATCCTTTAACGGGGTTATATAATAGACGAGAATGTTTACGTCAATTGGAAGATTATATTTCATTAAATGATGATTTATTTGCATTTATATTAATTGATATAGATGATTTTAAAGTGATTAATGATACTTATGGTCATACCAAAGGTGATGAAGTCTTATGTGCAATTGCTGAAGAATTAAAAGCAATGATTCGTCCACACGATATTGCTGCCAGACTTGGTGGCGATGAATTTGTGATATGTTTAATGAATTTGCCTGATTACCAGATTGCTACTAATAAAGCAGAACGTATTCAAACAACTTTTGAATTTATCTTGACTCAAAGACTACAATGTGAAATCAATTGTAGTATTGGCATTAGTTTTTACCCAGAACATGGACATAATTATGAAGAATTGTTTGAACATGCAGATATTGCAATGTATCAGTCAAAAAAAGAAGGTAAAGGACAATTTTCTGTCTTTACCAATCATAATCCTCAACAACAAGCAACTGTTGAACCACAAAAATATATGAAAAAAACTTTCCATGATCATATTATTGAATATGTTATACGTATTTTAATAACAAATTCTAATAAGCAAAAAGCGATGAATTATGTATTAGAATTTATTGGAAAAACTTTTGACTGTGATCGTATCACTCTCTATATTAAAGAAAACCATATTTTTCAGCGTTCTTATGAATGGATCAGTGATCCCATTTATCAAATCAATGAAACTCATTTACCAGTTGTTCAAGAATTACAAGATAAAGAAAACAATTCATCTAGAATTTTTGCTTATACAAATATTCAATCCATTGAAAATAATCAAATAAGACAATGGTTTACACAAAGATTAACATTGGCTGCAATTCTATGTCCATTAAAAGAAAATAATGATTTACATATGTTTTTATGTTTTGAAGATTGCCATTCGTTACGTCATGGTAGTGGTGAAGAACGATATACACTCCGTATCATTAGTGATATTATTCACTTGTTCTTACACAATGAAATACCTTACTAATAAAATATAGTTATATCATTCTTAACTTATTTCTTTTGTGCTGCTATTATTAGCAGCTTTTTTTAATGACTACAATACTTGATATTTTCATTCATTACATATGAGATATACTTCTTTTTATTATCAAACCAAAACACCTTTATTCCACCATAACACTCTTTAATGACAATCTTTTAATTTGTAAAGAGTAAACATAAAGAATAATTTCATAAACCACAACAAAAGCAATCAGTGTAATCAGAAGAATTTGAAAGTCAAAATGATAATCAGGCATATTCTCAATATTTGCAAATAAGACTGTCACCATCAATTTGAGTAAAACATATTGATACAGTGTACCTATGAAAAAGCCAATATAAGCAAACAATCTATATGCACCTAAAATCTTCTGACTACAAATGCGATGTTCATACCCAAATACCCTCATCATTGCAATCGTCTTCACATTTCCTTTGACTACTGTAGACAAGGACAGAATTAAAGTTATAAAACTTAGTATTAATCCAATTGTGATAATCATAAAAGCATAGTTTTCACTTGCAAGTTGCTTCATAGACATAGACATCTGCACCATTGCAGAAAAACAAAATGCTGAAAAAGCGGTAAAGAAAACAAGTGTCTTTTGAGATCTAACTGTTGTTTTAGGTAATTCTTGTAAAAAAGGGAGTTCACTATTTTTATACTTGATTTTTTTGAATTTCACTGGCTTAATTTCTCTTAATAAGTTAATAACAGGTTGTTTCAGTTTAAAATCTGCATACAGTACAGAGATTATTGAAAACAACAGTGTTGGAGCAATTGTAAGTAAAAAGCATAACAATGGATGAAATTGCACCATAATATCTGGGAAAAGCTTATCTGTGTTATTTTGCATATAGAATGTTGGTAAATAAAGATAAGCTATCACATATCCAACAACACAACCTAATAAAATACTCAGACCAAACACCCAAAAACTTCTTGCAATTGTCATATTCGAATATCCTAATGCCTTTAAAATACCAAGTTCTTTGCAATGTATGTCAATATAATTTTTTATATAAAACATCAGCATAACGACTGATGTAAGCACTAAGCAACACCCTGATACTATCGCTATGACCCTTCCCATAGAGACAACAGCATCATACATAGCCTTACCGGCCACCATTGTGATTTCACTTTCCATTGCAACAAGATCAAGATTATAGTTTAGAAAAAGAGTACATACAAATACTGCACAACATGCAACAATAGATATTCCTATCAGTTTAAAAACATCCTTAAATCCAACAATCATATCTATCACCACCCTATCTCATAAGCAGTTTTCACTGTGACATTTTTATAGACTTCTGATACTCTACCACTGTTCATATGAATAACTGTGTTTGCCATTTCTGCAATATTTTGATTGTGTGTAACCATAACAATAGTAAACCCATATTCATTATGTAATTTACATATATAGTCCAGAATTTGTCTACCTGTTTGCTCGTCTAATGCTCCCGTTGGCTCATCAAGAAACAACACTTTAGGTTTTTTAGCAAGCGCTCGTGCAATCGATACCCTTTGCTGCTCTCCACCTGAAAGTTCGCTGGGAAATTTGCTCTGCTTACCATCAAGACCTACTGCTTTAATAATTTTATGATAATCTTTATTATTGGCAAGATCGGCTCCCATTCTTACATTTTTTTCAACATTCATATTGGGCAATAGATAATATTGCTGAAAAATAAATCCTATGTTACATTTACGAAAACGTGTCAATTCTACTTCTGAAAACTTCGTAATATCGACATTATCATACGCAACAATACCACTGTCAGGACGCTCAAGACCTGAAATCACATTTAAAAAGGTAGACTTCCCTGATCCTGATGCACCTAAGATGACTGCAAAATCTCCATCAGCGATTTCTAAACTGATACCCTTTAATATTTCCGCTTTGTTATCACCTACTCCATAAGCTTTTATAATCTTCGAAATTTTTATCATTTCTTTATTCTCCTTTATGTACATACGTATCTGTACTTAATATAATATTCCTTTTAAAATCATCACTCCTATATTACAATGTCAAGCAATTGATATATATGACAACATAATCACAAGATATTTCATACAAAGAAAATCAATCTACATACAAAACCTATAGTCATTTTCTCCCAGCATGTAATCAATAAACAAAAACTTTTTTAAAATATGTGTATTGAAATAAACTCTCCTATTTTAGAAAAGGTCATGACTTCTTAAACCTCACCTATTGACAATATCTGAAGTAACCCACGTAACACTTCAGTCATCATTGTTCCAATTTCATCAGTAGTAAATACACACATATTGGTAGCACATAATACTGCAATACCATGTGTATATATCCATAAATGCTGATATAGTTTTTCAGCAATCTTGTCGTGAACACCAAAACTAGACTCTACTGACAAAAGAATTTCCGAATAGTTTTCATCAATAATAGGTAAGACATTTTGGAAATTGGGTTTATTTTGTTGCTCTGACATAAACAAAAGTTGAAATAGCTTAGGCTCTTCGATTGCAAATTTGATATATTGCATACCAACCCCTTTAAACGCTGGTGTATCTTTAAGACCTGCATTTATATATTCAGCATATAAATCTCTTGCCAGTTGCTTTGCTGCTTCGCTTACCTCCTCCATGTTTTCAAAAACAGTAAAGATAGGACAAGCAGAGCTACCTAAACTTCTACCAAGTTCCCTTGCTGTTAAGCTCTCCACTCCTTTTTCTTTAATAATATTTAGTGCGGCAGAGGAAATCTGCTCTCGTGTAAACTTTGCTTTTGGTGGCATAACCACGCCTCCTTTATTTATAACATACGTTCTATAACATATGTTCTATTATGTGATATAAACCTCGCTTTGTCAAGGAAATACTATCCACTTCCTTTACTAATATATGTCTTTTCATATTTTTTCAGATATTATAGATACCACTATTTCAATAGTCATTATCTCTTTTTGATATAAGAAAAGCTATATAATAGCCTCTTAACAGTTCATACTTCCGTTCATCCATTTCCTTCATATATAAAGATAAAGTTAATTCCAATATTGCAATTAAGTAATGGATATATTTAAAATTTACTGACTAATCAATGCTTGACAGTCTATAAATCATTTGTTATGATATTCAAAACAGACCGTTAGTTTGTTAGGAGGACGTTATGGGAAGAAGCAAACAACCAGAACAAACACGAGAAGCCATTATTAATGTTTCAGCAGAACTATTTTCAAAAAAAGGCTATGAACAAACAAGTATACAAGATATTCTTGATATCACAAAACTTTCAAAAGGTGGACTTTATCATCACTTTAAATCAAAAGAAGAGATTTTAAATGCTGTCATGCAAAAACGTGTTCATTATGTTAATGAAAGATTTCATAATATTATCAAAAATACACAAGGTGAAAATGCAAAAGAAAAACTCAAAATAATACTTTATCAACTCGTAACTGACACAGAAACTTATTCACTTGACAAAGCGATAACTACTCATATTGATCCCTATTTTGTAGTAGGTGGTATGCAAAGCTGTATAAAACAAGACGCTCCTATCATTTGTAAACTCATCGAAGAAGGTATTGAAGATGGATCTTTTACAACAACTCAACCTGCGCTTTGTTCAGAAGTGTTCTTAATGCTCTTAAATTATTGGGCAAATCCTATCTTGTTTGAACGTAACTATGCGGATACAAAAGAACGATTAAACTATTTGCAATTTACCATGGCTCAACTTGGATTAGATATTTTAGATGATTATCTCATCTCTGCTTTGTTAAAAACATATGCTTAATGAGTAATTATCGTAAAAAATAACTGTTTTTTTACAGTTTATTTTTTGACCTAAAAAAAGACCAACGGTCGGTTTTTAAAAATAATAAAGGAGACAATACCAATGTCAAAACTGATAAAGTTAGAATTACAACGTATCAATTTAAGATTTTATTTCATCACATCTTGTATACTAGCAGGAATCATATTAACATTTATTTACTTTATAGCAAATGTCGCACAAATCACACAAGAAAGAACATTTATGACTTATAATAACATTTTTCAATTGACCTGTATTATCAGTCTTTTGACTTCTAGCATTCTATCAACAGTAATGTATAACCATTTGATTGTAAAAGACTTTTCTTATAAACAGATATTGCCTTTGTCTTATTTAGTTTTTGATTCTAAAATATTGATAATAAGAGTATTCTTAATCTTTTTATTCATAATGATATCAATAATAATCCATACAATAATACCACTTATTTTCTTTTCAATGACTGAATCATTTATTCCTATTGTATCAGATATCATTACAGTGAATTTATTATTATCCACCTTTCAATCAGTTCTTATTTCTTCAATATTTTCTAACACCATCGGAATTATCATAATGGGTATTAACACAATCAAAAAATCAGTTATTATGACTCTGATAAGTTTCTTTATACTATACGGTATTTATGGCAATATTATCATCTTTGTTAATATCTCTGATAGTCTCATAGCCTTACTGCTTATTATTGGAATATCACTTTTTGTAATAAGCAGTATAATCTTCATATTATTAAACAAAATCAATCATACGGAGGAAAAATAAATGAAACAACCCTTAGAATATACACAGACTGCTTTAGCAGCATCTAAAAACAAAACAGAAAGAATGATGAATGCAACTCATTCTATTATTAAGAAAAGTAAAAAATTGCGTCATCCATCAAAACAAGTTGATAAGATTGGAACTGCAGTGAGTGCTATTGTTAGCCTTTGTCTCATTATTTATGGTGTAATTCAATTTTTGAGTGAAAAACCATTATGGTCATTAATTACATTATCAGTTGGTAGTATATCATTTGTATCAAATCGTATTCATCAACATAAAGTAAATCACTCAAATCAAAAATAGTTAGAGAAACACAAAAGAAGCAATATTTGCTTCTTTTGTACTTTCACTATCATTCATCTTTATAAATATAAGTATTTTTCCCGCTCTTTTTAGCCTGATATAATCGTCTATCAGCGCATTCAAATAATTGTTGATAATTCATTCCATCTCTATCATAAATAGCAACACCAACACAACACTGTATACGATATGTACGATTTCTTGTTAATCGAATTTCAGAAATTGTTTTTAGAAAATCATCACATTTCCTTTCAATCTGTTCATTTGTAAACTGATCTGGATATTTCATAAAAACAACAAATTCATCACCACCAAGTCGACCAATAATATCATTTTCTCTAAAACTTGACATAAGTACAGATGAAAACTTTTTCAATGCTTCATCTCCACTTGTATGTCCTAAAGTATCATTAATCACTTTGAAATTATCAATATCAATAGCAAACATAACATGACATTGATGAGGATTTCTTTCTAATTCTAAAGTAATCATATTTTCTAAAGTCATTCGATTATAAGTTTTCGTTAGTCCATCTTTTTGAGCCCGCTCTAACAACTGCAAAGCTCGCTGTTTTTCTTGACTGATATCTGAAATACTTCCAACAATACGTAATAAATAACCTTCTTCATTTAAGATAGCTTTTGCAAAAATTTTAACCCATATTTCTTCACCATTTGCTTTAGGAAGAATACATTCTATTTGATCACTTTCTACTTTCCCAGCCACCATTTTTTCTATCAATGGAATGTAAGTATTTGTTTTCCCTTCAAAAAGCTGATAAGTCAAAACAAGAAAACCATTTAACTGTCTTGGATAACCATATTTACTTACCCATAAATCTGAAAATGTCATTTGATCTGTATTTGTATCCCATTCAAAAATAACAGATTCTGTTTCTTTTAGAATCATTTGATAACGTTCTTCACTAATCATTAATTGTTCTTGAGCTGCCTTTAATTCAGTAACATCTAAGACTTCAACATAATATATAAGACGATGATCCTCTTGGATAATCTGACGTTGATCAAAAATCCATTGCATTTTATTATCTTTGTTTTTTATACGATATGTATTGGAAATAACAGAATTAAATTCTAAATTCTGTAAAGATGCTTGTAAAGCCTGATAGTCCTCTTCCAATATTAATCTATAAATATCTTCATGAATAATTTCTCTAATTTCTTCTTGCGTATATCCAGCCAATAAACGATTATCTTGTTTGAAAAAGACAATTGTATCTGGTTTTGTTACTTCATGTTTATAACTTGATCCTGGTGTATTAGAAATAATAGCATCCATACGTTTATTCATTTTCTTAGCTGTTCTTGCACCTTGATACTGTAAATAGAAAAAATATAAACATGTGATTAAAAGAATAGAACTGATTTTCAATGCTAGAATAATTGTCTGTTCAAAATTATGACTCATCTCCTCCTGTATTGTTGTATAAGGTAAAACCGTTAACATAAACCAATCAGTATGTGCAATCGGAGAATAATAAGCGTATCGTGTTTTTTCATTTAATTGAAAAGTCAAACTCCCCTTTTTACCACTATTTAAGTTTTCTTTCATTTCTTCTATTATTGATTCATCATTATGGGACTTACCTAACATATCAAAAAAATGACTATCTATATCTTCACTTGAAATCAGATTTAACCCATCACTTTGAATAAGATAAGATGAAACATTACCAGATAAAAATGAGAGTTCAAAATATTCATTCAATTTTTCAATATTTAATGTTGCACGAAGCACTCCAGCAAAATGATTGTTTTGATAAACAGGGACACTCATAACAATCACTTCTTTTTGATCAATCATACTTGTCATCAAATTAGAGATATAACTATTTCCTTTTTTTCCTTCAATGTAATATTCTCGATTGGAAGAATCATGTTGAAAATGATCACTTGTATAAGATATTCCCTGTGCATTAGTAATAGCTACACGAGAAAACATATCTGTTTTTAATAATGGTTCTAACTTTTGAAAAGCCATTGCACTGGTAATATCATCTTCTTCTGAAATTAATGTTGCATATGATTGTAATATATAAATCTGATCATTTAGTTTTTCAGTAACAGCTGTGTTTGTTTGTTGATTATTTTCTTCAGTTATAGAGCGTAAGTTATCTTCTATTCTTTTCCCATTACGATAATTATAATCATAAAAAGAATAGTATAGTAATACTGCCATAACTAACAAAAAAGCAATTTTTATAAAATTATTATTTAAATATTTTTTCATAATCAACACCTACTTTATACGAAACCTCTTCATTTATTATATCACATATTCATCACACAAGAAAAGAAAACTCCTATTCCTTTTGTCTATAAATCAAAATAAACTGCTTATTAACTATCAAAATTTCTCTTCAAACACATAAATCATTATTTAATAAAATAGACAGAAAAAGAGTATATTCTTACATTTTAAGAAGATACTCTAAAATTTGGATTATTATTTAAAATTATAAAGTTATATGAAATATTTTTTCATGTGTTTGATATACTTGCCCATTAAGAATAATAGCATCAAAATGATCATTGATAACATCTATTTCTAATGATTTCACATTATGCTTAATCATAATATCTAAATTTTTATCAATAAGTGTTGCATTCACTTCAATAGCATATTCATCGTCATATAAATATAAATATGCATTCTTTTCATAACAGAAGATTGTTAGTTTATACATTCCATCATGTTCAAGAGAATTCTTTATATTATTTTTATATTCTACAAGAATAGAACCATCTTTCATAAATAAAGGTATTCTCTCCAGTGGTGTATCTATTTTATAATATTGATTTCCTAATAATATGCCCTCATTACCATTGATAGCTTTCCAATACCCTGCTGGCAGATAAACATTTCTACTTCTCGCCTCTGGCAAAATAACAGGTGCTACCAACAATGAGTCTCCAAACATATACTCATCTTCGATTGTATGAATGAATGGATCATCAGAATATTCAGCAACCAGAGCCCTCATCATAGGTAAACCATTCTGACAACTTTTTTGAGCATAATGATAAATATATGGCAACAATCTATATCTAAGTCTCATATAATCAACAACTATTTTTTCAGCATCCTTACTATAATTCCATGGTTCTCTAGGAGTAGTTCCATGAAATCTTGTAATTGGAGTAAACATCGCATATTGTGCCCATCTCACATACAGTTCATCAGATGGTTTAGACCCTGTAAATCCTCCTGCATCATGAGACCAGAATACTTCCCCACATAATCCAGCACTTAGTCCTGCTCTTATGACACATTTTAATGCTGGCCAACTTGTTTGCGTATCCCCCGCCCAGGTTACTGGATATTTTTGTGTTCCTATATACCCAGATCGCCTAAACATAATATGTTCATTTGTCTTTTTATATATAAGTTCATCAACTGCTTTTACATAATAATAAGAATAAATATTATGCATTTCCTCTCCTGTTTTTCCATTATAAAAGACAGCATTACAAGGTGTTCTATCAGCATAATCTGGCTTTACACAATCCATTCCATCATCAATAAAGACTTCTAACTGACTTTGCCACCATCTTGTTGCATCAGGATTTGTAAAATCTACCAATCCAGCGGTTTCTCCACTTTCGATTCGTGCATTATGTCCATCTTGATCTTTAACCAGATAACCTTTCTGACTTGCTTCATGATATAAATCTGTATGTTCTGCAATATATGGATTTATCCACATACAAAGATGATACCCCTTTTGCTTTAATTCTTTAAACAGCGTTTTTCTATCTCTTAATTTTTCATCATCCCATACAAAATCGCAGGCATCTGTTCCTATTGTATTATAGAAAGATTCTTTCATCCAACCTGTATCTATATTAATGCAATCAATTGGAATCTCCTTCTTTTGAAGCATTGATGTTAATTGATCAAGTTCTTCATTGGTATTATAAGAGCACTTACTCATCCAAATACCTAATGCCCATTTTGGAATCATATAAGGTTTACCAACCATTCTATAATAACGTTCTAACATCTCTTTAAAATTATCTTTAGCCCATATAAACAAATCTAAGCATTTTTCATATACCATAACTGAAGCTGTTGGATAAGAAAACGTTCCTATTTCAAATTGACTTTTGTATGTCGTATTAAACAACATCCCATAATTATAATTAGAAAATAATACGGGAATTGATTTATAACTTAAATCAGTTGTGTTGGTCCCCATTGTATCTGCACCCCAAATTGTAGCCTTGGTATGACGTTTATCTAAAGGACTAAATTTTTCACCCAACCCATAAAAATGTTCATCATTTTTCATTCGAAAACTAATAACTGGTTGTTCAGTTAAATCATTTAAATTGTTTCGATAAGCCATTGGTGGTGTAACACACCAACTTTTTTTATCTGTATTTTCCAAATCCCATAATAACTTTCCTTGGGCATTATAAAGACAAATATTAAATAAATCTTTTTGTACTTCCAAATAAAGAGAACTATTTTTAATTATATACTTATCTTCACTTTCTAAAACATTTGTTTCTGTCATATATAAATTTTTATCTTCAAAATCAATTAAAGTCGTATGAGTTTGACGAGACTCTTTAGACATTATGATTCTAAATGTTTCTTCACAATAATTGATAATACTCAGATAAATTTTTGTAGCATTTTGTGTTTCAACAATAAACTCTACAAAACAATCATTTTGATAACTGATACCTTTTACAGTCTTTAAAATATCTATATCATATCCTTCTTGATGAAAAATACGATTATCATTAGGTATCAGATTAAATTTATTTGTAATCACGATTGACTCTCCCTATATATTAATAATTTTGTTATTTTATTTTTTCATGTACATGGATTAATTTTTCAGCCAGATCACAACATAGTGAAGCTGACATAAAATGATCCTGTGAATGAATTAATAAGATTGATTTTTCAATTTCTTTTCCATTAAGTTCATCCTGCATCATTGTTGTTTGAATTTGATGAGATTGTGATAACTCACGTCTTGCATCCTTTATCATTTTTTTAGCCAAATCAAAATCATGATGTTCAGCTGCTTCAATGGCTTGCATTGCTTGAGATTTTGCATTCCCTGCATAAAATATCAATTGCATTGAATCTTTTAATACATTTTCATCCATTACTTTTTCTCCCCATATTTCATCTTATTTGCCATTTTTACAAAAGGCATCCACAGTAAGATACATAATGCCATAATAATAATTTGAGCAACAGCTCCTGTCCACGAACCTGTATATAATAAACCAGAAATCACTGGCGGTACTGTCCATGGAACATGATTTGAAATAATCGGTATAAAGCCAATCATTGTTAAAACCTGTGCCACAAAGAATGAAACAAGCCATGAACCTATATATGGAATAAAATAAATAGGATTAAGGGCTATTGGCAATCCAAATGTCAATGGTTCAGAAATATTGAAAAGTGCTGGCATAGCTGCAATTTTAACGAGTGATTTGCTTTCATCACGTTTTGAAAATAATAACAAAGCGACAATTGGTGCAACTGTTAACGTTCCAGAAGCAACAACAGAGAAATTCATAAATATTGTAGAATATAAATGTTGAGCAACACCTAAAACATTCTCATTACTTGCGATATCCCAAGTCACTCCAAAGATTGGACTCCATACAGATGAACCATGAATACCAAACCATTGTAATAGTGGCTGAGTAGTTACAGCTGCTAATGCAAAGAAAGGTGTACTTGCGATTGCCATTGCTGGTTTTTGTAAAGAATTTAATAATAATTCAGGTATAGACATATTGAAGATACTTTGACATCCCCCTGCTAAAACAACAAATAAAGATATTGAAATTAGTCCAGGAATTAAAGATTCAAATGATCTTGCGACTGCTGGTGGTACGGAATCAGGCATCTTTAACTTAATATTTTTCTCTAAAAGTTTATTGTAAAGATAAACTGTAACTCCGGCTATAATCAATCCGGCAAAAATTCCTTTTTGTCCAAGATAATCAGCATTTAATCCTGATATGACAACATCTTTACCATCTAACTGTGTTGTAAACTGCCATGGTAGACAAATAAAGAATGAACCTAATGCATAAAAACTAGAAATAATAGGTTCTCTGTTTTTTGGAAAAAATCTTTTTGTTAAAAAGAATGCAAACCCACAAACAATTAATATTGAATTAATTGTCATTGTTCCTTGACTAAATAAATTAAAATAAGCTTGTAATCCTCGTAAATTATCTGCCATCCCAGAAGTTGACCAAGCTTCCATTGAACCACTGATAAACGCTCCTATTCTTAAACCACTTTCACCAAAAATAACTCCATTTGGATCTAAGAATACTGAATTAATCATAATCGCAAAACCAGCTATCATAAGTGGTGTTGCTGCCATAATAAAAGTATCTCTCATTGTCAACAAAAGTCTATTTCCTGAAATTTTGCTGATTGTCTTATTCAATTTGACTGATAACGCATTTAAATTCATTTTAACCCCTCCTATTTCTCCTCTATCTCTTTTTCAATTCGATCAGCAATAACATCACCATTCATTGAACCAAACTCTTGCATCGTTAATAATATAACAACTTTATCTGGATAATCCTTTTTGACATTGTCATATTGCCATGCTATTTGCGGACCAAGAATAATAACATCTGCCTCTGGTGCGACTTCTGGAAGCATTGACATATCAAATGCTTCCACTTCAACATCATGTCCCCTTGCTAATAAAGACTTTTTTGCAAATGAGCCAACTAAGCTTGTTGACATCCCCGCATTACAAAATAAATAGATAACCATATCTTCTCCTCCTTTTGTTACCCCTTACAATTCACAGTATACACAAACTTTTTCTATTTGTCTATACTTTTAATTTATTTTTATAGACATATTTATTTTATTGTCTATAGTTTTTATATGAATTTCATAATTTTCTATGTAAAAATACTATATTTATGTTAGAATATGAATAGACATTTGAATGTCAAAGAAGTGAGGAGTGATTTTATGGATAAAGATTATTCATTTCCAAAATATAAAATAATTTATGATGTACTTAAACAAAGAATAATAGATGGAAAATATAGTGATAATAACTATCAGATACCTGATGAATTAACATTGTGTGATGAATTCAAATGTAGCCGTATGACTATGAAAAAAGCCCTTGATATTTTGGTATCAGAAGGCTTCATTTATCGTAAACGTGGTCATGGTAGTTTTGTATTATATAAAAATTCATATAAAAATTCTGTTCTTCAGTTGTTTGATCAGGATTTAGTTAGTTTTAGTGAGTTAACCGAAAATGAATGTACTTCTAAAGTTTTGGAGTTTCAATTATTGTTTGCAGATGAAGAAATAGCCAATAAACTTAATATTCATATCCAAGATTCCGTATATAAAATAGTGAGACTACGTTCTTTAGACAATGAACCCTATTTAATTGAAACAACTTATATTAGTACCACTTTAGTTCCAGGTTTAACTTTGGAAATATTATCAAACTCTTTATTTCATTTTATAGAAAATGAAACCGATTTAAAAATCACAAGTTCACAGCGTACATTAAGAGCTATGATACCAAATGAAATTGATATACATAATTTATTATTAGAACTCAATGAACCTGTTTTAGAATTAGAGGCAATTGTTTATTTATCTAATGGAAAAATATTTGAATATTCTACTACACATTATCGATTCGACAAAATAGAATTTACTGCTTTTGCACAAAGAAAATAAACGAGAGCTATTTGATTATTAATTGAACGATTATACAAAAAGAGTTTTAAATATTCATTGTTATCCATCTATCTAAGAAAGCTAATTGTTCATCAGTATGGAACCAATGTTCTCCATTTTCCATAATTGTAAGAGAAGCATTATGATTTTGAATATAAGACTCAATTGTTTTACGTGAAGTTAGATGGTCTTGATCTGCATAAAGGATGGCTGTAGGTACTTTCCAGTTGATAGGATGGTTTCTCACATATTCTAAATACTTCCAAGATAGTGTTTCTCCAAATTGAGTCTCAATCTCTCCTTTTTGACAAAGTTCCTTCTCAGTGACATTTGCCCATCCCATCATATCTGTAATCAGTTTTTCCATATCAACAATTGGAGATATGAATAATGCTTTTTTTATTTTCTGACCTTGTAATGCATTCATACAAAAGTATGCCCCAATACTATTAGCAACGATAGTCATTTCATCATACTCCATAGCCAGTTTTTTATATTCATTTTCTATTTCATCTTGAGTATCCCATGGAAATTCTCCCTTATAATCCAATCCATAAATATCATATCCAATACAAACAGATTGATAACGGTTAGCTTCTTTGGCATTTCCACCTTTTCCATGTATATATAATATTGCTTTTTTCAATGTTATCACCTCTTAAAAATCATTATTTTCAACATTTAACCAGCGTATAAAAGCTGTTTTATCCGTCGTATTATATCCAGCCTTTTGATAAAAATCTAATGTTTTCTTATCCTTTGAACCTGTTAGCAACATAATTTTATAACAATTTTTCTGAATTGCTAAATCTTGTGCATATTTTAAACATTCCGTAGCATGTTCTTTTCCTCTATAATCTTGATGTGTAACAACATTTTCTATAAGAGCATAAGAGCTTGCATTTCTTGTTAAATTAGGAATGATAATACATGTACAAGAAGATATAATCTTTTCATCTATTATTTTTATAATAATATGATAATTATCATTTTCTAAAATCTGATTCCATGTAGACATGAAATGATCAGTTAGTTGAGGAATTGATTTTTCATGTAAATATAAATAGAGATCTAATAATCCTTTTAAATCTTCTTTTGTAACTTCTCTAATCATTTCATAACCTCCATATATTAAAATATAAAATGTAAAACTATTGGTATTAACAAAACAACAGCAATTCCAATTAAAAAGACATTAACAACTTTATTGAAATCTTTCTTTTGTTGGTCATTCATATTTTTGTACCATTCCATAAATATGTCCTCCTTTTCATTTGAGTTTTTGATCTTTTTGTCTAATAAACTCCACAAAAGCAAATATAATAGAGATGACAGTTAATACAGAGACAATAAGTTCTGACATGTTGTCTGCATAGTCTGCTTGGGTTGGAACAATGATTCCTAAAAGAAGAAAATAGATACACCAAAGTAATCCGATCACAAGCAATGTCATTGTGACATACTTTAATACAACTGCAAATTTATTAATCACTCCTCGCATAAATTCTACTTGCTTTGGTGAAGGTGCTTTTTTGCGCAAAACAGACTTTAAACTACCAAAGATAACACCAATGACTATTCCCATTGATAAAGCCATAAAAATATGACGTAAACTATTCATATCCATTCCCCTTTCTCAGAAATGAAAACCATAAATATATTCCTTATGATTAACACCTATTAAAAAACTCAAATAAACTTATTTTCTATTTTTATTCAGTTTATAATAATGTTCTAAATGAATTCCAATATGTCCAATTCCTAAAATAACTACAGCAATTAACATCCAAATCACTTTTCCATATATTCCTAACAAACCAAATGCCATCACAGGCAGTGTTGCTCCGGCAAGCGGAATAAACAAGATGCCTGTATAAAAATCTTTTAGTTGACGTTCACTACAAAAATACTTTATCCACCAAATTTCATATAAAACCATCAGCATAATTGCTGCTATGAGCCATCCACTCCACGCTGTTATTTCACGAAAATTAAAATCTGAAAATATCAATGCACAACAACATACTAATATTTCACCAATACGTTCAAATAAACCTAAAATCTTATTTTCTCCATCAGCAGTGTAACCTTCTGGTTTTTTTCTTGCCCAAATCATATTTGGAATAAATAACATCAGTAAAAAGATGAAACCAATATATGAAAATCCGAAATGTCCCATAACATTACCTCCGTTAAATAATTATTCTATAAACCAGATTTCATCATCAACCTAAATGATCATCAATATATTTTTTCACCAAATCCCAAAAAGCACTGTAATCATTATTCAAAGCCAATTGATTATACAAATCATTATATTTTTGTTCATATTCTTGTGGTGACATTGCTTTAGCTTTTTTCAGCAAACTCGCTTCTTTGCTTGCACCACAATTTTCTAATGCTTGTAATATTTGAGGAAACATTTCTTGCATATTTCCATTTATAATTTCATCTAATCCACCCATCTGAATTTCAGTATCATAATCAATAATAGTAATAACATCCTTTATAAAGTGAGGATATTTATCTAATACACTTCGTACATTATTTTCTGAATAGATATCTGCCATAGCTTGTAAAAATTCATCGCCATGTAAATTATTTTCCAATGCTTTATCAATAAAATTCACTTATTTATATCCCCTTTGCATCCCATATACATAATCATTGTTTTTAATCTCTACTTACTCCATAAGTCTCTTTTTTATCTTGCATTTATCATCACACCATTTAGGGTATAATTCCTTATTCTCTTCCCATAGTTCTTTTAATTCAGAGTGATTAGAAAGAACTTGATTAATAGCCATGACTGCCTTTTGTTTAAGTGACGTCAAATCAAATTCTTTTAGTGTTTCTATCCATTCAGTATAACTATCATCACATCTATAAGATGTTCCATTTATTACACTATCTATCACTGCAGCTGACACTAAAGCATAATGTCCCTCGTCATAACCAACATAATCAGTCTGTATTGCCTTATCAAAATACTTTTCCATTTCCAGCATAATATCTGTTGATTCCTTTAAATCATCTAAAGCATCATAAGCAGTATCATCATCAAACACACCATAATCCCATGCACCCATATATTCATTTCCTCCATAAATTCTAATTCTATATTATTAACTTTTTTAACAAATACCTTTGAAAATTTATCAAGTTTTTTAACTTCTCTATATATTCTCATTTATATCATTCTTTGTCATTTGGATAAATGAGAATTTTTTATTTTAAACTATTAATCTCCTTTTGTAAATTTGCCAAAAATCTACCAGCATGTGCACCATCCATCTGTGTATGGTGAAATTGAAAAGAAAGTGTTAAGTAATATTTAAACCATTTCTTTTTGTATCTTCCCCAAATGATAAATGGGTTATTAAAAATGCCACTGTTCATACCCACAGCACCATCAATTTCTGTATCTATGATTGCTGATGTACCTATTACCATACTATTGTTGGATAAATCTCTATCTTGACAGTTTTCTGCAACCTGAGAGGTATATTTTAAATATTGTTGGTTGTATTTATTCAAATCTTCCACATATAAAATGTCACACGAACTGACTTCTCCATCTTTATTTTTCACGATCGTATTAATTGCAATCGTATCATATTGCATAAGTTTATCGCCTACAGGAAGTGTATAAAACTCTTTTACACTCACAGCAGCTTTTCCAATGCAAAAATCCAGAAGCATATTGAACTTCATGTGTTTTCTTTTACTCACTTTCATCAGATTCGTTACATCCAAAGTCTTAAAAAAAGTTACCATTGGATTGGGAGCTTTCATCCAAAGTTCATATGCCATGGCTCTGGTTGTATCTTTTGGTTGAACTTCTTTTGCCATCATATCCTCCATCAAATTCTCATTTAGTTTAACTTATTATATCATACATCAAATAATTAAGCATTATAGTTATTGACTATGTTCTCATTTAGATATGTCTAAAAATGATTATTTTTACAAAAAAAGTATCGCTTTGAATCTCAAAATTAAAGTGAGGTAAAAAAATACCCCACAATTATTGAAAATACCACTATTTATTGTAATAAATTTAAAATTTTATATGGACTAAAAGTTATTGACTTGAACAAATTTTATTCTTGATACGTAAACTTGCTTCAATATGCATAATCCAATGTCTTGAAAAGGGCATTAGAATTAATCCTCTTATATCTTTTCCACACCAATAGTCAATAAGCCATATCGCGCTTTCATCTGTACTGACCACATTTAGACATTTTAAAGTCTTTTTTCTATCTTCTGAAATTTTGTTTCTCATATCTGTATAAGATAGATTTTTAATTAATTTCTCAGTACTCTCTTTCACCTCAAAAATATAGGAATAAAGTTCATCTAAATTTAAGTTTTCTGAAAATTCTGCTATTTCATATTTCACAAGTTCATTTCCTGTTGTGATAATTGATGCATTGATTCGCTTTTGATAATTCCCTTTAAAGAAAACTTGTTCATCACCATTTATCAATGTATGTGCAACAATATCCTCTATACGGAAAATATGCCATATAGAATAAACAATAGTTTTACTATGATAGCCTTCTGCATTTATAAATGGTATTGTATTGAAATCTTCTCTAATCAATTCATCTTTTATAGATACGAGCACTTTCATAAGACTATTACGTAATTCAAACAATGTATCAATACCTTCTTGATAAGTATCTTTCCTTTTTATTTGTTCCTGTACAGTTTTATGTAATTTAGACCATTCTTTATTCATAAGTTTTACCTCTGTTATTTTCTTCACTATTTAGAACAACTGGTATTTATCTCTCTTATAACTTTTTCACTTAACTGAAATTTACCTTTAAAAAAATTATAAGTACTTTCGAAAATACTTATCCACTAAAGTACTATCATAACCATCTTCTCCACGCCAATAAGTCGCATAAGTCCAATCATGTTTTGCCGCCTCTGGTCTATCGTATGATTTAGGAGTTAACACTCCTATACACGACAATATCTCGATTATAACATCACGCTCAGCTTTATTTGTCTTTAACAGTGAAATCTCTGCTAATTTGTTTCTCAAAGCACTTGGATAATCATTAGAATGACAACTCGCTACTGCATTCAATATTTCTTTAAAAATTTCAGCATCCTTACTAGTTGGTTCAGGGATTTCTTCTTTCATAAACTGTTCCAAATCAAAAAGTGTATAAATCAAATCTCCATGACGAAGTCCTCCCCATTTTATTCGCTCAAAATTCAAAACATTCAAATCTATATTTTTGTAGTATTCTTGTCCTACTACTCCATATTTTATATCACGACATATAGCACAAGTATAATCTATGTGTGTCACTGCATCACACTCATAAAAATAACCTGATTCAATAGGCGTATATTTATGCTCTGTAAATAGTTTTGCAATATAATAAGAGCATACTGCACTTCGCCATTCTAAACGTCGTGTAGACAAACTACACATGAATGCTCGTGTAACTTGTTCCATAGTAATTGTATTTGCAAGTTTTACTATTTTTTTTACACATTCATCATGAGAAATCGTAATTGGCTCAAACATTAATCCTTTTTCTTTTGCATATGCAAAATCTTCTGGTGATGTGTAACGTTCATTCTCCATTTTCCATCCATTACTTGACCAATAGGTACTAAACAATATCTTCTTTGCTTTTTTATCCATATTCCACCTCATCTATGCATAAAATTCAGAGTTTAAAATTCCTACATCCATATTCAACAATTTTTATTCTATTAAGCCCTTTTTCAAGGATACTGCCTTTGAGGTATATACATCAGTTGTACTAAAAACAAAACATTCTTCTACATAACTGGAATTTGTAGAAGTAATTACAGAATATCCTTGCTATAAAAAATAATCTCTTTGTGATGTGTTTTTGCATATTCAATTTCTTGCCTAACCGAATGACCAATATAACTATTTACATATACCACATCAATAGTATCACTCATATCGATTTTTTTAAAGTGTGCTTGTTTTAAGATTTTCTAACATCAGTGCAGTAATATCAATATTCATATCATTATAAGTGCATTGTAAAACATCATACCCTTTTATGCATTCGAAATCAAAAGCTATTCTTCTCATTTACTGAATTATAATGCATTTAGAAAATAAATATTTATTTATTTTAGTATCTCACTTATAAGAGTTAATTCATTAGAAACATTTGAAACTTGTCCACCTTGATTGTACGTTTTTTCTAATGATAATTTATTTAAATCAAGATAATGAGAATTATTGAGAACATCATATAACTTCATATATAAACTTATTGGAAATTCTTCTTCCCATTCAGTTCTATAGCCATATATTCCTACTCTCTTAATAAGCCTAGTTAAACTTTCAAAAAGTGCATCCATAAATTCATTGTAATCACAGCGAATCTTCGTAATTTCTATTTGTTTATTTCTAGTTTCATCTTTAAAACAATTGATTTGTATAACCAAGTCATTATCTTTTTTATTAAATAACCAATCATCAATTGCAGGTTCTGAATATGCAGTGAATCTATCTAAAGATCTATTTTCTATATACCCTCCAACATATAAAAATGCCTTTAATAAATCATTTAAGAAATTTGAAATCCAGCTATAAGAAAAGTATAGATTATTTTCTTCAGTTGTAATTTTCCCTTCTATCCAACCAGCTTCCAATCTCTCAAAGTCTATTTTAATCACAATAGTACACCTCCACAAATTCTCATTTTTAATGTTCCTTAGTACTTTTACAAACAAAAAATTATCAAATTATTTTAAGCACCATTTTACAATATTTGTAATCAGTTTTGTTGGCAATGCTTTATTATAAGGAAAGTAGATTGCATTTTTCTTTGTAACAAATTCATTTAATTCAGGTGCAAACTCTTCAATAGCTTCAACTCCTACATAAAGACTAATATGATTTTTACAAGCAGAAAAGGAAATAGACTTTCCTTCTTTTTCATAGTATGGCATACTCCATAATATACGTTCATTTATATATGGAACACTATTTTGTAATGTAATCATCATTTCTGTTAAATGAGAATGTGTTTCCGATGGTTGCGAGTCTATATATTCTAATACTGTTTCAGCTGTTTTTCCACAATAATGTCCTTGATTTGTTCTTTTAAACTCTCTTCCACATTTAGGGCATTTCCACATATTTAATTTCCTCCTCAACTTTTGAATTTATACTTATATCTTTTCATAAGATTCTTTCCCCAATTCTCATTTGTAAGTATAAATAAGAATATATCTGCTCAATCTTTTTTATTATATAATAATTTCTAAATAACCTATAATTTTTGATAGAACAATAGATTTTGTATCATAATATTTTCCTTTATAATACAAGACAAAATGACTTGTATTTTCGTCTTTTATATTAACAATGCAACACTCTGGTAAGGTAAACTCTTTTCCTTTAGTATAAGTAATCTTTTTATTATGTTGAATACCAAAATAGTCTAAAGTTTCTATCAGTTTTGTAAAAGAACATTGCCATGCCTTTGTTTGCATAATATTGATAACTTCATCTACACTAAGACCTGTCAGCATAGCAATACAGATTTGTCCACAATATCCATCTTTTGGATAACTGACACTTTCAATAGAGTTAATCTTTCGTATAGGATTTTCCTTAGTATATGGACTATCATGATTTATTCGAGTTAATCCACTAATGACTTCCAAGGAAACACTTACCACATCCTTTATCTGATCCGCAATTTTCTTTGCAACCGGTATGTAATAGATTCCTTCTCCTTTTGGAATCAGTCTGCACTCAAAAGGATAATCTTCTATGGAAACTTTAACTGAAATCATGCCCTTTTGACCAAATTCTTCCCAGACATTAAAGGGAATTTCAATGAAATATCGATTCCCTTGCTTGAATATTTTTTCTACAAATCTACATTTCATTGTATTTTAACCTCCCCATGATAAAGCAACAAATTTTAATTTTTACTACCCTTTATGACTTCTACAAACTAGGATTTATTTATATCTTTGTGTATGTGTATACATCAACAGATACAATTTCCTGACCGCCCCAATTCTTTTCTTGTATAGTATAATTCTCCTTGATAAAACCATTATTTAATAATATTTTTGCTGAATATATATTTTTTGGCATAACAAAAGCATTAAGTGTTGTAATTCCAATTTCGTTTACTAAATAATCAACCATTAACTTTAAAGTATTTGTTGCTATTTTTTTATTCCAATAACTTTCATTCACTTTATATCCTACTGTTATTTTGTTTTCTCTTTTTTTATAGTCAAACATTTCTGCCAAGCCCACCAGTCTATTAGGATTATCCTTTAAATAGATGCCTGCAATTATGAGTTTTTTCTTTTCAAAATCTCTTTTCCCAAGATTTTTAATTGCTGTCTCTAATGCTTTGTTACTTTTTTTATACAGAAACGGTGGTATAAACCTATATATATTATCATTATTACTCATTTCTGATAATGCTTCAACATCATTTAATTCCATTTTTCTTATAATCACTTTATCATTTTCCAAATAAGGAAATATCTCAAATAACTCTCTCATTATAATCTCCACAAATTCTCATTTACAATCTAGCTATACCAGAATTTACCAAGTATATTGTCTAATGTGATGTATCGCCTTTTGCCTATCTTTATATACTAAATTTTGCATACTTTCATCATAAATTGTATGATAATCTTCTAAGGCTTGAAGAATGACATCTATAAGTTCTGGCTTATTTTTTGCTATGATAATTGTATCTTTTATACACTGCCTAGCTGTTATAGGCTTCTCATCTTCAATATGCTTCAACCATTCATGAATAATTTCATTCACTTGATTATCTATATCCCATTTTGAATTATATGCAATTAAACGTAATCCTCTAGTACGAATATATGAATTATCTTGATTATTCATCATTTCAACAAATCGATTGAAATATGGATATAAAATATTGCTTTTTTCACTTAAAGCTAAAAGTTCTTTCAAGGCATTATATGCCTGTTTATTTTCTGAATATATTAGCATATCTATTTGTTGAGTAATGTTCATTTTATTGCCTCCTATATCATCAAAAAGATCATACAATTTTTCCTTTTACAAATTCTTACTTTTATTACTTTGAGAAACTAGGATTTCACTGTTTCTTATCTTTACATTTCTTTTTTTCATTAAAATATAATCCTACAGCGATAATAGCATATACTGTTGTATAGTTTAAAGCAAAAATAGGATAAGGTGGTTTCTCACCAATTTCAACAAAGAAACTCAAACAAAAAATAAATAATAGGATAAGAAGTAACGAAACTATATAATGTACACATTCTTGTAGTAATTTATTTTGTAATCTTACAGTTCTAAAAAGACAGATAAAGCCTACACCTAGAGTACAAATAGCTCCTCGCAGTAAAATATGTGTATTGCTGTCATATCTTTTTTCCTGTATTACAAGTTGGATAATACTGCTGCAAAATGTTGTAACTGCAAATAATACACAAACAAGCAAGAAGTATTTTTGAGCTTCTTTAAACATTATATATTCCTCCTCGAATTCTAATTTATATGTATATTCATTTTAACATAACCATATACAAAATACTATTTTAACCAAAAGGAATAAGATAAATTCAAAAAAGATAACAACCTAGGCTATCTCAATTCATCACTTACATAAGCGATGTTCAGCGTTTAAAATACGGTGTGCAGATATACCTCGCCGTATAGTTGGGAATAAGCGTTCTAAGGCGTTACTTAGGGTTAATAACTTATACATATTTTGCTACCCCTTTCTAATGTAACTTTTTCATATACCAATATAGTACTCTATAATAAATCCATTATTTCATAATGAACCGCATTCTGTCAATGATTGCTCTAATTGCCCGGAGGAATAGTCAGCTGCTTTTTTTATTGAACAGAGGAAAGTACTAAAGTTATTGAACTTTATATTTGAATAAACCAACTGCTAAATGAGAAAGAAAAGAACCACTTATAAACCCGAGGCGTTTATAAGGGTTCTATTTTATTATAAACTATGTTCTATTTCTTCTTATGTAATAATTTTAACCTTAATGAACACGGCAATTTTCCTGCAATATTTCATAACAAATTATATATAACTGTATTGAAGTGTATACAAAATGTTTACTTAACTATACATGTTGCACTCAATAATCGTTCTCATTTTGGTTTTTCTTCTGATTATTTCCGATAATCAAAGCAATACATTCGACTAATAGAATAATGAATGTAGTAAGTAGTCCTATTGATGTACTATCTTCGCGTCATCTCCTCATTCTTTTTTCTTCTCTTTCCTGTAAGGTACACAAAACATCCTGCGGAGAACATACTAATCGTTGCAAAGAATCCTGTTTGGTTATGATCACTAGTTGATACGCTGCTTGTATCTTTTATTATCTCTTCTGATTTCTCTGTATCGGTCATGTAACTTCTTGTGAAGATGCCAGTATAATTGCCCTGGAATGTAATCGTGATCGTGACCTCATTATCTTTTTGTTGCTTGTCTATGCGATAATCTTTTCCTTTTATCAATTCTCTATCTCCATCTTTGAGAATTAGATGCGCTACATCCTCATCTGATTGGATATCAGGAACGATATCACCATCTATATGTTTTGGTGCTATCATAAAAGTCGTTATATATTCTAATTCAGTATAATCCCCTGTTCCTTCTACGCTTCCTTTTATATACCATGTACCTGCATTTACTGGTACATTAGATGTAAATTTTCCTATCTTGGAATCACTGTATGTGTAAGTCACATTGCCATATTTCGATGTAGCAGTTGGCATATTTGCTTTCTCTCCATATGTCCAGCCTATTAGCGCTGGTTGATTTATCCACCCATTATCTGCTTTTTGAATCTGGAACATCACAATTTCTTCCAAGCCTGTATAATTATCTGTATCTGCAACTGTTGCCTTGACATACCATGTGCCTGCATTCTGAGGAATTTTATCAGTATAGATGCCTGTCTTTGTATCACTGTATATGTAAGTCACATTGCCATATTTCGATGTAGCAGTTGGCATATTTGCTTTCTCTCCATATGTCCAGCCTATTAGCGCTGGTTGGCTTGTCCACCCATTATCTGCTTTTTGAATCTGGAACATCACAATTTCTTCCAAGCCTGTATAATTATCTGTATCTGCAACTGTTGCCTTGACATACCATGTGCCTGCATTCTGAGGAATTTTATCAGTATAGATGCCTGTCTTTGTATCACTGTATATGTAAGTCACATTGCCATATTTCGATGTAGCAGTTGGCATATTTGCTTTCTCTCCATATATCCAGCCTATTAACTCTGGTTGGCTTGTCCACTCATTATCTGCTTTTTGAATCTGGAACATTACAATTTCTTCCAAGCCTGTATAATTATCTGTACCTGCAACTGTTGCCTTGACATACCATGTGCCTGCATCTGTTGGTACATTGCTAGTGTATATACCCGTGCGTGAGTTGCTATAGCTATAGCTCACATTACCAAAAAGGGAGCTTGCGGTCGGATCGTTTGTTGATTGACCATATGTCCATTTTTCAATTGTTGGTTTTGCAATCCAATTATTTACTGCCCCTGTAATGGTGAATTCCACTTTTTCAGAATCTGCCATAAGCCAAAAATCATCACTTGCGACATGTGCCTGTACTCTATATACACCAACATGAATTGGTATATCACTAAAGTCTATCCATTTACTATCATTCCATTGCTCATACGTAAAAGTCACTTCCTTTTGACTACCATGCTTACTTATCATAGGATCATCTACTTGCTTACCATCATAAATTTTACTAATATCATTTTCGATAGAAATAACACTCTTCTCTTTTTGAATATCCAGGGCTAGCGCAACAGTTAAAAACTCTGTTCCATTTCCTGAGGTACCCATTTGATACATATAAGTTACATCTTGATCAGGTTTCATAATCGTTACGATTCCTGTTGTTGTGTTTAGGTCACCATTTGAAGTTATTGATACTTTTTGCAAATCTAGATCAGGGAATAAATCTTTGATATTGAAGGTATTACCTGTCACAGATATATTCATCTTTGTGGTATTTTTTGAAATTGTCTTTAAATTGATGTTATCCCCGATATTCAACCAAACTAATTGCGTATTTTGACATTCCAATAAATTCAGATTTTTATTTTGACTAACATCTAATGAACAGATACTTGTATTATCACATGATAACTTTTCCAAAGCGTCTGCACCTGTAATGATAAGTGATGTTAGATTTTTATTATCCCCACATACAAGTTGTTTTAAAACTTTATTTAAATGAATATCTAGTTTTGATATCTTCGTATTCGAAGCAAATAAGAATTTTAACGCTGTGTTTTTACTAACATCTAAATCTGTAAGATTGGTTGAACTTGTATACAAATGTGTTAATTTTTTATTATTCGAAACGTTTAATTTATTGATATTTGTATCATTACAACGTAATACTTCTAATGCATCTGCACCATCTACATTCAATGTGTTCAAATCAGTATTTTCATAACAATTTAACTCTTCAAGATTTTTAAGATTGCTTACATCTAACGTCTGAATAGCATCGTTAAAACAACTTAATTTTTCTAATCGCTGTGCACCATTCACAAGGAGGATTGACATTTGTTTATTATTATAACAATTTAAATCTTTTAGAAGTTCATTATGGCTGACATCTAAACTTTTCAATCCTGAATCCGTACAAATCAAAGATTGTAAAGCATCTGCACCTTGTACCGTAAGAGATTCCATTTCTGTGTTCCAATTACATGATAATTGTGTTAATTTTTTATTTTTACTTACATCCAAAGAAGTGAGTAAGGTATTACTACAATCCAATTTTTGTAAAGCCAAATTTTTACTTACATCCAGTACCGTTATTTTCGTGTTATTACAGTATAAAAAACGTAAATTAGGAAAATATTCAATTCCTTTTAGACTTTCAATATCACTTTTACTCAATACATTTACAGTATAGATATTATCTAGTTCCTTTATTGATAAAACATTATCTTTTAATGTATCAAATGTTTCCTTCACATATTTTCTGAAAATATCGTCTGGAAAATTTGCTTTATCAATAGCAACCTCTCCTGCTTTTGGTATGCGTGGTATCGTTAAGGTATAATCAAAATAGAACTCTTTAGCATTTTCTAACATCACTCCAATCCTTATATTTATGTCTCCTGTGGAATCCTGTGTTGCATCTGTTTTAGAAACCAAACTCATTTTTATACTGCTAAGTTTTGCAGTGCCTATAAATTCTGCTCTTAAAAAATCATGTAATTCTCTCTCTGTTGTTTTATTGCTTATTGGATAGCTATCCAGTGCTTCCTGTATCGCTTGTTGTGCTTCTCCATCATCAGTAAAAACTTCATTTGACCTTAAATCAACGACAGCTATATCTGTTACTGATTGTAAATTGTTGGTATTCGTATTCTGTAGGTTCTCATTCACTGGAACGTTCTGCTTTGATATGGTAGTTTCATTCTGTGATTTTGTATCCTTTTGAATGTCCTGCTGCTTGTTTTCCTGCATGATTATTGCTGAGTCTTCTTCCTGGGCATATACTGCCACAGGGGACATCATGACGCTTACTCCCAATGCTGTTGCCATTGCTGCTGCGACGCTCTGTTTCTTCTTATTATTCATAACAGCTTCCTCCTTTTCCTTTCAAAACTAATTCAATATAGAAATTCAATTCTCTTTGCTGGAATGCTTTTTTATAACGTTAAGAGCAACCCCTCTTTTTACTTTTCGATTTCTCCTTAGGTATGAAATTGTAGTAATCATGAAATGATTACTACATTAGACTGCGCACTATGCTATCACTACCGCAGATAATCATTTCCATATATTCCACAAGTACTATCTTCCCTTCATCTCCTCATTCTTTTTTCTTCTCTTTCCTGTAAGGTACACAAAATAGCCTACGGAGAATATACTGATTGCTGCAAAGAATCCTGTTTGGTTATGATCACCAGTTGATACGCTGTTTGTATCTTTTATTATCTCTTCTGATTTCTCTGTATCGATAATGTAACTTCTTGTGACAATGCCAGTATAATTGCTCTGGAATGTAATCGTTATTGTGACTTCATTACCTTTTTGTTGCTTGTCTATACGATAATCTATTCCTTTTACCAATTCTCTATCTCCATCTTTGAGAATTAGATGCGCAACATCTTCGTCTGATTGGATATCAGGAATAATATCATCATTTATATGTTTTGGTGCTACCATAAAAGTCGTTATATATTCTAATCCAGTATAATTCCCTGTTCCTTCTACGCTTGCTTTTATATACCATGTTCCTGCGTTCTGAG
Organism: Candidatus Stoquefichus sp. SB1; assembly: GCF_001244545.1. Classification (NCBI taxonomy): domain Bacteria; kingdom Bacillati; phylum Bacillota; class Erysipelotrichia; order Erysipelotrichales; family Erysipelotrichaceae; genus Candidatus Stoquefichus; species Candidatus Stoquefichus sp. SB1. The sequence continues at coordinate 56,842 of NZ_LN852694.1, read as the reverse complement.
GAACTTTATCGCTATAGATACCCGCCATTGTATCACTATATGAGTAAGTTACATTGCCATATTTCGATGTAGCAGTTGGCATATTTGCTTTCTCTCCATATGTCCAACCGATTAGCTCTGGTTGGTTTATCCACTCATTATCTGCTTTTTGAATCTGGAACATCACAATTTCTTCCAAGCCTGTATAATTATCTGTACCTGTGACTGTTGCCTTGACGTACCATGTGCCTGCATCTGCTGGTACATTTGATGTAAATGTTCCTGTCTTGGAATCACTGTAAGTAAATATTGGATTGCCAAATTGCGCAGTCGCTGTTGGAAGATGAGATTTTTCGTTATATGTCCAATCTGCAATCACAAGCACATTCTTCCAACTATTTGTTGCTTTTGTAATAGCAAATTCTACTGTATTTGAAGCACCATAGAAGTATTCATCCTCTTCTACAGTTATCCTTACTCTATAGTTCCCAACATCACAAGGTGGCCCGTTTACATCCTTCCAGTATGAGCCGTCAAGCATTTCCCAGCGAATCTTATACGCTTGGTTATCGCCTTTTACGACAATATCACTTTTATCCAATTCCACAGGTATTCCATCATACGGTTTATTTAGATCATTCTTTATTGTGATACCATTATCCAATTTTTGAATATTGGGAATCAATGAAACGGAAAGTTGGATCTTCCTTCCGTTATACATCCCACAGTAGTATGTATAACGTATTGGCTCACCATTTTTATATCCACTAAATTCCTCGCCGTTTTGTGTAGCACCACTCAAAAGATTCAAATTAGCGACATTTATATTTGGAAATATATCCGTGATTTTGAAAGAACTACCTGATATATCAAAAGCAACCTGCTTGTTATTGCCATAATATAGGTAATTTATATCTACTTCTTGTGGCAAGTTTAAATAAGCTAGAGGACAATCGCCAATACTTAAACTATTCAAATTTTTATTATTTATCAAATCCAATCCTCTTAACGCAGTATCATCACCAGTAAAACTTTTTAAGTTTGACATGCCGCTGACATCTATATCACTTAAACTAGTATTACCAGATACGACGATATTTTCTAAAGCTGTATTATTTCCAGTTTGTATATCTGCAAGTACAGGCGAATACTTCGTCCATAATTCTTTTAACAAAGATGCATTGCTAATGTTTAGGGAAGCTAAGTTAGGGCATCTCATTGCTTTTAAATCTGTTAGTTTACTATGATCACTGACATCTAATTCATTGATTCCAGTTTCAGTAATATTCAATTTTTCTAACAAGCCACTCTTATTTGTCTTTAAGGTAGTCAACTGCGGATTAGAAAAGCAATCCAGTATTCTGAGTTTTGAATTGTTGCTAACATCTAAGCTGTTAAGCTTAGTCATATAGCAGGCAAGCCAATCAAGGTTTGTGTTATTTTTTACATTTAATTCAATGATTCCGGTAGAATAACATTGTAATTCCACTAAAGATTCAGCCCCATCGATATTCATAGATGTAAGCTTTAAATTATCAGTGCAATATAAAGTTTCCAATTTCTTGTTTTTGCTGACATCAAAAGTTTCTATATCAGTATTACCGCAATTTAAAAACACTAAATTTCTAAGATACTGTATTCCTGCTATATTTTTTATATTTTTATTTCCATATAAATACACTCTTTTCGCATTATCCAATTCAACTACAGATAACACATCATTAGAATTACTATCAAATGTCTTTTTTATATAGGATCTGAATTCAGCATCTGGAAAATTTTTGTCATTGATAGCAACTTCTCCTGCCTTTGGTAGGCGTGGTATCGTAATATTCATGTAATAATAGTACATTGATGAAGGCTGGAACCGTAACACAAAAACTATCTCTAGGGTTATATTGCCTACAGTATCCACTGTAGCTTTTGTTTTATCGAAGGAACCTAAACTGCAATCCGCTAATTTCTCTGTATTTATAAATGTTTTCTCTAGAAAGTCGTCTATTTCATCTGCTGTTGTTTCATTGCTCACAGGATAGTTGCCCAGTACTGCCTGTATCGCTCTTATTGCTTCAGCCGGATCAGTAATCTCTTCATTTGACCTTAAATCAGCAACAGGTATATCTGTTTCTGGCTGTTTATTTGTCTCCTGTAGAATGTCTTGCTGCTTGTTTTCCTGCATGATTATTGCTGAGTCTTCTTCCTTGGCATATACTGCCACAGGGGACATCATGACGCTTACTCCCAATGCTGTTGCCATTGCTGCTGCGACGGTCTGTTTCTTCTTGTTATTCATAGCATCTTCCTCCTTTTCATTTCACAACTTGTACAATATAGAAATTCTATTCTCTTTTCTGGAATGCTTTTTTATATTATTAAGAACTACTTCCTATTTTTGCTATATCTTTATGTATAAAATTATGAATATCTGATACATTTTGCTATTATATCGTTTCGATACGCTTTAGTGCCTGGATGACTTTTTCATGTGAAATAGGTTTCATGTCGAAATAGAACACGCACAGACGATATGCCTGTATGCTGAAATCCAAGTCAGAAAACCATATCATCCTGCCTGATGCTATCCTCAATCCTGTAATGATATCCAGTCCACTCACCCCATCCTGCGCCACGATGATAGCATCTGCTGTTTTCTCCTTGATCTGCCTACTCAGCCCCTGCCAGTCTCCACAGTGTCGTATTTGGCAGGGGATATTCTTGTCTCTGTAGTAGTCATTAACAGATTCCTCTATCAGACTGCACTCCTTGCTATCACCACCACAAATGATCATTTCCATACATTCCACACTCCTTTCGTGCTTGGTATTTCCTACTTTCACTATAGCAAAAAGAGTCGGAAATTCAACAGGTTGGCCGCAAACTGCAATTTTTGGCTGAAATTCGCATTGTTTTGACCTTCTTTTTCATGTAAAATTAAGTTGACAAAATTATTTTATTCGTTAAAGGAGTGAGGATGGAACATGAAAATAGCAATTATTGATGACCTTGTAGAATGCAGAAATGCCATCCAATCATGTCTCTATCGTTTCTTTTCCAAACATTATGTTGAGGAATTCATTCATATCGAGGAGTTCATCAGCGGTGAAGATTTTCTATCGATTTTTAGAAAAGACAGCTATGATACTATCTTTATCGATCAGTATATGGATGGTCTCTCTGGTATAGATACCGCAAAAAAGATAAGAATGAACGATACCTTTGTCCCTCTGATCTTCATCACTACCAGCAGAGACCATGCAATTGATAGCTATCAGGTGCGGGCAAACGGTTACCTTGTAAAACCTTTTTCCTATGAGGGTTTTGAACAGACTCTACTTCTGCTTAACATGGCACGATTGCGTAATGCCCGATATATCTGTATACAAGATGAAAAAATACTTCTGCGTGAGATTCTATGGTGTGATGTAAGTGGTCATTATACACAGATTCATACCCTACAATATGGCGTCCTGCGCTACCGCATCCCCTTTACCACTGTGGCGGATATGCTGATGGCTTATCCACAGTTTCTGTCCTGCTATAAGGGATGCATCGTCAACCTTGATTGTGTTGAACAAATGGTAGATCTAGCATTCCTGTTGAAAACAGGAGAAAGGGTTCTCTTTTCCAAGCGGGACAGGAATAACATAGAGAAAGAATATCATAGATATCTGTTTCATAAAGCAAGAGAGGAGGAAACACTATGATAGATTCATTAATGGTGATCCTATTTCCATATCTTGACTTCATCCCATTTGCGATACCACGTTATCTAATGTTCAAGGATAAACTGCGTATTCCGTTTCGTTATGTCATGATTCTGATCACGGCTGTAGCAACACTCAACAGTTTGACTTTCTACCTTATCAATACAGGTGGATATGAGATGGCTATGCAATGGACGACCACCATGCGCTATTGTTTCATGCTTGTGAATCTGACACTGTCCTTTGTTCTGATAAGAGAGAGTTTCCCAAAGCTGATGTTCACCTATTTGCTTCTGTTCTCGTGGTCATTCTTTGTTTATGGGAATGCAAACTACATCGAAAGCAAGTTCTTCTGGGATTTTTCAGACCAGCACCCCTATTTGATATATAACATTGTTCGCATCGTTGTCTATCTGGTGACCTGCCCGTTTATGTTCCGTTTCTTCAAGCATACGATTGCGGATGCCATGAAGATACAGGACGATGCAATGTGGCGACACCTCTGGAAGATACCATTATTTTCTGCATTGTTTGGGATGCTGTACTGCTTCAATGATGATATCTATGCTTATGCGACATGGCAATTCATAGTATCCCGCTACCTCATGCTGTTAGGTACTTGTTATGTATCCTATGTAGCATTGAAAGTATTAGAAATTTCCATGAAGAAAACACAGCTGGAAGAGTCTTTGAAATATGCTGATCAAAGTATTCAGACACAGAAAAAACAATACGATATACTTGCCAAACATATGGATGATATGCGCAAAGCCAAACATGATTTACATCATCATCTAATGCTTGTTAATTCCTATATAGAAAAAGATGATAAGGAGGGATTGAAGAATTACATTGATTTATATAGAAGCGAATTACCTCCCGACGTTTTAGAACTCTACAGCCGTAATGATGTCGTAAATGCAATTGTTTGTTATTATGCAAGTAGAGCAAGAGATTATCATATCCGCTTTGATGCAAATATTGCTTATCCTGATGACTGCAGCATTTCAGAAACAGACATCACCGTGTTACTTGGTAATATGCTGGAAAATGCTGTAGAAGCCTGTCAAAGAAGTAAAAGTAATGACACATTTATAAAATTATGGATAAAGCAGCACGGAACCTCTGAGTTGCTGATTCTCACCGACAATACCTGTGATGCTCCTATACCCTTTCAAGATGGTGTACCCACTTCTTCAAAACGTGAGGGCATGGGAATCGGGACAGCTTCTATGCAAGACATAGCAAAGCGTTATCATGGTTCTGTACGCTTTGAAACAAGTGATGGTATTTTTTATACTTCCGTAATCATGTGTTTTACATCTGGTGAACAATAATATAACTAATAGAAAGCAGACATATGTCCCAATATCATTAAGTTATTAATGATAAACAATCAGCTAATTATTCTTAATTAAAAATGAATAATTAGCCACTTTTTTACCTTTTTTATGAAAAACACTTAAATATAACTCACTCTAGGATACTCCTATTCAAAAGGAATTATATCATATGTTATCTTTTTCATTGTCACCATGATATATAAACAGATGTGATATTCAGTGCATCGGAGAACTTACATAAAATTCCTACTGAAACTTTCCGTTCCCCTTCTTTAATCATTGATCATCCATTTCTCTCCTGCTCAACATAGCGTGAAAGAGAAATAATATTTGCACCATTAATTAGTATCGTGTAAAAAAATAAATCTAGTCCCTGCTTAGGTTTACATATATGCTTTTCCGTTTATTATCGATAAAATAGAATGTTTTCTTCTTATATAATTCAATTCAGCAAAAAACATCAACCCATTTTCTTAGATTGATGCCATTTGACTTTATATCAAAATGTTTTTTACTCAAATATCAAGTATTTTTTATTCTAAATGTTTAAAGCTTCAGCAATATCAAAGATCTTCAACATTGTTATATTCCTTTTGCCGTTCTCTATATCGCTAATATAGTTTTGATTAACACCACATAATTTAGCTAAATCTTCTTGTTTCAATTTCTTGCTTTTTCTTATGATCCTTATCGATTTCCCCATCCTTTTCAAAAAAATTTCATATTTCACATCAGCACCTCGTTTTATCACTAATATAATGCCACAGATTTCAAGTATTATCAGTTAGTTATTAAAAGCTATAGTGTGTTTGCAATAATTAGAATTATATATTAATTACAAAATCGGAAGGAATATCCTATAAATTGTAAGAAATCATTAAATAAAAAAAGTCTATTCATTAATACAGATGATAGGATAAAGTCTATTTAAATGTTCAAAGGATAATATAAATCATTTTATAAACTTAATTAGTCAATATTATTTTTAAATAGCAATTTTCAGTATCCATTTTCATAATATGTTCAAAATTGAACACCAAATCAACATAGAAATCAAAAATATTTTTCTTAAATCTTTTCACAAAAAAAAGTCATATTTTTATTTATAAATCATCTATTCTGTTTATCAATTAGTTATGAATTTTTGTACTATATCAACATATTATCAAATGCATTTTTTTACGCTAAAAGTTACGCCAAACCTTGCGTAAAAATTCTAGATTTGTTACCTAAGTGTGTCCACCCCATCGCTCATTTCCACTTACACAGACCTACGCACAACGTTCTTTTGTATATTCAGTATTACGTAAAACTGGAATCTATCTTTTAATGTTGTCGTTTTTTTCGTATTGTATAGGATAAATATTTTCTTTATGTAATTGCCCTATTTTATCACATATTATGTCATACAAATTATCATTGACATAAGCAATTCTTTCTATATCAACATTATTTTCCGATATTTTTCCACTATTAAATTTCTGAGCATAAATCCCACATTCTTTTATATAAGACATTATTAAGGTTATTTCTTCTTTTTCAACCGCTGAAAATATTGATTGTTCAGTTAATCTTTCACTAATAAAATCGCAAAAATAAGAATAATCATCATCCCAATTTATATTTCCATTATCTTGTGCCTCAATACGGATTTTTTCTATTTCTCTTAATAATTCGCCTTGCAAGTTATTCGCTTGACCCTCTTTGGGAACATAATTTTTCCATATATACTTACATTCATTAAAATATTTTTGTTTATAATCTTTAGATATAATTTCCTCTATTGTCAAACCACTGTTTTTCTTCCTCAATTTATTAAATATTCTCATAGCTAAATCTCCTTTACAAATTCTAATTTATCTATGTCATTTTTTCTTGACACTCGCTACATTCTCCATCTTGTATAGAAATGATTCTACCGCACTTAGAGCAAGTGTACTTGATTTTTTGTTGTTTCATAAATTGATCTAAGCCATACTTTTTGACAAAAGCACTGTTCTCCATAAGGCTTGTCTGATATCTCTTATTATAACTTTTTTCAAGATTTATTGACAAATATCTTCTTTATTCTTTCACAACTCGAGGAAAATATTTGTTTCTATTGAAATTGACTAATTCATATTCTATTCCTTCTGAATCCTTAAAAAATAAAGCATAATAATCATCACAATATTCAGGATAATATTGTGGTTTATGAACAATAACAGACGGAATATCTCTAATTTTAAGATAAAGTGAATCAATTTCTTCTAGACTATCAACATGAAATGCAAGATGATGTAATGCACCTGCTTTTCTTCTATTGACTTTTTCATTCTTATTCTGCTTTCTTGAATTAACAAGCCCAATAGACAAACAATTGTGATGATACTCAACAATTTCATATTGATGTTCTGGCACTGAATCATGTTCTTTGAGTGAAAGATCAAATCCAAGCAATGGCAATAGTTTATCATAAAAGGCTTCTGCTCTCTCAAGATTTTCAACTGTGATATGGATATGATCAATATATGGTAGCATTTTAATTCCTCCTTCTTGTAAAAATTCTCATTTTCATTATTATCTGTATAAACACTATAAACTGGAAGTTCACGCACCATAGATTATGCTCATATATTGAATAAACCAATTACTTTATTCCAAACAGTACTCTAACATAAGGAATCCTTTTTATTATCTCATATAAAAATATTGTCCCAATAAAACTTGTAACTATTATAATGCCTATTTGTAAAGGTAGATCATTAACATATTGTAAAGTATAATATGCCACTGCTACTAATATGGATTAATGTAATATATATTGGAAATGATGCTTTATTAAAATAATGCAATAATTTCGTCCTCTTATTTAGATATTTCATTGCAAATGAAATCAATGCACAACTGCCTATCCATGCAACAAAATTAACCAATACATCTCCATAATATGCATATTGGTAATATGTAATAAAAAGCAAAAATAAACTACTACAAAACATAATTATTAATACACTTCGATACTTCTCAAGCAATCTTAATACACACTCATTACTTAAAATGTAGTATCCCAATAAATATAACACAAGATTCTTTCCTAAACTAAATCCTCCAAAATTTCCTATATAATATCCTCCCCATACAAGAATGAACATCGTAATAACAATATATATTAATATTAGAAATCTTATTTTTGACTTTATCGTATGGTATAACCTTTGCACTCAAAATCCCAATAAATGAAAATAAAAAAAGAAATAGAATAAACCACAACTGTTCAGGTGTAAATGCACCATCATAACCTGACATATCTGTAAAACGTGTAAAGAAATAAATAATATTATCAAATATAGTTCCTTTATAACCATAGAAGTATTTTCTTGCAAAAAATGTTTGAAAAGGTACGAGTAATATAACCCCACTTACCAATGGAACGAACAACTTTTTCACTCTTTCAACTATAAATTGCTTTGTCGTTCTATTTTCTAAGGAATATCTGGCACACATACCTACAATAACAAAAAATATTGGCATAAACCATGGATTAATTAAGATAATTAAACTACTTAACACTCTATTATCTCCACCCCAAACATAGAACTTCTGCCCATAATCGTTCCATACCATCAATGTATGAACTGGAAATAATAGTACTATAGATATAATTCTTAAATAATCTAAATAATATTTTCTCTTTTTCTCCATACTCACCTCATATATAAATAATCTTTAGGACAAATTATAATTTATATGTATATTCATTTTAACATAACCATATACAAAATACTATTTTAACCAAAAGGAATAAGATAATTTCAAAAAAGATAGCAACTAAGGCTATCTCAATTCATCACTTATGAGTATAGTATATTCTCAAAAAAATTGTGTACAAATAGATTTAATCTGTAATTTGTATATTTAAGACATCAAATATATGTTTCCCTAAAAAAGATATAACATGATCTATTCGAGATATATTAATCTTTGTGATATTATCATTACCGCTTTTGATTTCATAACGAATAGCATCTTTTATTAAAAACCAAAGAATATGCTTTATTATCCATATCTAGATTATCACTTTTCACTAAAATTAGAATTTGTATCAATTCCTTTATTTAAAAAAACAATTCTTTTTTGAATACATTCACGCACACAATCAGATTTTTCTTCTACATCAAATCCATGAATTGTTCCCTTTGTATTCACAATTTCCACAGAAACATCTGATAACTTTAAGTGATTAGCAAGATTTATTCCTTCATCTCTTAGACAATCAAATTCTGCTGTTTCAATATAACATTCAGGAAATCCATAAAAATTATCTGCTTCTATAGGCGATACTAAAATATTGTGACGATCTTTCTTTTTAGTATATAAATCCCACATTTTGGCATTCAGCTTTGCATTCCAAATAGGAGTATCAGTGAACTCTTTCATGGAATTTGTTATCATTCTTGTATCAACAACTGGATATATTAAAAGTAATTTATCTGGAATTCTATTGTTTTTCTCTATAGCTTTTCTCGTTACTCCAAGTGCTAAATTTCCTCCAGCACTATCACCACCTACATAAATCCTTTGTTTTGTAAATTTACTAACAGCCCAAAGATATGATTCATAGCAATCCTGCATTGGAATTGGAAATTTATATTTTGGTGCCAGTCTATAGTCTACAAACAACACTGCCATATTTCCTTTATATGCATATTCCCTTACAAGATTTTTGTGTGTTTGAGATGCTTTTAATACAAAACCCCCTCCATGAAAATACACTAAACACGGAATGTCCTTTTTTACTTTTGGTTTTATAAGCTGTGCTGTACAGGATTTGAACTTAATCTCTTCAACTTCAAGTTCATTTTCAAATGGAGAATTCTGTTTTTGAACAATTGGCATCATAAAATTGACAATTTTTAATATGATTGGGTTTAAAGGGACAATATCTTTTGAATGTCTTTTAAATTCTGGTAAAATATTATATTTCATTTATTGTTCACCCCGGCTCATTTTATTAATATAATTATTTATTTTATCAATCTTTTCTGTATATCAAATTTATCATTTTGCCATACAGTATACAATTTTTCCTTCCATGGTTCTTTCCATTCATAATGATTACTTATATAACTATATTGTGATTCCTTTTTTAAAACAGAACGTTTCTCCTATGAATTTTCATCATTTAGAAAAAGTAAAATTCAATAAATTAAAGTGTATTCTCATTGTTTTTTCTTCTAATATTAATTGAAGATCCTATAGCATAAACCATTAGACAACCGATAATCAGCATTATTGCTGAATACAGCCATCTAACCTTAAAAAGAATCTCCAATGCAAGAAGCAAAAGTGCTATTCCTATTAAAAGGAAAACTATCGCTGATTGCCTATAATGAGATTTCTTATTCATTGTTTCACGCTCTTTTTTAGAAGCATAAAGGTATGCATTATTAAATAAAAATCCCTTTTCTTTAAATTGAAAAAAGCTAATTATAAAAGCAATCAAAGATACGATAAGCAAAAAAGTAAAAATAATGACATCTCCTATATCCATAAAATCACCCTCTTACAAATCTTGTCGTTATAATACTTCTCTATTCATTATCCAGTATAGGCACTATCTTCAGTGTTAGAAAAATCCTGCTTATCTAACCATTCTTTTTCCTCTATACTTTCAGGAATATCAATTCTTTCTATTTTAAATATAACAGGTCTCGTCCCATCATTACAGCAAGCAATCATCATCCTATCATCATTTGTCCAATTATGCATAATTGCTCCACCCTGTAGCGCTGTATAAACATATCTGCTAATTGCATCCCATGCTTCACCACAAAACTTTCCATCCATTAAATGATAAAAATCATCTCTTTCTGGAGTCCTTTTCAAGGTAAAAGTATCTCCTACTTTAAAGCAAGGGCAAGGTCCAGATTTGGGATTAGCAAGATATTTTTGTTGATAATCTGAAAAAACTTTGGTTTCCAATACTGTTGTTTTGCACTCATGTTTCATACTACTCCCCTTTTCTATTTTTATAATTTAGTTATCTTTTTAATACAAATTTCTGGACAGGACTTCCAAATTCTTCTGTCAACTGGCCTTCTTGAAAACCTAAACTCTTATAAAAAGCTCTTGCTGCTATTCCCTCAGGAACTTCTTTACGATATGTAGTAACCACGACATCTTTTTTATCATCCATAAATGTAAGCATATAAGATATCATATTGTCTGCAATATGCTGTCTACGATAATTTTCATCAACAGCCAAAAAAACAGAGTTCATTATTATCGATTGAGAATAATAAAACACCAATAATTTTATCATCATGTTTAGTACAAATTGCAGATTTCTGACTCATAAACTCTAAAACAGTATTCTTATGATTATCCAAAGCTTCCTTTGTTTCTAGTCCTGGAAAGTAGTCTTTCACTTTATATACAAGATTCATCCAATTATCAATATCACATTCTAAACCCATCTCAATTTTCATTGACATAATAGACTCCTTATAAATTTTCACTTTTTACATAACTGATTATTCTTTTTTTATAAATAATTCATATAATAGAATTCATTATTTAGATAAAATCATATAGCCTTAATAATTCATAAAACCAATGCCTATTAATTATTTTTCTATTGAAACAAACGTTGGGAAAATATCAGGACTATTCACACGATGCATAGTTTGTATATCGACATCAAAACATTTTCCATCATATTCATAGTGTAATTTTCCATCTTGTAAATAAAAGCGATGCTCTGATTGAAATGCTACTGGCTTATAACGTCCATCTTGAATTGGCTGATCACGATACAAAACTTGATCTTCTAAAAATTTTAAAACGTTATTTTCAAGGTGAATATCATAAATGCCACTAATCACTGCTTCAGCAGCTACATCTTTTCCAGAAGCAGAAATCATCCTAAAACAACCTGTCATTGCATTTGTACTTTTACGCTTAGCCATCTCAAAACGAAACAATGATACAGCACTAAAATCTTTTTGCAATTTCTCACGTTGACGATCAGTACCCATAATCCATATCTTCTCATTAGAAACAATAAACATATCTAATTGAAATCCACTTTGATAGTACTTAAAATTTGAGAAAGAAATTTGATCAGAGTATACTCCCTCCAATTTATCATTTTCTAATTTATATACTAATTCCTTTGTAAATAAAGTCTTTCCATTTACATTTTCTTCAATAAAATCAATGATTTCTTTCACCATTAAGTCCTCCTGTTTGGCTTTCTTTTAATACTCAACAATCTCATAAAATCATTAAATAAAGAAACATCTACTGGCTCAAACATCATCCATTTACCATCGTGATAAGTTTTAGATTCATCATAAATATTTTGAACTTCGCTAGTGTAATTTTCTCTATCTTTTTCAAATTTTAAACGTTCATCTTTACCCAAGATAACCATAAAACCAATGCAATTCTCTCTGGCATATAAAGCACATAAAGTTTTACCACCACGTCGATATTTATATTCATATACCCATGCCTTACCACCTTTATTCCATAGACAATCCATATCATATTTCTCATCAATTAAATCACATAATTTATTCCATACTTCATATAATGATTCCCCAACTAAAATTGTCATTTGTTCTGTATTTGGTATTTTATCTAGCATAATTTTCTCCTTTATCAACTCTTTTAACTGCTATTTTTATAAATTTTTTAGCTGTATATAAAATAATAAGCAAATCTATAATTATATTCCTTGTTTTAAATAAATATCTCTTTATTTCCTATCATATACCTAAAAAATAAAAGAAATAAAACTTAATACATCAAGTTACTTATCATCTACTTTATAATCCATTATTATACTGCTTTTAGTATTATTACTTGTCTTTCTTTAAAAAGAATATATCATACACATAAAATAGAAAACCTTATGGCAATCCATATTGCCATATTATCACACCTCTATAAATTCTAACTTTGCTAAATCTATTATATCATGTTTGAAATAATTAAATATAAATAAATTGATTATGCTTGAATTTAAATATCTTAAAGTACAATATAAATCAAAATCAATTTCATTATAATAAAATTGTCACATAAAACAAATATCCTACCTACGCTTTTGAAAATTGCATAGCGATTTTATTATGGGGACAAATTAAGCCAATAGATACTTCTATTTCTATGAATCAACCTACATCAGAAATTATCACCTCAGAATTTATCAATGAAATCGATGAGATTCTTTTTAGTGTTTTCAATTACTATATGTTAAATATTGATTTTTCTGATTTCTTATACAATTTTGCCTTACATATTAATGATTTAATTAAACGCGCGAGTCATTGTCAAATTGCTCATAATGATATCTTTGATAATATAAAGAAGAACTGTCCTTTTATTTATGATGTGGCTGTACAGATTGCAAAAAAAAATACATGATAAATATAACATTCTTATCGAAGATCAAGAAATTGGTTACATAAGTATTCATATTGGATTTTTAATTGAAAATTATAATGCTTCAACTGAAAAAATAAAAATACTTTTAATTTGTGATGACTATTATCATATAATGGATAAGATAAAAAATAACATTATAAAAAATCATGCACATCTTATTGAGATTGATTCTATAACTGATAATCCATTTCATTATGAATTTAATGATAAGATTGATTTAATCATTACTACGAAAGAACTTTCATTTATAGATAAAAAAATAATCCATATATCACCTTTTTATACACAGGAAGATTATTTGAAGATTGATACTGCTATTAATCAATATATTATTGAACGAGAAAAACAAGCACAAAATAGTATGTTACGTTCCTATTTTCATGAAAATCTATTTTTTGATATGAATACTTATTTATCAAAAGAAGAAGCCATACGTTTTATGGGTCAAAAAATTATAGATTTTGGTTTAGCTAAGGAAGGATTTGTAGAATCTGTTTTTAAAAGAGAAGAAATGTCTTCTACTTGTTTCTTTGATACTTTTGCTATTCCTCATCCATTAGAGTTAATCGCTAAACAGACTATGTTTTGTGTATTAGTAAATAAAAAAGGCGTGCAGCGGGATTACAAAAAAATTCATATTGTGTTAATGATTGCTGTTCAGCAAAAAGACCGTAAAAAATTCATGAAAATTTATGAAAGTATTATAAGAGCTTTAGGAGATAAAGAGAAAATACAAAATTTAATAAAATCTCATTCATTAAATGAATTTATTAAATATCTAGAAAACTAATAATATAATTATGTAACTTTATCCATTCTATCATTGGACATATAAAACAAGTGAGGAAGACCTTTGACTTATATTAGGCATTCCTCACTTTTTATCAATTATATCGTTGTCTTTTTTCAAAATATAAATACTACATCTAAAGTTTTTGATAATGCAATGAGAGTGTCTTGTGTTGTTTGTTCCAATTCCCAATTTGAAATAAGTTACCTTATTACACCAATTTTTTTATCTCACTACTTTTACCAAAACCCCTTGGAAATATGTCAATGTTTCTTTAATATTGTCATACTCTAGATTTATCTATTAATGAGTAACTACTGTGAAGTTAACACTTCCTTTTGCTTTTTCTCCTGTTACTGTAACTACATACGTTCCACTCTCTTCAATTTCAATATCAAATTTATCAGTTAAACAGATATCGTTCTCCTCATAAATAGGTGTCTCATTATCTTTCTGAACCTTAATTGATAAGCTACTGCTCTCAACAATAATTTCTGCATGAATAGTTTCTCCTTCTTCAACGATTAAGTGTTGAGAGTCGGCAGTATTAAACATCTTAAAGTTCATCACAAATTCATTATCACTTCCTATTCGGCTACCTTCAAAATATACTCCACAAGCTGTTAATAACAAAGTTAATATTAACAAACACAAGATACTCAAATATTTTTTCATAATCTTCTCTCTTTCAAATTCTCATTCTTTCTACTTTTTATGACTTCTACAAACTGGAACTTGTCAATTTTTTCTTTTTCGGTTTTGGTTCTGGTAATTCCTCATACATAGCATTAAATAAACCTGCCAGAAATTCTTTATTATCAACTTCATCTACCAACAACATTTCTTTTGCTCCCTTATAAGGCAACTCATACAGAACTGTTGGCATATAACTAATCGCTGATTTTACTGGTTTGACAAGCAATCTATCATCATAGATACCACCAACAATTTTACTGCGATAATAGATAATAAACTCTCCCATCATAGCACGATATGTAATTTCTTCTAATTCAGATAGTTGCCCTAAAATAAAATCCAAATAATCTTTACTTGACGCCATAATTCTACCTCAATTCTCATTTATTAACTCCATTATGACATATCTAAAATACATTTATACCCTGTATATAAGTAAAAATAGATAATGTCTACACTGTATAGATTTTATAAATAATTACTTTTAATCATAAAGAAACTTTGCTCAACATAATAAATTTACTTCAAATCACATAAAAATCCTGTTGATTTTGTTTCTTGATACTCATCTAAAAACGGATTAATACCCCACTTTGCAGCAAGTTCATCAACAATCTCTTCATCAGGATATAATATATTTTGATCATACTCTTCTAAATTAAATGATGATAAAGTGAGGCCTATTTCTTGTTCTTCTTTTGTTAATGCACCTTCGTTCCATATAATTTCACCTTGATCACCAATATAATAAAAACTGCGTACTAATTTCCCATCTACGAACTTTACCCAACATGATAAATCAACAACTCTATGTGTTGAAAAGAACTGAATTTCTTCAAATTTCATTGCTATTTCCTGTAATAATTCTTTATTTTCTAAGGGTGAATCAAAATTAAGTACTAAGATATATCCATCAAAACATGGCGTTACAAATACTTTCTTCATATCTTGCATATAAGAAAATGCACTATTCCAGTTACACTTTTCGATATTAGTGCAATCGAGTTTATCAAGAACTATTTTTGGATCGGTTTCTTTCAAAACCAACCAAGACATTTTCATTCCAAACGGAATTGGTGTATCTGGTTCTTGAGATATGACATTGTTTTTCTTTGTTTCTTTTTCTTCTTTCAAA
The DNA here is from genome assembly GCF_001244545.1 of Candidatus Stoquefichus sp. SB1. Taxonomy (NCBI): domain Bacteria; kingdom Bacillati; phylum Bacillota; class Erysipelotrichia; order Erysipelotrichales; family Erysipelotrichaceae; genus Candidatus Stoquefichus; species Candidatus Stoquefichus sp. SB1. The sequence goes on along the minus strand of NZ_LN852694.1, from coordinate 40,759 downwards.
AAATTAAATAAACCCATAATGTTTGTCTCCTACCTCTAATTGATTGATTAAATTATATCAATAAATATAAGTCTTTACAAATTTTATAAGTGATTGAGAAAATTTTCACAGATAATGGGATGCCTTACTCATATCACATGACTGTCAATATAATGTATCCTTATAGAAATACTAACGAATCTAAAATTGCTCTATCGTCAATATGACAATAAACAAATTTAGATTTTATCAATTCTATAATATTATCAATCTAACTTACAACGATATATCTCCTTATCATTAATCCACAAGTCAACTTTTCCCTAATACAAAAGTATCAAAATCATTTCATAATACCTATCACCCTAAATTTGAGAGTTATCTTTAATCTGAATCATAATCTTTGTAACATATTGCGAAAAATCTGAAATCGCAAATTCATTCAATCCCATCTCGTAAGCATAACCTACAAGGGCCAAATTATTTTGCTTGGCAAAATCTATCATCTTTTTATAGATACATGGTAACTTGTCCCATGTTCCTTTTTGGTAACCACACAAATATCTGCCTTTAGGTTTAGTTATCTTTTTCGCTGATGAACAGCCACTTATTGCAGGAGTATAAAGTCCGTCATACTTTTCAAATTCTTCATTGATAACTTTATCAAGAGAAATAAATCCTCCAATCCCCATACGAATTTGTTCAATACTCCATGTATCTTTTAGATAAGTAAATATCTCTGATATATTATCCTCTGAAAAATCATAAGGAGTAATCAAAATGCTTTCAGATGGATGTTCCTCAACTCTAATCGCTTGTTCTAGCAAGTTTTCACAGAGAGCTAGATTATCTTTCTTTACATTCAAAATCTTTTTAATAGATTTCAACTTTTGGATTTCTATATCAATTTCCTTTATTTTGATGTCCGCAATTTTAAGGAAACTGTCAGCAGCAGGATTTTTACAATATGCTTCAATTTCCTCGATACTCATATTTAATTCTTTCAGCATACGGATATACTCAAAGTCAATACTTTGTGATAAATCATAATATCTATATCCATTATCCCCTTTTGTGTCAGGGGAGAAAAGGCCAATATTATCATAATAATGTAAAGTTCGTTTATTCACTTCATGCAGTTTTGCAAATTGAGCTGTTGTTAATTGGATATTACTTTTTTTCATTTTTCAAATCTCCTTATTGACTTTACAGTAACTGTAAAGATTATTATATAAATTGTAACAAGAAATGACAAGGAGAATTGAAAATGAAAATTACATTCAGAGAATATCAAAAAGAAGATTTTAAAATCTTAGGAAACATTATCCGTGAAACATGGCACTATGATGAATTTAGCAGTCCTAAAACAGCAGTAAAATTAGCTAGAGTATTTTTGAGCAGTTGCTTAACAAATTATACGTTTTCACGTGTTGCTTTATTGAACGACAAACCGATAGGAATTATTTTAGTCAAAAATATCGCTACTCATAAATGTCCTCTAAAATACAGATTAAAACAGATGAAATCTATTTTATCGCTGTATCTTTCTAAAGAGGGAAGAAAAGTATCTAAAATCTTTGAAAACGTATACGGTATTGATAAACAACTTTTAGCTGATGCAGGTAAAACATATCCAGCCGAGCTTACATTATTTGCTGTTGATACTTCTTGCCAAGGAAAAGGAGTAGGTAAGAATCTGTTTAACTCTGCGCTTGAATACTTAAACAAACAAAGGATCAATGAGTTTTACTTGTTTACAGATACAAGCTGTAACTATGGTTTTTATGAACATCAAGGAATGATTCGTCGCTGTGAGCAAGAACATATTTTTAACATCAAAGGACAACAAGCAAAAATGAATTTTTATATTTATGACTATCGATGTTAAGAAAACAATAGACATGCATTCTGATTCAGATTGCATGTCTATTATTTTTAATCTAATAACTTAGAAATTTATATAATTATTACTTCATTTTGATAGACAAATACAACTACCTACCACTTATTTCAGAATAAAGTAATCAAATTAATTTTATTATCTCTTGGATTGTACTTAAATGCTGCTAACATTTTAATTTTTTTATCTAAACAAAGAATTTCAAATAAAATATTAAACCTCACATTTCCCCATTCATCATAATCTAGATTATAAATATAATTTTGTCTTATCTTTTCTTTTAATAGTTTACATAAATCCTCTTCTTTGAAATTTTCCATCCCACTTCTCTTTATAATATTCGCTTTATTCATTTTAAGATAATCTAATTTATTAGATTCAATTTCAATATCTACAGTAGTAATATCAATATAAAAAGGAACAACAGCATTTATTGAATCATTAACATCAATTGCATATATTAAACTAGATTCAATTTTGTAATCTAAAAAAGAAAAATATAATTCTTGTTCAATTGGTACCTCAATATATCCTTTATATTTAAAGGAATAAAAGCACTCATCCAAAGATACACATGGAAATAATATTTTATTCCCCTTTTTTATACATGTTGAGCTTAAAACATAAGCTAACAAGTCTTTCAAATCGTTATTAAATGTGAAATCACAATAACCTATATACATCTCTTCTTGTAGTAATTCTTCCAATAATTGTTTTCGCTCACTTTTTGTAACATTATTAATATAAACAAAATAGTATTGTGACGAATAAATCCAAATGCTTTTTTTAACATATTTTATGTTATTAAAAAACAACTCATGTGCTTTTCTTTGATATATATCTTCGATAATAAAATCACCAGTATGTATACTATGCACTGTTTTAGAATTTAATAAAGAAAATATTAATTCTAAAATTCGTTGTCCATAGCAACTTATTTTTGGATTAATGTTAGTATCAAAACAAAATAACAACTCATATTTATCTTTATCACGATTTGGAATTAACGCAGATTTAAGTTGTTTATACTCTATCTTTCTATTCTTCAAATAATCCAAAAATTCTTCAAAATGTAAATTAATTTCATTATTAAATTCTTCTGGGGTTGTATTAAAATGATTTCTTATTATCTCCCAAATAATATTATCTCTAACATTAAAAGTAAAAATCATTTATTTAATCCTATTTAAGTAAAAAATTTTATAATATTTTTTGCTTAATACCTTTCATCTGTATATATATTATATCTTTTTACTTAAATAAGATAAAGATTTTTTAACCTATACTTGATAGACATAATTATTCCACTTGTCCAACAATAGGTATAATGAACATACTCTTATAAAATAAGAGTTTTCAGCATTTTTGTGTCCACCTCAGCGCTCATTTCCACTTACACAGACTTAGACACTATGTTCTTTCTATATAACTATTTATAGTATCACACAATGATCGACATATATTAGTTCCCTGCTATCATTGCAAGCTATTTTAAATTTTTTTCTAATTTACGAACTCTTTGTTTAAATCCGTCAGTAATTATTTCTATTCTTTCAGGACTTATTTTAGATATATATTGATTTGAAATCAGCATATCTTTCCATTTTTTAGCCACATCATATAAAGCATTAAAATCAATATCAAAATCTATATTTTTAATTATTTTTTCGATAATAATTTCAAAATCAATATCGTTTTTATTAAAAAATCTTCCAGTGGCATTATTGAAATTCATTTCATATACTTTTTTTGTGAAAACAATGCCTGACCACTATCAAAATTAGGTGCAATCTTTACCCATTTCAATGTTTCAACATTTCTAATAATCCCAAAATTACCAAGGTGTCTATCTACATTTGCCATTAAATAATCAAGAACAAACATTTTAGCTAAACAAGATTCAACATTTTCTAATCCTTTAGATTTTAAAATCTTTACATAACTTTCATACACATATTGATTCATAGGTCTTATATCCACCTCATGATAGTGCAATATTGAATACGCTGATAACAGTTCTGTATTTGTATCGATAAAGCATTCATACTTTGATAACACCTTACCGTGTATTACTTCAATCGTATACTCTACATGATCCAGTCCAACAACCTCACATATCATACTTGCTAATACCTCATTGAAAGGTTCCATTCCGCTTTCTCTATATGACCCTTTAAGCATATATCGTTTTCTATCTTCTCCAACAAACTATGTTTTCTTTAGCATACCGTCAAACGTATTATTCGGAGAATAAAGATCTATTTGTTTATGATCAAGTATCTTATTTTCAAATATTGCAATTTCATAATCAGAACTATTGAAATCATTTTCAAAGAAATTAATATCTTTCCAATCCATAATTATATGAGTTGGGTTCATCCAATATTGGTCAGACACTGATAGGCCAAATGCTTTATTTAATAAAATATCTTTATTTTGAATGCCCATATTATCTAGGAAGTCATCTAACCCATCTCTCCACGCTGGTATACCTCGGCCTCTAAACCACTCTGTAATTCCTGTAACAGTTATATTCCCATGAGAGAAGCATTCTAGAGGAGTATATTCAATCTCTAATAACTCACAACTATTTTTGCTACAGTTTGTTTTGAATTATCATACATTATCTTTGCAATTTTCTTATGTTTATTCATTAGAAAATATTCAGTAATTCCTTCTGTATTTGGATTTGTTAAAAAATACTGAGAATCTGGAAAACGATTATAGTGTTTCCCGTACTTATCTATTTTCCAATTCTGTGATGCGATTTCTAATTTTTGAAAATCGACAGTTACACGTAAATATCCTTGGTTATATCTTTTCTTTTTTTGATTATAAAGTCTATCGGCTGATTTCATGATTCTATTCATTTGAGTTCTTAAATATTCAAGTTTCTTTTCTGCAAGTTTGACTTCAAAATCTTTAAAATCATTTAATTCAACTGAAATCAAATCTTTATATGGAATTGCAAACATATTTGAAAATAAGCATTTTCCTAAATACTCTTGTGTTTTCATATCAAACATGCGCAAAATAGTTGGTGTTGTTTTCCTCAAATTATGATTTTCGTCATAATCAGAGTCATTAGCAGAATCAATAGGCAAATAATAAATCATCTCATTCAACCGAATTGCAATCCCTATTGTATTTTTTGTATTTACTATATTATTATCTAGAGAGTAAACATATGCTAAATACTCAGGATTTTTCATATTCTTACTTCTCCTTTTATCTATATATAATGAAAAACAGGGAAAGCCTAAATGCTTCATCCCTGTTTATAATTTGTTTCATCCAACTTAGGCTATGGTTCTCCGATTTAGTAGTTCCAACTCAGGCTATGGTCCTCCGATTTTTTAATACATATTTCTAATATGGAAGTAAATATATTTTTCAACTACATCTATTTTCATCATTTTTGAAACAGCCTACATATTAAGTTATGCTCTTATATGTGATGTTTATACATCAAGCCTTATACAGTACAGTTAACTCATTGTCTCTTATAAATGAAGAGGATTTTGTAGAGGATTTCTCTTAAGCCACTATATATGAATTGATGTAATAGATTACAATATTTACAACATATTGGATTAACTATAGAATTGTCTTTATTTCTACAATAAATCAAACGAACACAACAAATCAAAAAATCTTTTCCCTTCCAATTCTTAGAAGGGATTTTTTATTCTAATTTATCTAATGAATTAGAAATTTGTATATTGATTATTTACTTCTGTCTGATAACCAAAAACGATTAAATAATAATCCAACAATCACACAGATAATACATCCAATACTTCTAGCAATCCATTCGTTTGCATCTATTTAATATAAAATATCTGTAAAAAAACTACCAATAGAAACTGCCACAATGATAGCAATAAATACTTTCACATTTCTGCTTAATCTTGTCTTTTTCATCTTCTCTTACCACTATGCCAAAGAGATAAACGCTAGAATCAAGATAATAACAATTATCGTTAAAACAATTATTGAAATTTTTAAGAGTTTGTTGTTCTTAACAATTTCTAATTCTACATGATTCACTTTTTGTTCCAGCAAATTATGAATATCATTATCTACAAGAGTATCAATACTTACATTTAAAGCTTTTGCTAATGCAATTAATTGATGCGTGTCTGGGGTTGTTTGTTCTAATTCTCAATTTGAAATAGTCTGTCTTGTTACTCCAACCTTTTCTCCTAGCTTTTCTTGTGATAAATGCATTTGTTTTCTTAATTCTAAAATATTTTTTCCTAAGTTTATTTTCGTTTATCTGATCCTTTTCAGTAAAATTATATAATACCTATTCACTGATTTCTATCAAAGTCCTTTAGATGTTTGTCAAAGTTTTTTAACATTGCTTTTGTTTATCATTCGATTAAACTGGAATTTATAACTCTTGCCACTGAATACAAGAAGGTCTTTCATAAGTAGCACAAAATTCATTAATGCAAGAAAACGCACTGTTTAAACTAATAATTGCATTGACATCTGGCGTCCATTCTTCCCCAGCAACTGTAAAAGTGACTTCTTCTTGATTTCCCTCATTATAGGACAACCACATATCACCTATATCATTTTGAAAATAATAGATAGCTGCATATTCTCCGTTAATACAAACAGATATACAGGGATATGACTGCTTCCCACTAATCCATAGCTCAATGTTTTCTTGTACTGATGTTTGTATGAACCTTAATACATCATCTGCTGATTGAAAAGAAAAATCACCTGTATCTGTACTTACAACTATCATATTGTTCTCCTTAAAATTCTAATTTTATCATCCTTTTCATAACGTTATAGGCTAAAATCTATCAAAAAAATCTTGAAGTTTATCTGCAAACTGTCCGATATGTATACCATCCACAAAAGAATGATGTACTTGTACTGATATTGGTATTATAGTTTTTCCATCTTTCTCATAATATTTTCCCCAATCAAAAAGAGGTGTTGCATTATCTTTATTCCCAGAATTGGTATGAGAAATATGTGTGTAGGTTATCCAAGGCATAGGAGAACATTGAAATACATCATTTCCTAATGGACCTGTAAAATATTCCTTTTGCTCCTTTGCTGCTTTTTCAGCCAACTCACAATATTCTTTAAAATCATCTATCATGCGAACATTTACCACCTTAAAAAGTTCAGTTTCTTGGTTAAGATAAGTGAATGCAGTATCTATTTTATCAAATAAAACGACTTGGCCATCAACAAATCTATAACGAAATGCTTCTATTTCATTTGCACATTTACAGACTGCATATACCATAGCTATGGTAAAAGAAACACCTTGATTTTTTACCATACGTTTAAATCTTGTGATATCTATTTCAAATGTTACACAAAATGATGGTTCGATACTATTTCTAAAAATCATGCAATGCATTGCTCTGTTCCATGTTTTTTCATCAATGACCTTATACTTATTTACCATCTGTTCAACCCTCCAAATTCTAATTTTTCTAATTAAACTGAAATTTCTTACTACTCTTTATAACTTCTACAAACTGAAATTTGTACTTCCTTTATTAATTATATTTTTAGCTATCCAACGCTATTTCAGCCGCCTTTTTTGCATGTATCAGCGTAGTATCGTATACAGGAAGAGAAGAATCTGATTGATGAATAAGTAGCCCAATTTCTGTACAGCCAAGAATAACACCAGTTGCTCCTTTTTTCTTTAGGTGCTCTATTATTTTTTTGAATTTTATACGTGACTCTTCCTTTATTTTCCCTAAACAGAGTTCATGGAAAATAATATCATTAATAACATCAATATCAGTGTCATCTGGAATGATAACGTCTATTCCCCTATCAATTAATTTCTTTTTATAAAAATCCTGTGTCATCGTATACTTTGTACCGAGTAATCCGACTTTTTCAATTTGATTATTTTGAAGTTCATCCGCTGTAGCATCTGCGATATGGATGATAGGTATGTGAATCATTGAGGAAATTTGTGGTGCTACTTTATGCATCGTATTGGTACAAATCAGAATGAAATCTGCTCCGGCAGCTTCTAAGCTCTGTGCAGCCTTACCAAGAATATTACCACTTTTTTCCCAGTTTCCACTTGATTGACATTTCTCAATTTCATCAAATTCTACACTGTAAAGAATAATCTTTGCAGAATGAAGACCTCCAAGTTTATTTTTAACTTCTTCGTTGATAATCTGGTAATATGGAACTGTGCTTTCCCAACTCATTCCACCTATTAAACCAATTGTTTTCATGTTTTAATTCCTCCCCCAATTTTTTATAATGAAATCCACTTAGAAAAATTCTTATTTATTAATTACATTATAGCATGAATACTCCATAATTAAATGAGATTTAATAAAACTCTCCCGTCGACTTTAACTAAATTTTTTTACAAAAGCAATCAATCCTATTGACTGACTGCTTTGTGTGTACTAATTGTTGGTTAGTTTAATCTTCTTTTAAATCTCCCCAATTGATCAAGTCGAAATATCATGAGGTTTTATTCTTCTTTTTCTTGATAACTTCTGCTGGAACACCTACAGCAACACTATTATCAGGGATATTTGCAATAACAGTAGCCCCAGCACCAATTGTTACATTTTCGCCAATTGTTACATCATCAATGATTGTACTGCCAATTCCCAGAAATGTTTTATTACCAATTATAACATGACCTGCCATCGCAACTGCTGGACATATGTTTACAAAGTTTTTTATAATACAATCATGTTCAATAATTGCTCCTGTATTCACAATACATCCCATACCAATGCATGCATTTATATTGATAGCAGTATAAGCTAAAATTGTACATCCTAATGAGATTTTAGCGTATGGACTTATTATTGCTGTTGGATGAATAATTGTTGCAAGCTGAATATTCATTTCTATTAACTGTAATACTTTTTTCTCTCTTAAATTGTTATCACCTGTAGCTACAATGACTTCATCATATTTTTTGAATATTTGATATATATCCTCTTTTCCTTCTTCATAAATTATGAATCCAGGAATTTCTCGATGTCCTTTTTCCTTAAAATCCAAGAAATCAATTTGCTCATATTCATTCATTGCTATTGCACAATTTAATGTTACAGTTCCTTGATCTCCCGCACCCCATATTAATAATTTTTTCATCTGTTTACCTATTTCAATTTAATATTTTCTATAAAATTCAATGGAATATCTTTAAGTATTTCATTAGCTGTGATATATCTATTTTTCTCTAAAAATGCTATTGGTGAGTGTGCATCATAACCATAAAGAACTTTACATCCATATGATGAAATAATTTCCCAGAACTCTCTAAATGGGTAAGTATATCGTTCCTCATAAATACCTGGTCGATTATAAATTTCATATGTTTTTTTTCCATAACGAAAACCATTTAAATTAACTTCTAAAGGAATATCATATTTTAAACTAGCTTTAGCAATTCGATGAGCTGCTTCCTCACATTCTTTTGAAAATACTCTTCTCCCCTGCATAAAATAATCAGGATGGGCAATATAAGTTACTAGATTATGTTGTAAAGCAGTTTCAATCTGTTCAACATATGTTAAAACATCTTCATTAGAACAATAACAGTCATAATCATAGATACCTTTACTATCAGAAATATATTGAAGATGTTGTCCTAGTATCATATAATCACATTCTTTTCGAACTTCCTTTAAATAGTCAAGATGATCTTCTAGATATTCTATTTCAAAACCAACTTTTATATCAATCTCGTGTTCAAATTGTTTTTTTAGTTTTTTAATACTGGCGATATACTCATCTTTTTGTTCGATAAACATACGGGCTCCAGAAATCCTAATTTCTTCAAAAGGAATATGCTCACTAAATCCTAAAATTTTTAATCCAGCATCAATGGCACTATGGATATACTGAATATCCGTTCCATCTGCATGCCCACATCGTTGTGTATGTGTATGCAGGTTAAATAATTGTTTTCCCATAACACTACCTCCTTATTATAATAAAACCAATAATCTTAATTACATATGTCATTAGATCATTGGCTCTGTGTCTTTGCATCTGGCTCTATTATTACAAATTGTTTCATATTTATGACTGTCTCTTGTTTGCATTTTGGGCAGTAAAGAGGAAAATTTCTCAATTCTGTATATCTTCTCACTTTTACTCTTATTTTGCCACCACAAACTGGGTAACGTATCCATTCCTTTAACATAATCTTGTTCTCTAAATATTGTAATACTTTTTCATAATTTCTTGATTCCAGGCATCACCATCATCTACATTTGCACTTAAAAATACTGGTGGTTCTATACCTGCTTTTGCTAAATTTTGTGCCAATAACATAGAAAGTAACTGTGCCATAAACATTCCCACTATACTAGAACTTGATCCCATTTTCCCTTTTGCACCTTCTACCTGCATCATTGCATCACCAATTTCACCACAATTATCTATAACATAATCACATACCTCATATAACTTCTGTTTAGATGAATGGCGACTTGTTACACTTTTAGAATGTTTTAAATTCGTAAATGCTATCACTGACATACCTAATTCTTTACATTTTATAGCAAGTTCAATAGGCATAGAATTTCTACCTGAGTTAGATGAAATCAAAATAATATCGTTTTCTTTTAAACCATATTGCAGCATGATTACAGAAGCATAATCTGCTATTCTTTCGATTTGGGTAGATTTTAATGGATGTTCCCCTAATGTTAACTCCATAGGTGCAATTAATTGTATACAAGCTAATCCACCTGCTCTTGCATAAAACTCTTCTCCTACCATATGGGAATGCCCTGTTCCAAAAACAAAGAATCTTCCACCTTTTTGAATTTTCTCAACAATTTCATTAGCAATAGTTTCAAGCATTTCACTTTGTGTTTTAATAAATATATCTAATATTTCAATTACTTTATTATAAAATATAGACTCCATACTTTATTCCTCCTTTAAACAAAAGATATTTAACCATATTGAATAACTTCTATCAATCTATTAACATCTGGCTTAACCTATTCAATAGCATTGACATATTGTAGCACCAGCAACTATATTAGTGTAATTTGAATTTGACCATTATAATGATTTGCATACTCATTCATAATAACGAATAACTATGATAAACATTCTATAGGCTAATAACATGTACACCCACAAATATCTCGAGATTGAGTAACTCTTATTAATAAATCAGTCTAATCAATTCTTTCCAATCAAATCAAACTGGTAATTCTATGCAATAACGACCTACTACCATTTCTTCTCTTAAATTATTAGGAAATCTGCTTAATTGTTTCAGCATATCAGTATTAATATCTACATGATTTCCATATCTAATTTATCACAATAATCGAATAAAAATGGAAATCTCTCTTCTACCTCAACAACTTTCCTCGTATTTTTAAATCATCAAAATCTGGATATACTGTTAAACCTATTTTTTCATCTTCTTCCTCTTTTTCTATATGCAATTTGATTGAAACTATAAGAATCTACTCGATAATATGAATAACCATACTCAATGCAGCTACTATCTTTTAAATACGTTGTTTGTAATATTCTAAGTAGTGGTGTGTTTTTACTTACTTCTAGATACTCTGCAAGTGTATCAGCCAAACAGGCATCTATCTTCTGTTTTGAATAGTCCATATCTAAATGCAATTCTTCTTCAAAATAAGCATACAAGGAACCTTTCAAAGCACTATCAGGAATAGATTCAATCAAATTAATATTATAATAACTATCTTCATAAGCAATCGGTTCTTCATCAAAATAACGAATACGAATGACATGCCAAACTTCACCAAGATCATTTAATAAACCTAAAGAACATAGAGATGATATTTTACACTGTTCCTTTTGACACAAAAGAATTTGTGAATGAGTTTTTCCTTGCAAACTAGCAACATCTTCACTAAAACTTTGCAATCCATCCAATGTTTTAAAAGAATTTTCATCACGGAGATAAGCTCCCTTTTTAGGGACCACATAGATTGCACCATCTTGCTGCAAGGACAATAAAGCTTGTCTAACAGTCATTCTAGAAACTTGAAATTTTTTTGCTAATTGATTTTCACTTTCAATCTTTCCATCTTTATATACTTTGTTCTGAATATTATCTAATATATAATCCTTAATCTTTATATATAAATATTCTTTTTCACTCATTATCACACCACCAATCTTGTCTAGACAAGATAATTATTACATATATATTTAAGAAAGTCAATTAACTATCAAAACAATAATAAATCTTATTTCATTATCTTGAAATGTACTTAAATTCCATGAAAATCATATTTCTATTATCTCTACAACAATAAAACTATTCTCATAAACTAGCATAGTATCATATAGTATTAATGAATTTTAAATGATCATTTATGTACATTCTTATTTTAGTATTTACAAAAAGTTTATGTCTATCACATGAAATAAAGCAAAAAAAATGAATATACTATATATGTCAGAGGGTGTCAATCCCCTTGACTTATACACATAACAATGTATAATATAAATGAAGGTAGAAATACCGAAACAGTACGGCTCCTACCGCCATAAGTGTAGGGCGTTAAAGTGTGGAAGGATGCAAATCCTTCCTTTTATTTTATTAGAAAGGAAGTGTAATTGATATGAATTTTTATACAATTGATATAGAATATATTAAATATTTACACTCTTTTGATACTGAAGTATATTTCAATAAAGAACGACATGATTATGAGAATTAACCTTATGTAGGTACTATTATTTATAATGACACAATACCATATTTTGTTCCTTTAACTTCAGCAAAACCAAAACATCTTAAACTAAAAAATACTGGAATCGATTATTTAGTTATATATGAAAATATTAATGAATCAGAAGTACATAAGAAAGATATAATTAAAAGAATGGATAATGATGAAATAAAAAAGTTATTATCTGTAGTAGATTTAAGAAAAGCAATACCTGTTGCTGAAGGATGTTACCATAAGATAGATATACGAACTCATAAAGATCGAGATTTACTAGCCAAAGAATATGAATTCTGCAAGAAAAAGAAGAATACCATCTTTAATAAAACAAGAAGTATTATTCGTCAACAAAAGAAAACTAAAAATATCAAATTTGCATATTGTAACTATGATCTTCTTGAACAAAAAATGAACGAATGGAAATAATATGTATTTACTAGAAGGGAATTTGCTTCCTTTATTCTTATCTCTCACCAGAAAACTGTAGAGATAATTTTGTATATTACGTGACTCTTACGTGTTGCATCCCATTTAAAATCTATAAAGATAGAAAAAAACTCAAATCGAGTAAAGGCATGATAAATAAAGGCTTTTGACGATTTGAGTTTCTTTGAACTTCTCTGAACAAACGTATAAATTAACTCTTACTTAGTTAGAAAGTACCATTTTATAAGTTTTTTTTCGCTTTTGTATCCACCACAGCGCTCAATTCTACTTACACTGACATATTTTCTTTATATCTATAATACCAAAAAATAGTGATTTTTCTTCTTAAATCATCATACAGATATTCAAAGAGATATATCTAATTTACAAATGCTAAGAATATCAAATCTAAGGAGGGAAGGAAGATTCGTTTATCCAGTTTTGTTTGCAAACCAGATGAAATATAGACAAACAATATAAATCAGCCGACAGTTAATACGATTTCTAACTGTCGGCTAACATTATTTTAAGAAATTAGAAATATCAGATTTCAATATTCCATATAAATAATAATCACAATATGTGTTTACCATTTTCCCCTCTCTGATATGTCCTTCTCGTTTAAATCCAACTTTTTCCATTGTTTTATATGAAGCATGATTTAAAACGTGCACATCACTCCACAGTCGCTGTAATTCTGTGTTTTCAAAACAAAATTTTACTACGCTTTCTAATGCTTCTGCCATCAATCCATTCCCTTGGTATGTGTGTGAAAGACGAAATGCTACTTTCGCCATCCTATCATTCTCAATAAGATACACCCACATTTCACCAATTACTTTATTGTCCTGTTTGTGGACGATACCCCAATGAAAGCTCTTTGTAGGTCTGTCCATCTTCTCGAAAAGTAATTCTGGATTTTTCTCACTTTTTGATGGACGTTTTCCCCAATATTCATACAATGATACGTCACTCATCCATTCTTTTAAATCAGCTATATCATTTTTATTCATAGTTCTTAATATAAGGTGTTCCGTATGGATAACTGGTTTTTCGGATATATAATCTTGTAGACTCATCTTGCACCACTCCTAAAAGTTAAATTCTTGCTCCCATGCAAATGTTCCAGATTTCTCTAAACTTTTTGGCCAATGGCTGCACCATCTGGGAACAACTGGTGTTTCCACTCTGTCAAGGCTCGGTGTATAAGGCTTGATGTCAAGAATAGGTGTATTGTCATTAGCATCGATATAAGTAATCTGGATGATCCCATTCTGATAATCTACATGAATAATTTCTACTGTTGTTAATGCAATCGGGTTTGGACGTATTGGCGACCTTGTGGCAAAAATCCCCATCTTTTCTGGAGCATTTTTGTAAGGTTGTTCTGTTTCTAATATAGATCTATATTCTTCCTTATCAAAATCACTGAACCACCAAAGAACATTGATATGGCTAAAACCATCCATAGCTTTTAATGCTGGAATAAATTCAGCATTTAATTTCATAAATGTTCCCATTTCATTGTTACAGATAATTCCTATCGAATTTACGTTATAAGTTGTCATATTTTTTCCTCCATTTTCATTTATCTGTAATCAAATGGTAAACCCTAACATCATGTGAGAGTCAAGAAAAAACATCCTGCAAAATCACAAGATGTTTTTATAAATTTTTTCTAAAGGTATCTGAATTTCAGTTAAATACTCCTGTGTATTTTCTTCATTCCACGGACCACGGTGTACAATCTGCCTATTTTCACCTTTCATTTTGTACTGACTATTATTTTGTAACCATTTTGCAAATGTGAGATATGCAGCTGCAATATTTGAAAAACTTCCATAGACCATAGTACAAGCCATTATAGGAACAGGTTCAGTGCACCGGAATTTAAAGGGTTCTATATCTTTCCCTACTTTGTTTACAACTGCACATAACTCTACATCAACATTTTCTTCCCTATAATCTTCATCATGATAAATAGAAAATGTATCACTTAGGAGTTCAACTTTATGCTGTTTAGCAAATTCTGATAATTCATTCCACAATTCACCCTCATAATAATAGTCAGGTATTACTTTTCTCAATGACAGAACTTGGTAACTTGGAATAGATTTTATAGAGATATTATAATGTATTTCATTTTTTCCATTCAATAACTCATTTTTAGCAAGTTCAATTTTTTTTAACATTTCTTGCTCTGAACGTATGTTATGTTTAATATCTTCATATTTTTTATCAAGCTGCTCTATAAGTAAAGTATCATTTTCACTATTAAGAGCAACTGCTATTTCAGCTACATTGAACCCACTGTCACGCAGATATATAATTTTATTCAAGGTAGGAATCTGTTCCACTGAATACATACGATATCCAGTCCATGAGTCAATTTCTGCTGGTCTTAATAAACCAGTTTCATCATAGTATCGTAACATACGAACAGATACTTGTGTTAATTTTGAAAATTCACCAATTTTAAACATCTTATATCTCCATTCCTTAACATCTCAATTATAAAATCATGTTAGTTTTTTGTTGTTTATCAAATTTCTTTTATTGACATATTAATTGAAAGCATTTCTATAAAATCTGCTTTCATATCTAATTCAAGATCGTTATTAAATATTTTTGTACCCTATGCAGACATTATGATTTTTTCCTGATTCAATTCTATTTGTTACTTACTCGAAAATCTCTTCACTTTCTAATATTCCATTCTCATCATAATACAGCCATTTACCAATTTCTTTACCACCTTTGTAATCACCTTCCGCAGCAATATTCCCATTCTCATGATAATCTTTCCAATGTCCAGTCTCTAAACCTTCATCATACAATCCTGTTGACATTATGTTTCCGTTTTTATGATATTCTGTATATTGCCCATGGCGTATCCATTTAGTGCCATCATCTGACACTTTCCTTGAATAGCGAAAGTGAACTTCACCTGTTTCATATAGGATTTCAGCAATATAAAGATTCTTATCATCTTTTTTCATAAATCCCATTATTATACCTCCACAAATTCTAATTTCTTTAAGAATATTATATCATATCTAGAATAATTATATGGAAATAAACACATCTTGATCAAATTTAAACATATCAAAGATCCTCTTTAATTCAATAGCATTTGTTTTACTTTATTTAAATCTTTTCATAAAAAGTCATATTTTTATTTATAAATCATCTATTCTGCTTATCAATTAGTAATGAGTTTTTGTACAATATTGACTCATTATCAAATGTATATTTTTTACGCCAAATCCTGCGTAAAAATTCTAGATTTGTTACCTATTTGTTACCTAAGTGTGTCCACCCTATCACTCATGTACACTCACACACACTCATACAAACAACAAAAAACCCCATAAAATGGGGCTTTCGTGTGTGTACGTAGTGTACGTGAGTGTAGAAAGTAAGTACTTTCTATCTCTTACTAAATTGTGGTGCTCTACGTGCAGCTTTAAGACCGTATTTCTTACGTTCTTTCACACGTGCATCACGAGTTAATAATCCAGCAGCTTTTAAAACTGGTCTATAATCAGAACCTGCTTCTAATAAAGCTCTTGAAATACCATGACGGATTGCTCCAGCTTGTCCACTGTATCCTCCACCATATACGTTAACAGTCACATCAAACTTACCAGTTGTTCCAGTTAATTCAAGTGGTTGGTTGACGATCATTAATAATACGTCAGATGGTAAATAATCTTTTGCATCTCTACCATTGATGACGATTTTCCCTGCACCTGGTGTTAAAATAACACGTGCTACTGAAGACTTTCTACGTCCAGTTCCTCTGTATTGTACATTAGCCATTTATCTCTCGTCCTCCTATCCCTTGATTTTCATTTCTACTGGTTTTTGTGCTGCATGTGGATGTTCGCTTCCAGTGTATACAAATAGTTTCATCCCTTGTTTTCTTCCAAGTGTGTTATGAGGTAACATACCTTTAACAGCTGCTTCTACAAATCCTGTTGGATTTGTTTCTTGGAATTGGCGAGCAGTTTTTGTTTTTAAACCACCTAACCATCCAGTATGATGATAGTATTTGACTGTATCTAATTTTTTACCAGTCATTACTACTTTTTCTGCATTAATAATAATTACATAGTCACCAGTATCTACATGTGGTGTATAAGTTGGTTTATGTTTTCCTCTTAATACAGTTGCTACTTCTGATGCTAAACGACCTAAAGTTAAACCTTCAGCATCAACTACGAACCATTTACGTTCAATTGTGGCTTCTTTAGCCATAGTTGTTTGTCTCATTTTTAATCCTCCTGTAGTTTCCGGGGCTACAAACGTTAAAATAAGGCACTTTCTATTATAACAATATCATTGATTTTGTCAATATAAATTTAAATATGTCTGCCTACATTCTTAAAATATTTCACTAAGAGAAATAATATAGTAATCTTGACCATCAGTTAAAGTTAGATATTTTTCTTCTGTAATAAAATATCCAATATATACATTTGTTCCAAGATAATCAAGAACTTTCATTTTATTTTTATAAAAGTCCACAATAACTATTTTTTTATCATCTAATGAATGAAATATAATAAATCGATTATTACATACATTATAATCATATTTTTCCAAATAAATATCCATAATTTGTTGTTTATTTTGATAAACATCTGTAATTATTGTTTTATGATAATCAAATTTCAATGTATAAGTTGAAACCGCTGGATAAATACATTCTACATTGAGATTTGTTGTTGTTAAAGTTTTTAAATTAATAATACTTGTCTTACAATCACTATTATAAACAAGAAGTTCTTCATCACTTAAAAAAGCATGTTCATTACTATGAGCATAAGGATTTAAATCATTTAATACTTTTTCTGTTTGTGTTTTGGTATTATAGACAGTCCAATACTTATCATTTTTATTAATTAATATATATGTCCTTTTTGGCGATATAAAAAAATTAACAGAATCATTATCATAAGTTATTTTATTAATATCTTGATTTTTTAGATCTAGTGAACATAAATTAGTATCCGATGAACCAAAATACATTGTATCACCATTAAGATATGGGACAGTATATTCAATATAGCCTTTTTCATTAAATGTTAAAATTTGATCCTGATAACGAACATAATCAAATGAATAATCTTGCTTTTGATATATTCCTTTTTTATGTTTGATTTTTTGTTTAACATATTTTCCATCTTGTAAAACATAAACACTATCAATAATCATTTGATCATTATCATTATGATAATAATAAAGAAATGAGTTTTCAATCCATAATTCTTGAGCAGTAGAATGAAACTCTTCTAGTGATGTCATTTGAAATTGGTGATATATCCATGAACGAAATTCTTCATTATATGCATAAGCAACACCAAATGAAGAAAAACATAATAATAGAGATATAATACATTTCTATATTTCTTAGGAAGTTTTAAAACTTCTGGTAGTAATGTTAGATCCTTTTTATGATCAGCAATAATAACTTGTTCTATATCTATAGTGAATTTGTAAAATCTTTTTATATAATTCCTACATTCATTTATACAAACTCTGATGAGCCAAGCTTTTAAATGTTTTTCATTTTGGAATTCAATATCTTTTTGAAACAACTTGATAAACACATTTTGATAACAGTCTTTTGCATCATCACTATTACGTAAGTTCATAATACATATTCTCGTAACCATATCACTGTATTTTTCAACGATATCATTAAAAGTCATTCCCAATATCATTTTTGACATCGTTATTTCCTCCCCTCATTATAAATACAATTACATATCATCAAAAGTTGCAAAAAAAGAAAGATTTTTAAATCTTTCTTATCTTATATCATATTCAGCTTGATATTTTTCAAAATTACCTTGTAAAAATTCAAAATGATCAATCACATTTAACTCATGATCTTGTGCAAACTTCATCATTTGCTGATACATAGCATCATTAAAATCAGAAGGATCATGGGCATCAAATCCTAAAATAACATCATTACCTACTTCACTTGCTATTTTCCAAAAATGTGTATTAGGATAAAGATAAATATCTTCATGATTTCTCTTTCTTAATCCTCTTCTCATTCCACCAGCATTAATCTCTAAAGGAATATTTAATTCTTTTGCTTTTTCACATATTCTTCGAGTCACTGTTTGAGCATCTAAATCAAAATCAGAATAGCCAATTAAAAATAAATCTGGATGAGCCAAATAACTAAATAATTGTGTTTCCAAAGCTTTCTCTACTTCATTACAATATAAATAAATATCCTTTTTTGTCATTTTCTCTTTACCATAATAATGACTATGAATACAATGCTTATGAAAATGATGTCCTAGTATAAGATAATCAACCTTATGTTCATATAATAACGTCTGATAATAATCATAATACTCTTCAAGACCTTCAGCTTCAAATCCTTTATAAATGTTTATTTGATCTTCATATTTTTTTTGACAATTTCTTAAAATATCCAAATGGTCTTCTAATTGTTTATAAGGCATACGCATGCTAGGTCCATTCTTTATAAATGCTTTGACAAGACCTGCTAGTGATCTTATTCCACGGACAGATGGAATAGAATAAATAAGATGCTTACGATAATGTGGCAATGGCACATGTCCACACATACCTAGATCCTCTATTCCCATGTTAATCGCAGCTTGAATCATCTCTTCTTCATTTCCATTAGCATGACCACAACGATATGTGTGTGTATGATAATTAACTTTCTTCATAATATACCTCTTGTAAATATAATCCTTGTGGTTTGGCTTTAAATAAGCACTTCTTTTCACCACAACTTTCTAACATTTCTGACAATACATCTATAGAAATACGTTTTGCTCCAACTTGTATAATTCCACCAACAAGATGTCTAACCATGTATCTTCTAAATCCATTACCAGTCAAGCGAAACATAATAATTCCATCATTATCTTCAATATCAAAGGAATAAAGTATTCGAATTGTATTACCATATTGATCATAGCTACAAAACGATGCAAAATTGTGTTCTCCTAAGAATATCTGAGCAGCCTCTCTCATTAAATTTATATCTAATTGTCTTCCATATTGAAAAATATAATTTGTTTCAAATGGATTATATTCTTTTGTATTTAAATAATAACGATACTCCTTTTTAACTGCACTATAGCGTGAATGAAAATTCTCATCTACATAACTTGCATCTAGTATATAGATATCATTAGGCATAAAATGATTAATTGCTCGTTTCCATTGCTGAGCTGGTAATTCTTTTTGCGTATCAAAATGGAAAACTTGATGAACTGCATGTACTTTTGCATCAGTTCTTCCAGATGCATGAATAATCGTTTCTGTCTCATTTATTTTCTTTAATGCTTTTTGGATTTCACCCTGTACAGTTCTTTCTTTTTCTTGAACCTGAAAGCCATGAAACTTGCTTCCATCATAACTCACTATACATTTTACTCTCATAGAACAATACTCATAACGACTAATGTTGTACACATAAGTAAAACACAGGCAAAAGAAATTGTATCAGCAAATTGCCAGCGTAATTGTTTATATCGTGTTCGTTTTGCTTCTGGATTATAATTTCTACTTTCCATTGCATTGGCTAAATCTTCTGCTCTTTGAAATGCTGAAATAAATAATGGAATAATTAATGATACAATTGACATAATTTTATCTTTTAAGCTTCCTTCAGAAAATTCAACACCACGACTTGCTTGTGCTTTCATAATACGTTGTGTTTCTTCTAATAAGGTTGGAATAAAACGCAAAGCAATAGAAATCATCATAGCGACTTCATGTGTAGGAAATCCTAATTTTTTAAATGGTGATAACAAATGCTCAATACCTAAAGTTAAATCTAATGGTTTTGTTGTTGCTGTTAAAATGGTTGTCATCACAATAATTAAAATTAAACGAATAAAAATATAAGCAGTCTGTAATAAAGCTTCATCATATATCTTAATAAAACCTAAAGATAAAATTAAATTTCCCTTTTGAATAAACAAAAGATTGAAAATAAGTAAAAATGCCATCATAAATAACATGGGTTTAATTGCTTTTAAAATTTGAGAAATCTTAATTTTAGATAATATTGCCATAATCATAACAAAAATACCTAAAAGAGCATATCCAATAAATCCTGCATCAAAAAAAACAGCTATTAACAATAATAATAGTGACCCTATTTTTAATCGAGGATCTAATCGATGAATGACACTGTTGAGAGGTAAATATTTACCAAACATCATATTATTCATGTATTTGTCCTCCTATTGCTTCAATCAGTTCTTCTATATTTTTCATAGATGGATCAAGATGAAATCCACCTTCATTTAATTTTAAAATAAATGATGTAATAATAGGCAAATCAATACTCAATGATGTCAAATATTCTGTTTCCTTAAACAATTCATCTACACTCACATGTCTTTCTACTTGACCTTTATTCATCACAATAACATCATCACAATATTCTAAAACCTGATTCATATCATGTGATACTAATAATACTGTTTTCCCTTGTTGATTAATTTTTTTAAACAATTGTAACATTTCTTTGGCACCCTGTGGGTCTAAACCAGCTGTCGGTTCATCTAAAATCAGAATATCTGGATTCATAGCCAGTATTCCTGCTATGGCAACTCTTCTTTTTTGACCACCTGACAAATCAAAAGGTGAACGTTCTAAATAACTTTCATCTAAGCCAACAAGTTTTAACATTTCCTTTGCTTGAACAATAGCATCTTCTTCCTCTACTCCAAAGTTTTTAGGACCAAAGATAATATCTTTTAAAATCGTTTCCTCGAATAATTGATATTCAGGAAACTGAAATACCAAACCAGCCTTTTTTCTTAATGGCTTTAATGTATTTGGTTTATTGGTTGCTGTTATAAGAATATCATCAATATTGATTTCTCCAGCTGTTGGCAGTAATAATGCATTGATATGCTGTACAAGTGTTGATTTACCACTACCCGTATGACCAATCAATGCTGTCATACTTCCCTTTTTAATATCAAGATTAACACCCCTTAATGCATGATAAGAAAAAGGCGTATTCTCACTATATATATGTTCTACTTGTTTGAATGTAATTGACATAATTCTTTCACCAACTTCTCTCTGTCTATATATTTATCAATCTGAATTCCTTGTTGTTGTAATCCTTGTGATATTTTAAAAGCAAAAGGAACATCTAATGCTAAATTTTCTATTTCTTTTTGTTTTACCAAAACATCCTTTGGTTCGCCAGTATCTATAATATGACCATCACTTAATAAAACAACATAATCAGATAAAGCAGCTTCTTCAATATCATGTGTAATAGATAAAATTGTCATCTCTTTATCTTTATTTAATTGATGAACCAAAGCATTAATTTCTTTACGTCCTTTTGGATCTAACATACTTGTTGCTTCATCTAAAATAATAATTGATGGACTCATTGCTAAAATTCCAGCAATCGCTACTCTTTGCTTTTGTCCTCCTGATAACTTTGTTGGTTCATGATCAAGAAAATCAGCCATATTAACCTTCTGTGCATACTCTTGAATAATGCCATCCATCAAAGCTGGATCTACACATGTATTCTCTAAACCAAAAGCAATATCATCACGAACTGTTGCCCCAATAAATTGATTATCTGGATTTTGAAAGACGATTCCAATCTGCCCTCTCACCTCTGCTAATGTTTCTTCAGTTAGTGGAATACCTCCTACAATAATATCTCCACTTTTCTTTTCAAGCAATCCTATTAATAATTTTGCAATTGTACTTTTACCGCTTCCATTATGTCCTAAAATTGTTGTATATGAGCCCTTTTTTATACTAAAAGAAATATTGTCAATTGTCTTGACACCTTCTTCATATTCAAAAGATAAATCCTTTATTTCTATTATTTTTTCCATGGTTTTTCCTCCAAGTAGTTCAATTTTAGTATGATTATCTCTGCTTGTCAACCCAATCAATAAGAAAAGGGAATTTTTCAAAACTCCCTTTATTCTTCATCAATAAATTCATATCCAGAAACACGATCATCTATCTGTTTTGCAATCTGTATTTTATCATTAAGATTCTTTTTATAATTCAAAGAAAAGATACATCCATATAAAATATCTAAAATACATTTGACAGATTGTGAAGTTGCAAAATCTCCTATTTTTGTATGAAGCATTTCACGCGAAGATATTCTTAAAGTCACATCAGCCATCTTTGATAAATCATTATCTGCAATACATGTTATTGCAATAAATGGTGTTTTTCTTTCTTTGAGAATACGAGCAACTCTTAAGACAAAATCAGTTTCTCCTGAATATGAAATGAGAATTGCACAATGTCTCTCATTACTCATAGTTGCTTGAACTTTTGCATCACCAGGTAAAAGACAAATATGAGCATTTTTATGCACAAAAAACATTTGTTGAGCAAATTGCTGGGCAAGCAATACCTTATCTGATACACCATAAAGATCAATTTCCTCAGCATCTCTTAATAATCTAATTGCATGATATAAACTATCATGATCTAAAAGTTTCATCGTATCCTGTATTGTTTCTATCTGTAATTGCGAAATGTTATGAGCAATTGTGGTAAAATCATCACTCACTACAAATGGTATACTTGCATCTATATCACATGAATTATATAAATAATCAAGTTCTTTTAAATAAGCTTCTTTAAATTCACTCCAACCTGAGTAACCTAATTTTTTGGCGATCCTAACGAGTAACGGAGCTGAAGTGTATGTTTCTTTAGCAATTGCATTTATAGACATATGTTTGATATTCTCACCTTCTTTAAGTATGAAATCAACTATAATTGCTTCACTTTCAGAAAAATGTGTTTGTTCTATTTTATGAGTAATTAGCATAAGTTCACCTCTTAGTTATTATACGCTTGATAAACAATAGAGTAAATAAGAAAGGGTCTTATCTATCATGATTTAAATAGTTCTCAATAATAATGAACATTACATTTTCTTTATCTATATGAAAATCCTTCCAGTGGCGACTGTTTACCATTGGAAGGACAATTTATATAAATCTTACTTTGACATTTGTTTTTCTTTTAATTCTTCTACCATATGACTAATACGTTCTTTTTCTTTATTTAAAGCATCATACATCTCATTAACACTCATTCTTGGTGTTGGTTGTGCTTCATGTGCATTTTTGAATATCTTTTGAAATGATTCTTCAGCTTCACGTACAACTTGTTCTCTCAATAATTCTAATGAATCATGTTTCTTTTCTTCAACAATCTCCATCTCTTTGACTTCTTCAGTTAATTTATCTTTATCCAATACAACATCATCACTTTTTGGATTTGCTTTCTCTTGTGCGTCTTTGAAATGTTTTTCATAAGACTCCTTAGCTTCTTTCACGATTTGTTCTGTTGTTTTCATAACTATCATCCTCTCTTTCTTTTGATACTCATATTCTATGCCTGAATTGATTTTACGTCCAGCATTTGAAATAGACTTTTAATAAAGTTAACAAAATATAAAAACAAATCATGTGATTTTGTTAATATAATTAACAAAAAAAGTGATGGATATTTTTCCATCACTTAAGCATTACTAGAATAATCCAATAATAGCCATTGGTGCATTATCACCTTTACGATTATAAGTTTTTAACACACGAGTGTATCCACCATTTTTATCTGCATATTTTGGTGCAACTTCTTCAAATAATTTTTGAACAGCAGTTTTACCAGTAGCAGGATCTACAACATCTTGTAATACTTGAGCAGCTTGTCTTCTTGCATGTAAATCTCCACGTTTACCTAAAGTGATTAATTCATCAACGATTGAACGAACTTCTTTAGCTCTTGTTGCAGTCGTTTCGATTTTTCCATACATGATAACATCTGTAGCTAAGTTACGTAACATTGCTTTTCTATGAGATGATACACGCCCTAATTTTCTATTTTGTGCCATAGATTAGTGCTCCTTCCAATATTTTCTCAGGATTAATCAATAGGTCTAAAACCCAATCCTAATTCTACTAATTTTTCTTTAACTTCTTTTAAAGATTTCTTACCTAAGTTTCTTACTTTAATCATATCGTCTTCACTCTTAGCAGCAAGTTCTTGAACTGTTTGAATTCCAGCTCTCTTTAAGCAGTTATAAGAACGTACAGATAAGTCTAATTCTTCAATAGTCATATCCAATACTTTATTACTTGTATCTTCTTCTGTTTCACTCATAACTTCCATGTTCATTGCCATATCAGTCAATTCAACAAACATGTTTAAGTGTTCCACTAAAATCTTAGCAGCTAATGCTAAAGCTTCATGTGGTTGAATAGATCCATCAGTTGTGATTTCTAATGTTAATTGATC
Source organism: Candidatus Stoquefichus sp. SB1 (assembly GCF_001244545.1). NCBI lineage: Bacteria > Bacillati > Bacillota > Erysipelotrichia > Erysipelotrichales > Erysipelotrichaceae > Candidatus Stoquefichus > Candidatus Stoquefichus sp. SB1. The sequence continues at coordinate 15,403 of NZ_LN852694.1, read as the reverse complement.
ATACTTAGCGCTTTGACCAACACGTGTTGGTTCAACATCATAGGCTACTTTAACAACTGGTGAATAAATAGAGTCAGTTGCAATGACACCGATTGTATTGATCAATTTCTTATTTTGATCTGCACTCATGTATCCTCTGTCTCTATGTGCATACATTTCCATATAGAAATGTGCTCCTTCAGCAACATGAGCGATTTCTAAGTCATTTGAAATCATAGTTACATTTGATGGGCATTGAATATCAGCACCTGTTATAACTGCAGGTCCTTTGACATCAATAATCATTGTGACATCATCATCACCATCAACTGTAAATACCAATTTCTTAATATTTAAAATAATTGAAGTGACATCTTCCACTACACCATCTACTGCAGAAAATTCATGAATTGCTCCTTGAACTTTCACAGCATGTACTGCACATCCAGGAATAGATGATAATAAGACTCTACGTAAAGAGTTACCTAAAGTTGTTCCAAACCCTCTTTCAAGTGGTTCAATGACAAACTTACCGTAGAAATCATTTTCATCATATTCTGCGACATTAAAATTTGCTTTTTCAAACTTTTGCATTATTTCCCTCCTCACTTAGAAATAACTACTAGTTTACTTCATTATCCACGAGGACGTTTTGGTGGACGACACCCGTTATGTGGAATTGGTGTTACGTCATTAATTGATGTAACCTCTAATCCAGCAGCTTGTAAAGCTCTTACAGCAGCTTCACGTCCTGGACCAGGACCTTTAACACATACGTCTACAGCTTTCATACCATGATCCATAGATGCTTTTGCAGCAGCTTCAGCAGCCATTTGAGCAGCATATGGAGTAGATTTTCTTGAACCTTTAAATCCAAGTGCACCAGCACTAGACCAAGTTAAGACATTTCCATGTTCATCAGTTACAGTAACAATTGTGTTATTGAAAGTTGAATGTACATGTGCAACACCTTTTGCTATATTCTTTTTAACACGTCTTTTACCACGAGTATTTGTTTTTGCTTTTGCCATTTTCGCTCAACCTCCTATTTCTTCTTACCAGCAATTGGACGAGCTTTACCTTTACGAGTACGCGCATTAGTCTTTGTTTTTTGTCCACGAACTGGAAGTCCTTTACGATGACGGATACCTCTGTAGCTTCCGATTTCCATTAAACGTTTAATGTTTAATGCAGTTTCTCTACGAAGATCACCTTCAACTTTGTATTTTTCTACTTCTTTTCTGATTTTTCCTTCTTCTTCTTCAGTTAAATCTTTAACTCTTGTATCTTCACTAATACCAGTTGCTTCACAAATCTTCTTTGCAACAGTATTTCCGATACCGTAAATATATGTTAAAGAAACTACCACACGCTTATCACGTGGGATATCAACACCTGCTATACGAGCCATGTTTTACTTCCTCCTATTAACCTTGTCTTTGTTTGTGTTTAGGGTTTTCACAGATCACCATTACTCTACCCTTACGTTTAATCACTCTGCATTTATCGCATATTGGTTTTACAGATGGTCTTACTTTCATCTTAATCTTTACCTCCTTTTGGAAGATTTCCTATTTATGTCTAAATGTAATTCGCCCACGTGTTAAATCATATGGAGAAATTTCCACGGTTACTCTATCCCCCGGTAAAATGCGAATGTAATTCATACGGATTTTACCAGAAACGTGAGCATCAATAACCGCCCCATTTTCCAATTGAATCTTGAATTTTGCATTTGGTAATGTTTCAAGAACAACTGCTTCTACTTCAATAACGTCATCTTTTTTTGCCATTGATTATAACTCCCTTTTAAAGTTTTGTCAAAATCTCATACCCATCACTTGTAATGACTATAGTATGTTCATAATGAGCTGCAAGAGATCTATCTCTTGTGACTACTGTCCAATCATCATCTAATACGTCTGTTTCACATCTGCCTAAATGAGCCATTGGTTCAATAGCAAGAGTCATTCCTTCTTTTAATCTAGGTCCGCGACCAGGTGCACCATAATTAGGAACAGCTGGATCTTCATGAACTTGAGTTCCAATCCCATGACCAGTATAGTCTCTAGGAGTCGAACATCCATGACTTTCTAGATAAGTTTGTACAGCATGAGATATATCAGATAAACGATTGCCAGGTTTCACTTGTGCAAGACCCGCATATAATGATTCTTCTGTCACCTTCATCAGGTGAGCAGCTTCACCACTAATCTGACCAACAGCATATGTCCAGGCACTATCACCATGATAGCCTTTATAACATGCGCCAACATCCACTGAAATAATGTCACCTTCTTTAAGTTTACGATTGCTAGGAATACCATGTACAACAACTTCATTGATTGAAGTACAAACAGCTCCTGGAAAACCATAAAGATTTAAGAAAGATGGCGTAGCTCCTGCATCACGAATAATTTTTTCACAGAATTTATTAATCTCCTGAGTTGTTACCCCTGGTTTAATATAATCTTTAAGTTTATCATGAACAAGCCCTACAATGCGACCAGCTTCTCTCATTAATTCAATTTCTCTTTGGTCTTTAGTAACAATCATTATTTACCCTCCAAGCTTTTTTCAATGTCTTTAAAGACGTCTTCCATAGGTTGGTCACCATTAATATTAATGATTGTCCCTTTCATTGTATAATAATCAATCAAAGGTCTTGTTTGTTTGTTATAAGTATCAAGTCGAACTGTAACAGCTTCTACACTTTCATCTTCTCTTTGATACAATTCTCCACCACATTTGTCACATACACCTGTAACTTTAGGTGGATTGAATTCAACATGGAATGTTGCACCACAATTTTTACAAGTACGTCTACCAGATAATCTAGAAACCAATTTTTCTTGTGGTATATCTAAATTAATAATAGCATCAATTGTAAAGTTGAATTCTTTCGCAATACTTTCAAGTTCTCTTGCTTGAACGATTGTTCTAGGGAAACCATCTAAAATAAATCCATTTTCAAATGTATTCTCTTTTAAATATTCCCTAACCATTTCAATTGTATAATCGTCTGGTACAAGGTGCCCAAATTGCATGAAATATTTCGCAATTACGCCATATTTTGTTTGTTCACTTAATGCTTTTCTGAATAAGTCTCCAGTAGATATTTGTGTCAAACCATACTTGTTAACAAGTTTTGTGGCTTGAGTCCCTTTACCAGCACCAGGAGGCCCCATTAAAATAATGTTCATTGACATACACTCCTTTATTATACTATTTTCTAATATATCCATGATACTCTTTACGAGTGATCAAAGTTTTAATCTGTTTTGTTGTCTCTAACGCAACACCTGTAATGATAATTAATCCAGTTCCACCAAGTGTTAATGAGGCATTCGCAGTTTGAGACCAGATAACTGGTGTCATAATTGGAATTGCTGCAATAATCACTAAGAAAATTGAACCAACAACTGTGACTCTATTTAAAACTGTACTAATAAATTTTTCAGTATCTAACCCAGTTCTAACACCAGGTATAGATCCACCATTTTTCTTCAAATCATCACTGATTTTATGAGAATCAATTTGTAGATTTGAATAGAAGAATGCAAACAATACAATCATAATTAAATATAGACAGAATCCAAAAGGTTCTTGATAATTCAACATTGAATCAATAGCCTTTGTGACATCTGTTGACTTCATAAAACTAATGATTGTTCTTGGTGCAGCCAATACAGATGATGCAAAGATAACAGGTAACACACCTGAACTATTAATTTTAATAGGCATATGTGTTGTATCTTTGGTTCTCATTGTTGGATTGGAATTTGTTGCATACATAATTGGGATTTTTCTAACTGCTCCTTCGTTGAAAACAACAAAGATAACAATTGCTAAATAAACAATTACGAATAAAACAAACCATAATATTCCAAGAATCATTGTTTGAGTTCCTTTATCGAATGCAACTAAATTATTGAATGTTGTAATGAAGTTTGCAGGTAAATTGGAAACAATTCCTGTAAAGATTAACAATGATGTACCATTACCAACACCCTTTTGAGTGATCTGATCACCAATCCACATTGCTAACATACTTCCTGCCATCATGACGATTATAACATAAGCATAAGTCCAAATTGATGTTGAACTTAACATATGATACATTTTATCAAATGCATAAGTTAAAGAACCACCTTGAACAGCAGCTAAGACTAAAGTCACATAGCGTGTTACTTTATCTTTCTTCTTCTTACCAGTATTCCCTTCTTTTTGCCATTGCGCAAGAACAGGAATAACATCCATAGATAATAATTCAATAATAATGGAAGCAGTAATGTAAGGAGAAACTCCTAATGAAAAGATTGAGAATCTTTCCAACATACCTCCACCTAGCATATTCATAATTCCTAGGATACCAGTATTTGTAGCCCCAGCTGTTAATGCATCAGCATTAATAGAAGGAATTGTAATAGCGGCTCCTAATCGGAAAACAAATAACATTCCTAATGTAAAGATAATTCTACGACGTAATTCACCTTTTTTAAAAACATTCTTAAAAAAGTTTAACATCTTAGATCACCTCAGTTTTTCCACCTGCAGCTTCAATAGCAGCAACAGCTGACTTAGAGAATTTTTGAGCTTTAACAGTTAAAGCAACTTCTAATTTACCGTCACCTAAAACTTTTAATCCGTCCAATTCTTTTTTGATTAATCCGCATTCTTTTAATGCAGCCATATCTACAACACTACCAGCTTCAAATCTGTTTAAGGCTTCTACATTAACGATTGCGTATTCAACTCTATTGAAGTTCGTAAAACCACGTTTTGGTAAACGCATGAATAAAGGTGTTTGTCCTCCTTCAAAACCAGGTTTCTTTCCTCCACCAGATCTTGCTTTTTGACCTTTTTGTCCTTTACCAGCAGTTTTACCAGTACCTGAACTTGTTCCACGTCCAACACGTTTTCTTTCTTTACGTGCTCCTTCAGTATATTGTAATTCATGTAGCTTCATGTTTACACCTCCTATTTACTTTCTTCAACTTTAACAAGGTGCTCAACAGTTTTAATCATACCTTGAATAATTTCATTGTTGACTTTTTCTACTGATTTGTGCATTTTTGTTAAACCTAACGCTTTAAGAGTATCCTTTTGATTTTTCTTCGCACCAATTGGACTTTTTACAAGCGTAATGATAACTTTAGATTCTTTTGCCATTTCTTACGCTCCTCCTATCCGTAAATTTCTTCAACTTTTTTATCTCTTAATTCTGCAACTTGTTGTGCAGTTTTCAATGATTTCAAACCTTCCATAGTTGCACGAACCATGTTGATTGGAGTTCTAGATCCTAATGATTTAGAAATAATATCAGAATATCCTGCTAATTCAACAACAGCACGAACTGGACCACCTGCAATGATTCCTGTACCTTCAGAAGCAGGTCTTACAAATACATGTCCTGAACCAAACATACCATTAATTTCATGAGGAATAGTTCCATGAACGATTGGTACATTGATAACATTTCTTTTAGCTGCTTCAGATGCTTTTCTAATAGCATCAGGTACTTCGTTAGCTTTACCAGTTCCGAATCCAACACGGCCTTTTTTATCACCGATTACAACTAATGCTGCAAAGCGGAATTTACGTCCACCTTTAACAACTTTTGTAACACGGTTAATAGTAACAACACGTTCTTCGAATTCTTTTTCAACTTTAGGTCCATTTCTTCTAGGTCCATTTTTTCTTGGTCCGTTTCTTCTTGGCCCATTTTCTCTTGGTTTACGTTGTTCCATTCTTTAACCTCCTATTAGAATTTCAATCCAGCTTCTCTAGCAGCTTCAGCTAGTGCTTTCACACGACCATGATAAATATAACCTCCACGATCGAATACTACATTTTCAATATTTTTAGCGATAGCTCTTTTCGCAATTTCTTTACCAACTTGAGTAGCAGCTTCTACATTTCCACCGTTTGCTAGTTTCATATCTACTGAAGATGCAGCAACTAAAGTTACTCCGTTTACATCATCAATAATTTGGGCATGGATATGAGAGCTTGAACGGAATACATTTAAACGTGGACATTCAGGAGTTCCGCTGATTTTTCTACGAACTCTAGCATGACGTTTTTGACGTAAATCGTTTCTTGACATAGTTTTAGCCATGATTAATAGCTCCTTCCTTATTTTTTAACTACTTCTTACCAGCAGTTTTACCTTCTTTTCTAATAATTCTTTCACCAACATATTTAATACCTTTTCCTTTATAAGGCTCAGGTTTCTTCACTGCTCTAATTCTAGCAGCAATTTCGCCAACTCTTTCCTTAGAAATTCCAGATACTTTAATAGTTGTTTGTGTAGGAGTTTCAATTTTAACTCCTTCTTCACCCTCAATTTCAACTTGATGAGAGAATCCAACATTTAATACTAATTTATTACCTTGCATTTGAGCACGGTATCCAATACCAACGATTTCTAAGTTCTTTTCAAATCCGTTGTGTACACCATCGATCATGTTTGCAAGTAATGCTCTTGTAGTACCGTGTAATTGTTTCACAGTCTTTTGTTCACTTGTTCTGTTTACTTTAATTTCATTTCCATCCATATCAATTTTGATAAATGGTGAAAATTGTCTGACTAAAGTCCCTTTAGCACCAGTTACAGTGACAGTATTATCGCTAGCGATTTCTACTTTTACACCTTCAGGTACATTGATAATTTTATTACCTACACGAGACATCAGTTACACCTCCTGCTTTCTTATTTTGATTACCAGATATATGCTAATACTTCTCCACCAACTTTTTTAGCTCTTGCTTCTTTATCAGTCATAAGCCCTTGAGAAGTTGATAATACTACGATTCCTAAACCATTTAATACCTTAGGAATTTCATTAACTTTTGCATATTGACGTAAACCAGGTTTAGATACTCTCTTTAATCCTGTGATTACTCTATCATTACCTTTGTATTTTAAAGTGATAACGATGTTTTTAATAACACCTTCACCTTCAATTTTGTATCCTTTAATAAATCCTTCGTTTTTCAAAATTTCAGCTAATTGAGCTTTTAATTTTGACATAGGAATAACAACTTCCTCGTGGCGTTGTTGATTCGCATTACGAATTCTTGTTAACATATCTGCAATTGGATCTGTTACCATTTACAGTGTCCTCCTTCCATTTGGGATTGTATTTTCTTACCAGCTTGCTTTTTTAACACCAGGAATTTCACCTTTGTAAGCTAATTCTCTGAAGCAAATACGGCATAATTTAAATTTCTTAATTACTGAATGTGGACGTCCACAACGTTCGCATCTTGTATATTCACGAACTTTGTATTTTTGAGGACGTTGTTGTTTAACTTTCATTGATGTTTTAGCCATTAATTAAGTCCTCCTTATTTATGGAAAGGCATTCCTAATTGTGCTAATAATTCGTGACCTTCTTCGTCAGTCTTAGCAGTTGTTACGAATACGATATCCATTCCTCTAATTTTATTTACTTTATCAAAATTGATTTCTGGGAAAATTAATTGTTCTTTAACACCTAAAGTATAATTTCCTCTTCCATCAAATGAGTTTTTAGGTACACCTCTAAAGTCTCTTACACGAGGTAAAGAAATACTTACTAACTTATCTAAGAATTCATACATTCTTTCACCACGTAATGTCACTTTACATCCAATTGGCATTCCTTCACGTAATTTAAATCCAGCAATTGATTTTTTAGCTTTAGTAATCACTGGTTTTTGTCCTGTAATTAAAGTTAATTCTTCTACAGCTTCATCCAATAATTTAGAATTGCTTACTGCATCACCAACACCAATGTTGATAACAATTTTTTCCATAGCTGGAACTTGCATTACAGAACTATAATTAAATTTAGTCATTAATGACTTACTAATTTCATTTTCATAACGTTCCTTTAGTCGGTTCATTATTTAACCTCCTTCCGATTACTTTTTCTTTTTTGTTTTTTCTAATGGTTTTCCTGTTTTCTTATTGATACGGAATTTTTTACCTTCACTATCGAAGTCGTATCCAATTTTAACAGTTTCTTTTGCTTTTGAATCATAGTATGCAACATTTGAAACATGAATAGGTGCTTCTCTTGTTACAATTCCACCTTCTGGATCAGTTTGTGATGGTTTGATGTGTTTTGTTACCATATTAACACCTTCAACAATCACTCTATCTTCTTTTCTCAGAATTTGAATAATTTCTCCAGTTTTCCCTTTATCGCTACCAGCGATAACTTGAACTGTATCACCAACACGTAATTTCATCTTCTCGTTCTCCTCCTATAATACCTCAGGAGCTAATGATACGATTTTCATGAAATCTGCATCTCTTAACTCTCTTGCAACCGGTCCAAAGATACGAGTTCCTTTAGGTGAATTATCATCTTTAATAATAACGCATGCGTTATCATCAAATTTGATTAAAGAACCATTTTCACGGTTAACACCATATCTTGTTCTTACGATAACAGCTTTCACTACTTCACCTTTTTTAACTGTACCACCTGGAGTCGCTTGTTTCACTGTTGCCACGACGATATCACCGATGTTACTAAATTTTCTATTTGAACCACCAAGGTTTCTAATTACTAGTACTTCTTTTGCTCCTGTATTGTCAGCAACTTTTAATCTGCTTTCATTATGGATCATTTGAGTGACCTCCTTTCAGATTCTTTCATTATATAATTTCTGCTTTTTTTACTACTTCTACTAAACGGAAACGTTTAGTTGCAGATAATGGACGAGTTGCCATAATTTTAACAATATCTCCATCTCTTGCAATATTTTCTTCATCATGAGCCTTAAACTTTTTAGAAGATTTAACACGTTTTCCGTATAATTTATGTTTAACATGAGTTTCAACTAAAACAGTGATTGTTTTATCCATTTTTGTAGAAATAACTGTTCCAGTATAAACTTTACGATTGTTTCTTTCCATTTTCTTCTCCTTCTAAATTATTTGTTTAATTCTCTTTCTCTAATAATTGTTTTAATCTTAGCAATATTTTTTCTCACTGTTCTAATACGAGCAGTGTTTTCTAATTGACCAGTTGCTGCTTGGAATCTTAATCCAAATAGCTCTTTCTTGTACTCTTCTACTTTGTTAAGTAATTCTTGAGTTTCTGTATTTCTAATATCTTGAACTGTCACAATTACTCACCTCTTCCAATAATCTTACACTTGATTGGTAGTTTATGAGATGCAAGTCTTAAAGCTTCTCTTGCAACTTCTTCTTCTACACCAGCGACTTCGAACATTACACGTCCTGTTTTTACTACTGCTACCCATTCTTCTGGAGCACCTTTACCTGAACCCATACGGACTTCAAGAGGTTTCTTTGTTTTCGCTAAATGAGGGAAAATTCTAATCCAAACTTGACCACCACGTTTCATATAACGGTTCATAGCGATACGAGCTGCTTCGATTTGTCTTGAAGTAATCCAAGCACCTTCTTGAGCTTGTAATCCATATTCACCAAAAGAAACTACAGTTCCACCTTTAGCTTTACCTTCATATTTAATTCTATGAGGTCTTCTATATTTAGTTCTCTTAGGCATCAACATGATTATTTATCCCCTTTCTTCTTTGCAGGAAGAATTTCTCCCTTACAAATCCAAACTTTTACTCCTAATTTTCCATAAGTTGTATCTGCTTCTGCAGTCGCATAATCAATGTCAGCTCTTAATGTGTGAAGAGGTACATTTCCTTCAGAATATCCTTCTGTTCTTGCCATATCAGCACCACCTAAACGACCTGATACACAAGTTTTAATTCCTTTAGCTCCAGCTCTCATAGCACTTTGGATTGCTCTTTTTTGAACTGTTCTAAATGAAGCACGATTTTCTAATTGTTCTGCAATCTTGTTAGCAACAAGTTGAGCAACAACATCTGGATTTTTAATTTCAACGATATTGATAAACACTTGTTTACCAGCTACCATTTTAGCAACTTCTTTTCTTAAAGCATCTACTGCTTCTCCATCTTTCCCAATAACAACACCAGGTCTAGATGTATGAACGAAGATGTTTACTCTATTTTTAGATCTTTCAATTTCAATATTTGCGACATAAGCGCCTTTTAACTTTGCATTTAAGAATTCACGAATTCTAATATCTTCGTGTAATAATGAAGCAAAGTCTTTATCATTAGCGTACCATCTTGAATTCCAATCACGGTTAACGCCAACACGTAATCCTACTGGACTTACTTTTTGACCCATACTTTGCCCTCCTATCTTTCAGCAACCACACATGTAATGTGGCTTGTTCTTTTTAAAATTTGAGTACCGCTACCTTTAGCTCTAGCGCGGAATCTCTTTAATGTAGGACCTTCGTCTACAAAAATTTCTTTAATGAATAATTTTTCTTCTTCTGCACCTTCATTGAAAACAGCGTTCTGTGCAGCAGATTTAACGACTTTAATGATTGCAGGTGTTGCACTCTTATTTACGTATTCTAAGATACCAAGTGCTTCTTTCACATTCTTACCTCTTACTAAGTCAACGACTAATCTAGCTTTTTGAGGCGAAACACGAATCATTTTAGCTTGTGCTCTTGCTTCCATGTTATTTCTCTCCTCTCTTTCTATTTACCTGACTTTTTATCATCAGCATCATGACCATGATAAGTTCTTGTAGGAGCAAATTCTCCTAATTTATGACCTACCATATCTTCAGTTACATAAACTGGGATATGTTCTCTTCCGTTATATACTGCGAACGTATGTTCAATAAATTGTGGGAAGATTGTAGAACGTCTTGACCATGTTTTAATGACTTCTTTTTTACTTGCAGCATTTAATGCTTCAACTTTTTTCATTAAGTGTTCATCCACGAATGGACCTTTTTTTAAACTTCTTGCCATATTCTATAACCCTCCTTCTTATTTACCGTTACGACGACGCACGATCATTTTATTTGAAGCTTTCTTTGAATTTCTTGTCTTAACTCCAAGAGCTTTTTTACCCCAAGGAGTCATTGGAGCTTTACGACCAATTGAAGTTCTACCTTCACCACCACCATGAGGGTGATCATTAGGGTTCATTACAGAACCACGAACTGTAGGTCTAATACCTCTCCATCTGTTACGACCAGCTTTACCATAGTTAACCAATCCATAGTCTTCGTTTCCAACAACACCAACTGTTGCTCTACAAACAGCTAAGAATTTTCTTACTTCTCCAGAAGCTAATCTTACAGTGACATATTTTCCTTCTTTACCTAAGATTTGTGCAGACACACCAGCAGATCTTGCGATTTGTCCACCTTTACCTGGTTGCATTTCAAGGTTATGAATAACTGTACCTTCAGGCATATTTCCCATTGGTAAACAGTTACCAACAATAATATCAGCATTTTCTCCTGATACAATTGTCATTCCTACTTCTAATCCTTTAGGAGCAAGAATATATCTTTTTTCACCATCTGCATAATGAATTAATGCGATGTTTGCTGATCTATTAGGATCATATTCAATTGTTGCAACTTTTCCAACAACATCATCTTTATTACGTTTGAAATCAATAATACGATATAAACGTTTATGTCCACCACCGTGATGACGAGTAGTGATAACACCTTGGTTATTACGTCCACCTTTTTTAGATAAACGGATTGTTAATGATTTCTCTGGCTTAGTAGCTGTAATTTCTTCATAAGTCAAAGCTGTCATATTACGACGACCGTTTGTCGTAGGCTTATATACTTTAATAGCCATCTTAGTTCCTCCTTATTTTACTTATCTGGAATGGAGATCATTCCAATAGTTTGAAATCTTATTCTTCACCGAATAAGTTGATTTCATATCCTTCTTTTAATTTAACAATAGCTTTTTTTCTTTTGTTTGTTTTACCAACGTATCTACCCATTCTTTTTGTTTTAGGTCTTACATTCATAATGTTGACACTTTCAACTTTTACATCAAACATTTTTTCAACTGCTTGTTTTATTTCAATTTTATTAGCAGTTAATTCTACATCAAATGTATATTTGTTTTCGTTTTGTTGTAACAATAAAGATTTTTCAGTAAGTACTGGTTTCTTTAAAACATCTGTAATATGTGCCATTATGCCAATACCTCCTCAACAGCTTTGATAGCTTCTTCAGTCATTACTAACTTAGTGCTATCTAAGATATCATATACGTTAAGTCCTTTTGATTCGATAACTTTAACTCCTGGAATATTTCTAGCAGATAAAGCAACGTTTTCATTGATTTCGTCCATAACGATTAATGTTTTTCTGTTTGCTTCTAAGTTTTCTAAAACTTTTACCATATCTTTAGTCTTTGGAGCATCTAAAACGATATTATCTAATACAGTTAATTCGTTATCGATAACTTTTTGACTTAAAGCAGATTTTAATGCTAAACGTCTTACTTTTCTGTTCATTTTTAACTTATAGTTTCTATCTGGTGTAGGTCCAAATACAACTCCTCCACCTCTCCATTGTGGAGCACGGATAGATCCTTGTCTAGCTCTACCAGTACCTTTTTGTCTCCAAGGTTTCTTACCTCCACCTTTGACTTCAGTACGGTTTTTCACTTTATGAGTCCCTTGTCTCCATGAAGCTCTTTGTAGTAAGACCATATCAAAGATTGCTTGATTGTTTGGTTCAATACCGAATACAGATTCATTTAATTCTGTATCTTTAACTTTTTTTCCTTCTTGGTTATATACTGCAACTTTTAACATTAGTGTTCCTCCTTTCGCTTCATTATTCAGCAGCAGCTGTATCAGCTGCTTCAGTAGTTTCTTCTACTACTGGGCTTTCAACGATTTCTTCTTCATAGATAATTAAATCTTCAGCAGGGTTAACCTTACCATTTGCTTTAATAGCAGTTTTCACAACTACTAATCCTTTTTTAGGACCAGGGATTGATCCACTGATTAATAATACATTGTTTTCTACATCAACAGCAATGATCTCTAAATTTTGAACTGTTCTTGTTACGTTCCCCATTTGTCCTGGTAACTTCTTACCTGGAGCGATTCTGTTAGGAGCGATAGGACCCATTGAACCAACGATTCTATGAGCACCAGAACCATGTCCTTTAGGACCAATACTATGTCCATGTCTTTTTATAACACCTTGATAACCTTTACCTTTGCTAGTTCCAGTTACATCTACAACTTCACCAGCTACAAAGCTATCAACTTTAATTTCTTGACCAACTTCATAACTCATCATTTCGTCATAACGAAATTCTTTAATGAAGCGCTTAGGAGCTGTTTCAGCTTTTGCAACATGTCCTTTATGAGCTTTAGTTGCTAATTTTTCTCTCTTATCTTCAAAACCAACTTGGATTGCATCATATCCATCAGTAGCAATTGTTTTCTTTTGTAATACAACGTTTGGAGTTGCTTCTACAACTGTAACTGGGATTAACTTTCCATCAGTAGTGAAAACTTGAGTCATTCCAATCTTACGACCTAAGATTCCTTTCATGAGTTACACCTTAACCTTTCCTTATAATTTAATTTCAATATCCACACCACTTGGTAATTCTAAACGAGTTAATACATCAACTGTTTCTGGTGTAGGATTCACAATGTCAATTAGACGTTTGTGAGTTCTGATTTCAAATTGTTCACGAGAATCTTTATACTTATGAACTGCTCTTAAGATAGTATAAATTTCTTTTTCTGTTGGTAGTGGTACAGGACCAACTACTTGAGCACCTGATTTTTTAGCAGCTGCTACAATCTTTTCTGCAGAAGCATCTAAGATTTTGTGATCAAATGATTTCAATCTGATTCTAATTTTGTTGTTTGCCATGAATTATTCCTCCTTCTGTTTGCCAATTAAATTGGCTGCTCTGCACGAATTACCTGAAACTGCCCTTCCGCTCATGACAACGGCTATCAGCGTTTCAGCAACCTCGCACTTCTTCGCATTTCACAACAAGTGAATTTTACACTAAAAACAATGATAAATCAAGCACTTTTTGCATTTTTATTTAATTTTTTTATTTAACCTCAAATTTTTTTGAAAAGTCCGTTTTAAGTATTTCTTTTTATTAAAGTTCCGTTTTTTTGTTATTTCATCTTTTTTTACTATAATGTATGTATAGGTATGGATTACTTCTGTATGAAAGGAGTCATTAACGATGGTTAAAAGTAATTCAATTCATCATTTAACTTATAAACAAAGGCAACACATTGAAACTCTTTTAAATGAATCCGTTAAGCTTTGCAATATTGCTTCAGAACTTCATAAGGATCCAAGAGGCATCAAAAAAGAAATTGTCAACCACAGGCAACTCTCCGTTAGACAGAATGCAAAAAACAAATGTGGTTTGCAGATTGTCTGTAAAAAATCAAGACTCTGTAATAACTGTGAATCTGGTTTATGCAAATACTGCAGCTATGCTAAATGTTCTACTCTCTGCTGTGATTTCCAGGAACTTCCTGAATGCAAAACAATGAAACGTTTCCCATATGTATGCAATGGCTGTGATAAAATCAAGGAATGCCCTTTACCAAAGGTATTCTATAAGGCTTCTACTGCTCAAACTGAATATGAATTTAATGTTTCAGAACACAAAAAAGGTCCTCAATTAAATGCAGTTCAAATGAAGCAGCTTGATAAGATTATCAGTGATGGTGTGAAACGAGGAATAGCCATTGAAGTCATCATAGAAACAAATCATCTTCATATTGCTCCCAGTACTGTCTATCATTACATTGATCTTAACTTATTGGAAGTCAAGAACATCGATCTGAAACGTAAAGTCAGATATCACCAAAGGTATACAATAAAGCCAAAAGCGAAGCCATTAAACTATGATTATTTAAATAATAGACGATTTGATGACTTTACTCAATATCTACTTGAAAATCCTGGAGTAAATATTTGGCAAATGGATACTTTAATAGGTAAAAAGGGAGAAGGCGAAAATACAGTCTTATCTCTTCTCTATACAAAAACAAATCTTCAGTTGTTTTTCAAACTAAGATCAAACTGTGCAGATGAAGTGAATAGAGTTTTTGAAAGAATCAAAAAGCATCTGGGAAGTGATCTCTTCAAGGAAATATTTGAATGTCTGCTTACAGATAACGGAAAGGAATTTTCAGATCCGTTATCAATTGAAGCAGATTCTCAGACTGGCGAAACACTTACACATGTTTTTTACTGCAATCCAGGAAGAAGTGACCAGAAAGGAAAATGTGAAAAGAATCATGAACACTTTAGAGAATGCATTCCTCAGGGTATAAGTTTTAATCCATATATGCATTCAGATATCATAAAGATATCAAATCAGGTAAACAATTATCCCAGAAAAATGTTAGGCTTTCATTCACCATATGAAAGTACAATGTCATTACTCAATAAAAAAGTATTTGAGCTAAATCAGCTTCATGAGATACCCGCTCATAAAGTTACACTCAAATACCCTAGAAAAGTTTAAAATCAAGATAAATCCATACCTTATCCAAGAATGAAAAACGGA
>NZ_LN852693.1:300000-486960 GCF_001244545.1 Candidatus Stoquefichus sp. SB1 | reverse complement strand
GAAACAAAGAGAGTCAAGAGAACAAGAAATTGTTTAGGAGATAGACAATGGAGAGTTTGATCCTGGCTCAGGATGAACGCTGGCGGCGTGCCTAATACATGCAAGTCGAACGCACTGATTAATCAGTGAGTGGCGAACGGGTGAGTAATACATAAGTAACCTGGCCTTGTGAGGGGGATAACTGCTGGAAACGGCAGCTAAGACCGCATAGGCAGAGGGGTCGCATGACCTCACTGTTAAATATCCCACGGGATAGCAGAAGGATGGACTTATGGCGCATTAGCTAGTTGGTGAGGTAGAGGCTCACCAAGGCGACGATGCGTAGCCGACCTGAGAGGGTGGACGGCCACACTGGGACTGAGACACGGCCCAGACTCCTACGGGAGGCAGCAGTAGGGAATTTTCGGCAATGGGCGAAAGCCTGACCGAGCAACGCCGCGTGAGGGAGGAAGTACTTCGGTATGTAAACCTCTGTTATAAAGGAAGAACGGCATATGTAGGGAATGACATATGAGTGACGGTACTTTATGAGGAAGCCACGGCTAACTACGTGCCAGCAGCCGCGGTAATACGTAGGTGGCGAGCGTTATCCGGAATCATTGGGCGTAAAGAGGGAGCAGGCGGCAATAGAGGTCTGCGGTGAAAGCCCGAAGCTAAACTTCGGTAAGCCGTGGAAACCAAATAGCTAGAGAGCAGCAGAGGATCGTGGAATTCCATGTGTAGCGGTGAAATGCGTAGATATATGGAGGAACACCAGTGGCGAAGGCGACGATCTGGGCTGCAACTGACGCTCAGTCCCGAAAGCGTGGGGAGCAAATAGGATTAGATACCCTAGTAGTCCACGCCGTAAACGATGAGTACTAAGTGTTGGGGGTCAGACCTCAGTGCTGCAGTTAACGCAATAAGTACTCCGCCTGAGTAGTACGTTCGCAAGAATGAAACTCAAAGGAATTGACGGGGGCCCGCACAAGCGGTGGAGCATGTGGTTTAATTCGAAGCAACGCGAAGAACCTTACCAGGTCTTGACATACCGATAAAAGCCTCAGAGATGAGGAAATAGCTATATCGGATACAGGTGGTGCATGGTTGTCGTCAGCTCGTGTCGTGAGATGTTGGGTTAAGTCCCGCAACGAGCGCAACCCCTGTTGCCAGTTACCATCATTAAGTTGGGGACTCTGGCGAGACTGCCTCTGCAAGGAGGAGGAAGGCGGGGATGACGTCAAATCATCATGCCCCTTATGACCTGGGCTACACACGTGCTACAATGGACGGATCAGAGGGAAGCGAGACCGCGAGGTGGAGCGAAACCCATAAACCCGTTCTCAGTTCGGACTGCAGTCTGCAACTCGACTGCACGAAGCTGGAATCGCTAGTAATCGCGAATCAGAATGTCGCGGTGAATACGTTCTCGGGCCTTGTACACACCGCCCGTCACACCATGAGAGTTGGTAACACCCGAAGCCGGTGGCCTAACCGCAAGGAAGGAGCTGTCTAAGGTGGGACTGATGATTGGGGTGAAGTCGTAACAAGGTATCCCTACGGGAACGTGGGGATGGATCACCTCCTTTCTAGGGAGAAGAGAAGACGTGGAGATCTGTTTAGTTTTGAATGTGCGTTGCGTGCATTCAAGGCAGGAACATTGAAAACTGAATAGCAAACTAGCAAAAACTTTTTACAACAGAAAAGAAGATAGATGAAGAAGAAACGAGATCAGGAAAGAGATTGAAGGTCGATTCATCTAGTTGCAAAAAACTAAGATAAACAAAAGAGAAAACAAGAAAAAGAACTTGAACACTTTAGGTTAAGCAAGAAAGAGCGTATGGCGGATGCCTAGGCACTAGGAGGCGAAGAAGGACGCAGCAAACGGCGAAACGCGGCGGCGAGCAGTAAGCAGGCTAAGACCCGCTGATGTCCGAATGGGGGAACCCGGCACATCGAGAGGTGTGTCATCATGCATTGAATATATAGATGCATGAGGCAAGACGCAGGGAACTGAAACATCTCAGTACCTGCAGGAGAAGAAAGTAAGAACGATTCCGTAAGTAGCGGCGAGCGAAAGCGGAGGAGCCCAAACCATCATAGCGATGGGGTTATAGGGGTGTCAGCAAAGTTGAGCGAGCATGATAGGAGAAGCGCAGGGGAAGGCGCAGCGAAGAGGGTGAAACTCCCGTATCCGAAATTGTGGGAGTGAGACGAGACAGACCCTGAGTACGTCGGGGCACGTGGAATCCTGACGGAATTATCGAGGACCATCTCGAAAGGCTAAATACTCCCTAGTGACCGATAGTGAACCAGTACCGTGAGGGAAAGGTGAAAAGAACCCCGGGAGGGGAGTGAAAGAGAACCTGAAACCATATGCTTACAAGAAGTCAGAGCCCGTTAAAGGGTGATGGCGTGCCTTTTGTAGAATGAGCCGGCGAGTTATGATATGGAGCGAGGTTAAGCAGGAGATGCGGAGCCGAAGCGAAAGCGAGTCTGAAAAGGGCGGAAGTTGCATGTCATAGACCCGAAACCGAGTGATCTAGCCATGATCAGGTTGAAGTTGGGGTAAAACCCGATGGAGGACCGAACCGACCCCCGTTGAAACGTTGGCGGATGAATTGTGGCTAGGGGTGAAATTCCAAACGAACTCGGAGATAGCTGGTTCTCCCCGAAATAGCTTTAGGGCTAGCGTCGCAGGAAGTGTCATGAAGGTAGAGCACTGAATATGTGATGGCCTCATCCCGAGGTACTGAGCATAATCAAACTCCGAATGTCATGAAGACATATGCGGCAGTCAGACTGCGGGTGATAAGGTCCGTAGTCAAGAGGGAAACAGCCCAGACCATCAGCTAAGGTCCCAAAATATATGCTAAGTGGAAAAGGATGTGGAGATGTCCAGACAACTAGGAGGTTGGCTCAGAAGCAGCCATCCTTTAAAGAGTGCGTAACAGCTCACTAGTCGAATGACTCTGCGCCGAAAATTTACCGGGGCTAAGCATAATACCGAAGCTATGGATTTATACGAAGTATAAGTGGTAGGGGAGCGTTCCTGACAGCGAGGAAGCATGATCGCAAGGACATGTGGAGCGTCAGGAAGAGAGAATGCCGGTGTGAGTAGCGGAACGTGGGTGAGAATCCCACGCACCGAAAACCCAAGGTTTCCAGAGGAAGGTTCGTCCGCTCTGGGTAAGTCGGGGCCTAAGGCGAGGCCGAGAGGCGTAGTCGATGGATAACGGGTGGAGATTCCCGTACCTGGCGAAGAGGCAATGGAGTGACGGAGAAGGCTAGGCGATCCAGCTGCTGGAATAGCTGGTGCAAGCGAGGTAGGGGACATCCAGGCAAATCCGGATGTTGAAACCCGAAGGCGTGAAGCGTATGGAACATTACGATAAGTACAGAAGTCGCCAAAGCAAGCTTCCAAGAAAAGCTTCTAGCAATAAACTCTTTGTCAGCCCGTACCGAAAATGGACACACATGGGTGAGGAGAGAATCCTAAGGTGAGCGAGAGAACTATAGCTAAGGAACTCTGCAAAATGACTCCGTAACTTCGGGATAAGGAGTGCTCAGTGAAAGCTGAGCCGCAGTAAAACGGCCCAAGCGACTGTTTACCAAAAACACAGCTCTCTGCCAAGACGCAAGTCGAAGTATAGGGGGTGACGCCTGCCCGGTGCTGGAAGGTTAAGAGGAGTTGTCATCCGCAAGGAGAAGCAATGAATTGAAGCCCCAGTAAACGGCGGCCGTAACTATAACGGTCCTAAGGTAGCGAAATTCCTTGTCAGGTAAGTTCTGACCCGCACGAAAGGCGTAACGATTTGGGCGCTGTCTCAGCTGTAGACTCGGTGAAGTCTTAGTACCTGTGAAGATGCAGGTTACCCGCGACTAGACGGAAAGACCCCATGGAGCTTTACTGTAGCTTGATATTGGATCTTGATGCATGATGTACAGGATAGGTAGGAGACTGAGAGACGGATACGCCAGTATTCGAGGAGTCGCCGTTGGGATACTACCCTTGATGCATTGAGGTTCTAACCGGACATCGTGAAGCCGATGACGGGACAGTGTCAGGTGGGCAGTTTGACTGGGGCGGTCGCCTCCCAAAGAGTAACGGAGGCGCCCAAAGATACCCTCAGCATGGATGGAAACCATGCGCAGAGTGCAAAGGCAAAAGGGTGTTTGACTGCGAGACCAACAAGTCGAGCAGGGACGAAAGTCGGGCTTAGTGATCCGGCGGTGCCGAATGGAAGGGCCGTCGCTCAACGGATAAAAGCTACCCTGGGGATAACAGGCTGATCTCCCCCAAGAGTTCACATCGACGGGGAGGTTTGGCACCTCGATGTCGGCTCATCGCATCCTGGAGCTGAAGTCGGTTCCAAGGGTTGGGCTGTTCGCCCATTAAAGCGGTACGCGAGCTGGGTTCAGAACGTCGTGAGACAGTTCGGTCCCTATCTGTCGTGGGCGTAGGAAGTTTGAGGAGAGCTGCCCTCAGTACGAGAGGACCGGGGTGGACAGACCAATGGTGCACCAGTTGTCACGCCAGTGGCACAGCTGGGTAGCTAAGTCTGGAAGGGATAAACGCTGAAGGCATCTAAGTGTGAAGCCCCCTCCAAGATGAGACTTCCCATTCAAAGCGAAGTAAGACCCCTCTAAGACGAAGAGGTAGATAGGTCATAGGTGCAAGCATAGCGATATGCTGAGCTGAATGATACTAATCGGTCGAGGGCTTAGCCTAGAAGAAGGGTTCAAGGAGAAAGAAGCTAGAGAGCTGTTCAGTTTTGAGTGCTCGTGCATTCAGGAGAAGGAAAGAGATCCGGTGGCGATAGGGTGATGGAGACACCTGTACCCATACCGAACACAGAAGTTAAGCATCACAGCGGCGAAGATAGTGCGCAAGTGCGACAATAGCAGGCTGCCGGTTCAATCCGGGAGGGACGTCAGTCTCTCCCTTTTTTCTTTGCAGAAATGTGGATAACTAAAAAAACTATGACCTCATGATCATAGTTTTCATATATTATATTGATGATTTCATTTTCAAATACTCTTTTGAAACTTATTGAAAATGAAATAAACTAAAAAAGCTATAATCATATGTATTATAGCTTTTAAAATTGATTTTATTTTTTTGTAAGTAATTGTGCAGCAGCTTCATCAGCAATAATAATACAATCAGGATGATCTTGAAGTGCACTCGCTGGAATATCAGTTGTTTTAGGACCCTCAACAGTTCCATAAATAGCTTTTGCTTTTCCTTCACCACATGCAATTAATAAGACTTTTTTTGCTTGCATGATATTTGCAATTCCCATACTTACTGCTTGAGTAGGTACATCTTCAATTTTTCCATTAAAGAATAAACGAGCATTATCTTCAATTGTAGATTGTTTTAAATCAACTTTATGAGTAACTGAATCAAAAGATGTTCCAGGTTCATTAAATCCAATATGACCATTAGAACCAATTCCTAATAATTGAATATCAATTGGATTTTCTTCTAATAATTTGTTATAAGCATCACATTCTTCATCAATATTACCTTTTCCTTTAGGTACATGAACATTATTCATATCAATATCTAATTCATCGAATAAGTTATGGCACATAAAGTAATGGTAACTTTGTGGATGAGATTGATCTAATCCAAAATATTCGTCTAAGTTGAATGATTTGATATCTTTATAAGAAGTCCCGTTTTTCTTATGATCTTCTCTCATCAATTCATACATTCTAATTGGCGTAGAACCAGTTGCTAAACCTAAATTTGCTTTTGGGTTGTTTTTTACAACGTCTAGCATAATTTCACAAGCTTTTTGACTTGCTTCTTCATAATCTTTTACAATAATAACTTTCATTTGTGTCCCTCCTATATCTATGTTCATTATATACTAAAGATAGACGAAATAAAAGATTAATTTTCAAATTGTGAAAATTTTATTTTTTAGCAAATATCTCAACTAACTCTTTATTTCATGGCTAAAATGAGGTAAAATAAACCTATATGGAGGTAGGTCAAAATGACAATGATAAAAGGTATTGCGGCATCTAATGGTATCGCTATTGCAAAAGCATACAAATTAGTTATGCCAGATTTAACAGTTGAAAAAGTGACTGTTGAAGATGTAGAAAACGAGATTAAAACTTATGGAGATGCGATGGAGCGCACTGCAAAAGAATTGGAATCAATTAAAGAAGCAGCTTCTCAAAATCTTTCTGCTGAAGAAGCAGCAGTTTTTGATGCACATGCTCTTGTGCTATCTGACCCAGAATTAAAAACACAAGTTGAAGATAAGATTAGAAATGAAAAATGTAATGCGGCTGCTGCATTAGATGAAGTTGCAGCAATGTTTATTTCAATGTTTGAATCAATGGGTGATGAATATTTTAGAGAAAGAGCTGCTGATATTAAGGATGTATCTCGTCGTTTATTAGCTAATTTATTAGGAAAACCATTGCCTAACCCAGCATTAATTGATGAAGAAGTTGTAATTATCGCTGATGATTTAACACCTTCTGATACAGCTCAATTAAATAAAAATTTAGTTAGAGGATTTGCAACAAATATTGGAGGTAGAACTTCACATTCAGCTATTATGGCAAGAAGCTTAGAAATCCCAGCAGTAGTTGCATGTAAAACAATTACAGAAGAAGTTAAAGATGGTGATATGATTGCTTTAGATGGTATTGAAGGTGTAGTAATGATTAATCCTGATGAAGCAACAATTAAAGAATATGTTACAAAACGTGATGAGTATAAAGCTTATCGTGAAGAATTAAAGAAAATGGTTAATGAAAAAACTGTTTCTACAGATGGACATCATGTAGAATTAGTAGCTAATATTGGATCACCTAAAGACCTTGAAGGTGTTAAAGAAAATGGTGGAGAAGGTGTAGGATTATTTAGAACTGAGTTCTTATATATGGAATCTGCTGAATTACCAAGTGAAGATAAACAATATGAAGTTTATAAAGAAATTTTAGAAGGTATGGCTGGTAAACCAGTTGTTGTGAGAACTTTAGATATTGGTGGAGATAAGGAAATTGAAGCAATTGATTTACCTAAAGAAATGAATCCATTCTTAGGTGTCCGTGCAATACGTTTATGTTTCCAAAGAGAAGATATCTTTAGAACTCAATTAAGAGCATTACTTAGAGCTTCTGTACATGGTGATTTAAGAATTATGTTCCCAATGATTGCTGCTTTAAGTGAATTTAGAAAAGCAAAAGGAATTTTATTAGAAGAAAAAGAAAAATTGATTGCTGAAGGAATTGCTGTATCTGATAGTATTCAAGTTGGTATTATGATTGAAATCCCTGCTGCTGCTGTTTTAGCAGATCAATTTGCTAAGGAAGTTGATTTCTTCTCAATTGGAACAAATGATTTAATTCAATATACATTTGCTGCTGATAGAATGTCTTCAGGAGTTTCATACTTATATCAACCATTTAATCCATCTATTTTAAGATTGGTTAAACATGTAATTGATTCTGCACATAAAGAAGGAAAATGGGCTGGTATGTGTGGTGAAATGGCTGGTGAACCATTAGCTGCTCCATTATTATTAGGATTAGGACTTGATGAGTTCTCAATGTCTGCTACATCAATTTTAGCTCAAAGAAAGTTCATTAGAAGTCTTTCTCAAGCTGAAATGGCTGAATTAGCTAATAAAGCTATTAACTGTGGAACAATGGAAGAAGTTGTTGCTTTAGTTGAAGCTGCTACAAAATAAACATAAAAAATGCGTACTGTTTGTACGCTTTTTTTTATTCATCGGTTCTTTGAAATACACATTCTTCAATGATTTTGACTGCTTCTCTCAATATTTTTTCATCTTTACCTGAAAAACGATTGTAAGAAGGAGAGTCAATATCTAACACACCAATAACTTCATTATTAACGATTAAAGGTAAAACAATTTCACTGCGACTTTCACTGTCACAGGCAATATGCCCACAAAATTGATGAACATCAGCAACACGTATAACTTCTTTACGATATGCTGCAGTACCACATACACCTCGTCCCAATGGTATTCTTACACAGGCTACCTTACCTTGAAATGGGCCAAGTACAAGTTCTTTACCTTCCATTAAATAAAACCCAACCCAATTTATGTTGTCAAAACTTTGATTTAAAAAAGCTGAAATATTTGATAAATTAGCTATTTGATTTGGTTCATCTTTAATCAAAGCATAGAGTTGGTCACAAAATAATAGTTTATTCATTGCTTTCACCTCTTTTTTAGTATACCATACAGTTAAGGGGTGAATAAAATGAAAAATCAAAAATTTAAAGATTTTGCTATGAATGAGAATCATCCTCAATATGCAGTAGCAATTTTAAGAGAAGAAAATTTATATCAAAGACGTCATGATTTGAGAAGTGAATTTGGACGTGATTATACAAGAATTATTTTTTCACAGGCATATCGTCGTTTAAAACATAAGACACAAGTTTTTTTTGCTGTTGAAGATGATCATGTTTGTACAAGAAGTGAACATGTTAATTTGGTAGAATCAGTTGCGCATACAATTGCTTATGAATTAGGTTTAAATACTGAATTAACAAAAGCAATTGCAGTTGGGCATGATTTAGGACATGCACCTTTTGGACATGGTGGAGAAACAATTTTAACAGCAATTGCTAAAGAACATGGTTTAGAAAAATTTTGGCATGAAAAGAACAGTTTGCATTTTGTAGACGATATTGAATTGTTGGAAGATAATAATCATTATCAACATAATTTAAATTTAACATATGCTGTTCGTGATGGAATAATTTCTCACTGTGGTGAAATGAATCAAAAATATATCCAAAAAAGAAATAAAGTCATTGATCTTCATGATTATCATTATGCTGGTGAATATAATCCATGGACATATGAGGCATGTGTAGTGAAAATGGCTGATAAAATAGCATATCTTGCTAGAGATATTGAAGATGCATTGCGTTTAAATGTTTTGCAACAGGAAAAAGTAGATGAACTGAAAGAACACCTTAATAAACTAGGAGAATATCAATTTCATGCGATTAATAATGGTACTATTGTGAATTATTTTATACATGATGTTATTGATAATTCTTGTGTTGAAAAGGGGATAGGTTTATCAGATGAAGCATTTGAAAAAATGAAAGTTATAATGAAATTTAATTATCAAAATATATATTTGATTAAAAGAGTGCAAATTCATGACAAATATGTTTCATTAATACTTCATTCACTCTTTGATTTTCTCTATGATTATGGAAAAGAATCAAATATGCTTTTGGCTTTACAAAAAGATCAATCACAATATCCAAAGTTAATTAATCATTATATAACATGGTTAGAAAAATATGCATTATTTGAAAATAATGCAAGAAAAAAAGAATACACAAATAAAGTTGTTTATGACTTTATTCATGATTCTCAAGCGTTAGAAAAAAGTATTTTAGATTATTTGGCAGGAATGAGTGATGCTTTTATTATTCAAGTTTTTAATGAATTAATTTCGTTTTAATGATAATGTCTTTTGACACTCATATGAATAATAGATAACTCTAAAATCATAGTATTATTAACAACATTATCATTTAAATCTTTTGTTAAACCAGGTGTATATCTCTTTAAAAAAGCATCTAATAATGCTTTTTTATGTTCTTTAACTTCTTTTAATATTCCATAGATACAGACACTTTCATGATTATTTGTAAATGCTTCTTTGTTAATACCTAAATCTTTTACAACTGTATAACTAGCGAGTTGATTTAAACCATTTAATTTGTATCCTTGACGACTACAATGAAAATAGAGATGGTTATCAACTACAAAATGATTAAGATGAACACAATAAGGAATTTGACTATTAATTACAAGTGCTCCATAATTTATGTTTTTTAATATTTCAATACCATCATGAAATGTAAGTAATTTTTTAGGTTTACGAATTGCAGGAATTGGATATTTTAAATAATGTTTATCAAATATATCCTGATAAAAAGTAAAAAGTATATTGTTTTTAACATAACTTTTTTCTAAATCTTTAAAAACAACAATATAATCATAAGAACAGTTCTGTAAATCGTCTTGACTATAGACATTTAAACATTGATCCATATATTGTAAAAGTAATTCTTCTTTCATAACTTAAAGCCTCCTCTTTTTCTTTATTTTATATGAAATAAATGTTCAAGTCTATGATAATCTATGTTAAAATATATAACAATGAAATGAGGTGTTATGATGCCAATTAAAATACCAGATAATTTACCAGCATCTAAAATATTAAAAGATGAAAATATCTTCATTATGAATGAAACACGAGCAACGACCCAAAAGATTAGACCATTAAAATTATTAATATTAAATATTATGCCAACAAAAATTGTGACTGAAACACAATTATTAAGATTGTTGTCCAATTCTCCACTACAGATTGAAGTTGATTGGATTCATATGGCTAGTCATGATTCTAAAAATGTGTCTAAAGAACATTTGTTAGCATTTTATAAGACATTTGATGAAATCAAAGAAAATCGTTATGATGGATTGATTATAACTGGTGCTCCAGTAGAAAAACTTCCTTTTGAAGAAGTTGATTATTGGGATGAATTAACAGCTTTATTAGAATGGTCAAAGACACATGTTTTTAGTAGCTTTTTTATCTGTTGGGCAGCACAGGCAGCTTTACATTATTTTTATGGGGTTTCTAAACATTTATTACCTCATAAATTGACTGGTGTTTATTTACATCATACAAATGTTAATAAAATGCAAAGAAAAATATTAAGGGGATTTGATTATCAATTTTATGCGCCACATTCACGTTATACAACAGTATCTAAAGAAGATATAGAAAAAATTGATGATTTGGATATTTTGGCCGAGTCAGAAGAGGCTGGAGTATATATTGTTGCGTCAAAAGATGGTTCACGTTTCTTTATTACTGGACATCCAGAGTATGATCCAGATACATTAGATAAAGAGTATAAGCGTGATTTGGCTAATCCAGATATTCAAAGTGAAATGCCAAAAAACTATTATCTTAATGATGATATTGATCAGGAAATTCAAGTGAAATGGCGTTCGCATGCATATTTGATTTTTGCTAATTGGTTGAATTATTATGTATATCAGGAAACACCATACGATTTGGAGGAACTAAAAGAAAGATAGGGAGACCTATCTTTTAATATGTGAATTATGTGATAGAAATTTATCTAGATGATTTAAAAATTAAATCGTTTCATTGCATGCAATGTCTAAATATAGTATAATATGATGTGATGATAATGTGATTATTGGAGGTGCTTTGATGAAAATAAAAAAGATAACATATTTTAGTATTTTAACTATATCATTGACAATTGCAGGAACAATTTTAAATATAAATGCAACAGGTGAAAAGGTAAATTCATCTCAAAACGATGGACCAGAACAGAATCAATATTATACTGTTATTGATGAAAATGGAAATGTTGTTTTTAAGGAATACGATGAAGATATACCTAAAACAATCAATTCTAACAATTATGTAATTGTAAAATCTGATAGTGAAGATTCATATGCAATTAATACATATGATACATATGAAGAAGCTGAAAAAAATATTAATAAATATCGTATGTATCGAACTAAGGCTGAATATGAAATTGAAACAATTGCTGATACAAAAGATATTTCTTATGGTGTAGCAAGAATTATAGGATATACTTCCTACAAAGAATATGATGGAAGTAAAAATCCTAGAAATGGATATACACATGGAACATCAGCCAATGACGCTGCTTATATATCAACAAGCAGCGATAAAAAAACAATTCGTGTTAAACAAGCTGGTGTTATAATGGATATACCTGCTGATAATGTTAGCGTTAGTGAATATAATTCAAATTCTAAGGTTAGTTACTATATGGGGAAAAACGGAAAATTTTATCATTACTACTATTCAGGATCATATAATAGTACTCCAACACTATATTCAACTCAAGTTGGATATACTCCTGATTATTTAAAAGATGGAACAAAATATTATAGTTATGACGGACATTATTTTTATAATAGTTATACTAAGTTGATCGATGATTATCGTACTGGAATAGATTACTATGCTCACGCAATTAATGCTACTAAGCCATATTATAATTATTATCAATATCTTTCATTTCGATCTTCAACTCATTTTTCTGCATCTGATATGAATAAATTAATTACTGATAAAAAAGGAAATAATACAGAATCAAAACTTAAAAATCAAGGGCAGGCTTTATTAAATAATCAAAATACATATGGTATCAATGCTTCATTAATGTTAGGTGTTTCTATCAATGAAAGTGCATGGGGATTGAGTAGTTATTCACAAGATCGTAATAATTTATTTGGTATTGGAGCGGTTGATTCAAATCCTGATGCCGCACTACGTTTTGAAAGTGTAGAAAAATGTTTTAATTATTTTGCATATAATACTATATCATGTGGATATTTAAATGGCTCTAATTATCGTTATCGTGGACCACATCTTGGAGATAAAAGAAGTGGAATTAATGTTAAATATGCCTCTGATCCATATTGGGGTGAAAAGGCTGCAGCATTTAGTTATTTATTAAATGATAATGCAGGGGGTAAAGATTATCAAAAGTATACATTAGCAATATCTAAAGAAGGTAGTTTGAATTTCTATCAAGAAGCAAATACAAATAAAATAGTATATGATTCTACTGCAGCTGATAGTGGTAATGATGATGTATATAATTTTCCAGTTACAATATTATCTACATCTGGTAATTATTATAAAATTTTATCTGATACAGTTTTGAATTCATCACGTACAGCTAAAAATGCAAGCGGTTATTTTAATATTAATAATGATTATGTCTATGTAAAAACGTCAGATGTATATTTAAGAGGAACGACCATTTCTTCGTCATATATGCGTGGTGATGTCACTGGTGATGGTCAAATAGAATCTGATGATTATATGCAAATTAAATTATATGTACTAGGTAGAAAAAAACTTTCTAATGATGAACTCATAAGAGCAGATGTGAATGGAGATGGAGAAATTGATGCTTCAGATTATATGCTTGTTAAATTACATGTTTTAGGAAGACAGACTTTAAATTAAGGAGATAAATAAATTAATGAAAAAAAGTAAAGTTACTCAATTTTTATTAGGAGTGTTTGTTTGTATTGGAATTATTGTAGGAAATACTCAAGAAATTTATGCTGCTTCATATAGTGTTTCTATTAGTGCTTCAAGTGTATCTGCTGGAGGTGAAGTCAAAGTAACTGTAAATGGTAATGGGTGTGAAGGTTCATTTAGTGTTTCTGCAAATAATGGGGCAACAGTTAAAGGAGCTAATCCAATTTGGACTGGTGAATCCACAACAGTTAAAGCCGGTTCAAGCTCATTTACTATTACTGTGTCTCCTGTAAGTGTTGCTGATTCTAATACAGGTAAAAAAATAACGGATTTAAAATCAACAAGTAAAAATATTTCTATTAAAGCACCTTCTTCAAATAACGGAGGAGGATCAACTTCTAGTGGTGGTTCTACTTCTGCTAACACTGGAGGTACTACAACTAGTGATACAAGTACCAAGGAAAAAGATACACGTTCTACAGATAATTTATTGTCATCTTTGACTGTTTCTGAAGGCACTTTAAATCCCTCATTTTCGTCTAATAAGACTTCATATTCTATCAATTTAACATCTGATATCACTTCTTTAACTATTGATGCTAAAGCAAAGGATTCAAAAGCAAAAGTGTCTGGTATTGGTAAAAAAGATATTGTGATTGGAAGTCAAACATTTGAGGTTGTTGTGACTGCTGAAAATGGGTCGAAAAAGACATATGCGATTACTGTAAATGTTACAGAAAAGCCTACTGTTTTTACTCAGTTTGGCAATCAAAAATTAGGCTTGCTTATAGATGTTTCAAAAGTTGATGGTCCTAAGGGATATGTGGGAACTTCCTTGGAACTTGAAAATACGCCAATAACAGGATGGAAAAATGAGACAAATGGATTAGTACTTGTATATTTAATGGATGAATCTGGAAATAAAAATTTTTATATTTGTGAGAACGGTAAAATTATGGGGAAATATGAGACTATTGAAATTAATGGTAAGAGTTATACTTTGATTGATATACCATCTGATATAGAAAAACAGGATGGACTGAAAAGAAGTAAGGTTAAGATTGGGGACCTTGAAATTGAAGGGTGGACTTTTGAAGATCAGGAACATGCTAATTATTCAGTAGTTTATTTGATGAATGATGCTGGAGAAAAGAATCTTTATTCTTATGAAAGCACTGAAGGTACATTACAGAAATATGTTCCAAGTATAGAAAAAAACGAAATGGGTATGATAACTTATATTTTTATTGGAACAACTGTTGTATTTGCTGCAACTTCAATAGGGCTTCTAGTTTTATATATGAATTTTAAGAAAAAGTCTATTTCAGCAATTAAAGATTATTATGCATCAAAAAATCAGGATTTTGATTAATCCTGATTTTTTGATAGTTTATGTTGATTGTAAAAATCTTTAAGATATTGTTTGTCATCTAAACTTAAATCTTTTTTCTTGATACCCTGAATTGCTGCTTCTAAAGAATAAAGTCTATGTATACATGCCGAAGAATCAATAGATTGAATTTTTAACCATGCTTCTTGACTGCCAATATCTTGGAGCTGATCCATTGTATCTATTCCAACTTGGTGTAATTGTGCTTCAACAGCAGGACCAATATTCGGATATTCAGATAATTTTTTCATAACTATTCCTCCAAATTCATATTTTCATATTCTTTCAGTGTAAAAATGATATCATTATAAATTTTTTCATCTAAATAATTTCTTAAATCATCGATTTCCACAAATTTAAAATCAGTGTGTTCATGTGAAATAATGACATGATCATTTGTGGGAATTGTTAAAAAACCAATTCCTACAGTTTGATAATCTGGGCGAATTGCTGTAAATGTATAGACTGGCTTGATGATTTTGATATCTAAATTTGTTTCTTCCTTTAATTCTCTTATTAACGCTTCATGAGGTGTTTCACCATATTCTAGTCCACCACCAGGTAGTTCCCAAAAGCCTAGACCATCACTTGAGGGACGTATTCTTTTTAAAATCAATATTTTATGACGATAAATGACAATTGCCTTCACAGTAATGTGAAATGTGATATTTTCCATAGATTCAAATCCTCCATTTAACATAATCATAACACTTTTTGATAAAAAAGTATCGTTTTATTGAAATGTTTGATATAATAACCAATGAGGTGATTTTATGATCGATTTTTTAGAAGAAGTCAATAAAAGAAAACAAGATATGATTAATGATATTGATAGACTATGTCGTATCCCATCTGTTTTAGATGAGTCAACAGCAAATGATGGACAACCATTTGGGGAACAGTGTCGAATTGCTTTAGAAGAAATGTTAGCAATTGGGAAAAGAGATGGTTTTATTTGTGAAAATGTTGATGGATATGCTGGACATATTGATATTGGTGAAGAAACAGAGGCTTTTGGTATTTTAGGTCATTTAGATGTAGTTCCTTGCAATAAAGAGGGGTGGAATACTGATCCTTATCAAATGGTGATTAAAGATGATAAACTTTATGGAAGAGGCGTTGCAGACGATAAAGGACCATTAATTGCAGGTTATTATGCTGCTAAAATTATTCATGAATTAGATTTGCCTGTAAAAATGAAGATGCGTATTATTTTTGGATGCAATGAAGAAAATGGCTCTAAATGCATGAAGTATTATTTTACTAAAAAACCATATCCTGCAATGGGATTTACACCAGATGCTGAATTTCCAGTTGTTTATGGTGAAAAGGCAGGAGTAAATTTTGAAATAACTGGACATATCGAAAAGGATAATATTATTGGTATATATGCGGGTACAAGAGCTAATATTGTTCCTGAAGTTTGTGAAGTTTAT
Organism: Candidatus Stoquefichus sp. SB1; assembly: GCF_001244545.1. Lineage (NCBI taxonomy): Bacteria > Bacillati > Bacillota > Erysipelotrichia > Erysipelotrichales > Erysipelotrichaceae > Candidatus Stoquefichus > Candidatus Stoquefichus sp. SB1. The sequence goes on along the minus strand of NZ_LN852693.1, from coordinate 471,039 downwards.
ATTGTAGGAAATTATAAACAATATAAAGATTCGTATATGCAATATTTAAGTAAACATGGATTAAAAGGTTCTTTGGAAGAAGAAGGGAATCATACAAAACTCGTTTTAATTGGTCGTTCTGCACATGCTTCTACACCAGAACAAGGAATTAATGCAGCTACGTATATGTGTCATTATTTAGCAAGTATTTCACAAAATCAGTTGGTACATTTTATTGATCAGCATTTTTATCAAGATCACTATGGTGAAAAACTTGATATTGCATATCATGGAATGATGGGTGATTTAACTGTTAATTTAGGCGTTTTAAATTATAAAGATGGTCATGTCAATATGATTGTAGACATGCGTGTTCCTCATGAAGTTAAAGATGAACAATTGAGCGAGTCTATTGGAAAACATCTTAAAGAATATGGTTTAGTGGAAACACATGAGTTAGGTAAGGCTTTATATATTGATCCTCAGAGTGATTTTGTTCAGTCATTGCATAATGCTTATGTAGAATTTACAGGTGACCACGAACATCAACCACAGGCCATTGGTGGTGGAACTTATGCTAAATCTATGCCTAATTGTGTTGCGTTTGGTGTTCAATTTCCAGGAACTGATAATAAAATACATCAAAATAATGAAGAAATCGCTATTGATGATTTAGTCAAAGCAACAGCAATATATGCAAAAGCAATATATGAATTAATTAAGAAATAGGGTTATAGCCCTATTTCTTATTGCTTAATAGATATTATTTATGCTATAATGTATAAGCAATCTGCGGACGTGGTGGAATGGTAGACACGCTATCTTGAGGGGGTAGTAGATGTAAATCTGTGTGAGTTCAAATCTCATCGTCCGCACCATTTAATGAAATATGCAGCTGTGGTGGAACTGGTAGACACGCTATCTTCAGGCGGTAGTGGATAATATCCATGTGAGTTCGAGTCTCATCAGCTGCACCAGTAAATGCAACATTGTTATACAATGTTTTTTTATTTTGGAGGATAAGATGAATATAGAAATTATTAAAACAATGACAACAGAATTGTCAATTAGTCAAAATCAAATTGAAAATGTTCTTAATATGTTAGAAGAAGGAGCAACTGTTCCATTTATTGCACGTTATCGTAAAGAAAGAACAGGGGGATTAAACGAAGATCAGATTAGAGAGATTTCTAAAGTTTATGAATATCAAGTCAACTTACAAGAAAGAAAAAATGATGTGATTCGTTTAATTGATGAAAAAGGTCTTTTAACAGAAGAATTGAAAAAAAATATTCTACAAGCTCAAAAATTAAGTGAAGTTGAAGATTACTATCGACCATTTAAAGAAAAAAAGAAAACAAAAGCATCAATTGCTAAAGCAAAAGGACTTGAGCCACTTGCATTAAGTATTTTGCAATTTTCAAGAGACTTTGTACTTGAAAAAGAAGCACAGAAATATTTATCTGAAGAAGTTTTAACGATTGAAGATGCAATTCAGGGAGCTAAAGATATCATTGCTGAACAAATAAGTGATGAACCACGATATCGTAAATATACCAAAGATATGATTTATAAAACAGGTATATTAAAAACTGCTGTAAAAAAGAAAAATCCTGATGAAGAACAAGTCTATCAAATGTATTATGATTATCATGAAAAGGTTCAATATATTGCCTCACATAGAATCTTAGCTATTAATCGTGCTGAAAAAGAAAAAGTTCTGACTGTTTCTATTGAGATAGATGAAGAAAAATTTGAAACATATATTTTTAATGGAGTTATGAGACGACGTGAATCGCCTATGAAAGAATTGATTTTAGAATGTGTAAAAGATGCATTTAAAAGATTAATTTTCCCATCAGTAGAAAGAGAAATTCGTAGTGAATTAACAGAAAAAGCACAGGAACAGGCACTAAAAGTTTTTTCTATCAATTTAGAAAATCTATTACTGCAGGCACCATTAAAAGATCGTTATGTTTTAGGTGTTGATCCAGCATTTAGAACAGGCTGTAAATTAGCAGCAATTGATCCAACAGGGAAAGTTTTAGCTATTGATAAAGTCTATATTTCTTTGCCTAAAAATGATTATACAAAAGATGAAAAAATCTTGTTATCAATGATTCAAAAATATCAAATTGAAATTATCGCTATTGGCAATGGAACAGCAAGTCGTGAAACAGAAAGTTTTATTGCACAATTTATTAAAAAGAATCATTTAGATATTCAATATGTTATTGTTTCAGAAGCAGGTGCAAGTGTTTATTCAGCAAGTGCCATTGCTAAAGAAGAATTCCCAACATATCAAGTTGAAGAACGTTCTGCCGTTTCTATTGCTAGACGTTTGCAGGATCCTTTAGCAGAACTTGTGAAAATAGAGCCAAAAGCCATTTCTGTTGGTCAGTATCAACATGATATGAATCAAAAAAAATTAACTGATCAATTAGATTTTGTTGTTGAAAAAGTTGTTAATCAGGTTGGGGTTAATATTAATACTGCTTCTGTGTCATTATTGCAATATGTCTCTGGTTTATCAATGTCGTTAGCTAAGAATATTGTAAAATATAGAGAAGAGAATGGAAAATTTACGAATCGAGAACAAATTAAAAACGTTAATAAATTAGGAAATAAAACATTTGAATTAGCAGTAGGATTTTTAAGAATTTTATCTGGTTATGAACGTTTTGATGAAACGAGTATTCATCCAGATAATTACAATGACGCGACAAAATTATTACAATATCTTCATTTAACAAAAAATGATATTGGAACAAAACATGCTCAAGAAGCTATCCAGAATATAAATCGTCAACAAATTCAATCAGATTTACAAATGGACTCATATTTATTGGATGATCTATTAGATGCATTTGTATCACCACATCGTTCACCAAGAGATGAATATAATGCTCCTATTTTACGTCAGGATGTGTTAAAGATAGATGATTTAAAAGTTGGTATGGAGTTGCAGGGTGTAGTGAGAAATGTTGTTGATTTTGGTGCATTTGTCGATATTGGATTAAAAAATGATGGTCTTGTACATATCTCTAAAATGTCACATCAAAAGGTCAAACATCCATTAGACATTTGTAATGTTGGTGATATTGTCACAGTTTATGTTCATGATTTAGATATGAATAGAAAACGAGTAGGTCTATCAATGATTCAATAATACTGATAGTACAGGAGAAAAGTTTATGAAAAAGAAAACATCATTGGGGATTATTCTATGTTGTTTTGTGGCTGTTGGATTAGGAATAGGTGCATATGTGTATTTTCAGGAATATTTAATTTTAAAACAGTCAACAATGGTGATAGAATATGGTCAAACAACAACGCTTGCATTAGAAAATTTTCTTGATTTTCATAATTTGAGTGAAGAAAGACAAAATGATATTTTAAAAAGTACCATTGTCAATACAACATTAAAAAATGAATCAGATAAAGATTATCCAGCAGTTGGTGAATATGTGATTTCATTTGAATATGGTCGTGAGAAAAAAGAAATGAATGTGTCTGTCAAAGATACAGTCAAACCAACAATTATGAAACCTAAGCATATTCAAGTTTTATCAGAGGAAGAATTAGATGAAAAACAATTGCGTTCTTATTTTAAGGTATGGGATTTAGCAAGCGTTGATGTATCTTTTGATTTATCACAATATGATACCAAAAAGATTGGGGAACAAACGATTCAAATCATAGCAAAAGATCAAAATGGGAATGAAACCAAAGAAGACGTTTTGATAGAGACGATTGAAAAACCTGATCTTAATCGTTACAAGGTTGAGACTGTTGTCGATAAAGATGAAGAGGGGAATGTTTTAGAAGTTAATGTGAAAATGACGGAAAAGAAAGTTATTTTAGATGTTAAAGTCTATTCTCATCATTCTGTTGGTGCAAGTAGGGGCTGTGATCCAGCTGCACTTTATCAAGCTATGAAATATAAAGGCTATTGTCAAAATATTGGTTTACGAGCTTTTATTGATGATATGCCGCGTTCAACATCTAATCCTTATCGAGGTTTTGCTGGAAATCCTAATGGCCCTGACGATCCTGATGTTTTAGAAGCTATCTTCCCATCGGCAATGGTGCCTTGGGCTAAAAAATATGGAAATGTTGTTGATTTTTCTGGACATAGTGTGGATGATATTATTGAGGAAGTTAGAAAAGGGAATCCCGTTATGGTTTATATTACATATGATTTTAAAACACCAAAATGGCGACAATGGTCATTTGGAAAGATGTATTCTAATTTACATTGTTTAACAATCAGTGGTTATAATAGCGAAACAAATCAAATACGTTATACAGACGCTGGTGGCAAACGTACATCATCATGGGTTTCTTTATCAACATTTAAAAAAAGTTACAATTATAAAAAATTTGCAATTGTTGTTAGATAGGAGAAAATAAAGATGCAATTTATCTATTATCCCAAATGTAGTACTTGTATAAAAGCTTTAAAACATTTGGAACAAAAAAATTTATCATTTACAAAACGTGATATTGTGTTGGATACACCAACACAAGAAGAACTAAAACAATGGATTAAAAATTATGGACAAGGTATTAAACCATTTTTTAATACTGCTGGTCAAGTTTATCGTTCGTTAGGATTAAAAGAAAAAATAAATGATTTAACATTAGAAGAAGCTGCCAAACTTTTAGCTTCAAATGGGATGTTGATTAAACGACCATTGTTAATAGAAGATAATCAAATCATTATAGGGTATAAAAAAGAAGCATATGAGCAATTGTAGCTTCTTTTTTGCTTTTGACCTATTGATTTATGCATTTGGTCTAAGAGTAATAGATAATTAAAATAGGAAATGATATAATGCGCAAAGAGGTGAGGAAATGAAAATAACAGTCAAAGAACAATCATCATGTGATGAAATTGACATTTTAATAACCTGTCAAAAGCATGATGAAAGTGTTCAAAAACTCATTGAACAATTAGAGTATGCTCAAAAGAAAATGATTTGTAAAAAAAATAAAGTGATTTATTCATTGTTTTTATCGGATATTCTTTATATTGAATCAATTGATGAAAAAACATTTGTTTATGTCCTTAATGATGTTTATGAAACACCATATAAACTTTATATGTTAGAAGAACAATTGAAAGAGGATGGTTTTTTAAGAATATCTAAATCATGTTTAATGAATTTAGAAAGTTTAAAATGTGTCCGTGCTTTATTAAATGGTAAATATGAAGCAACATTAGTTAATGATGAAAAATTAATTATTAGTCGAAGTTATATGAAAGTATTCAAGCAGGCCTTTGGAATAGAAAGAGGAATATTATGAAAAAATTAAAATTGATTCTGGTTACAACATGTATATCTTTTACACTTGTTACTTTAGCCAATACTTTTATAGGTTTTACAAATAATATCAATAGTTTAAGTGTTATGGATATTTTTCAAATTGCTATTACATGTCTTATGGTTTCTATTGGTATCTATTTTTCAATGTTTAATCATTTTTTAAAGGAACATTTTTATATAGTGAGTTATTTAGTTATGATGGTTGTCGTTTTTGGAATGGAGCATTTCTTTCGTGGATATTTTTCATGGACGAGTTTTTTTATTGAGTTTGCAGCTTTAACTGTCATTTATGTTATTGTTTGCTTTTTAACTATATATGAAAATGAAAAAGATGCAGAAATTATAAATAAAAAAATTAAGAATATGAAAAAAGAAAATGAAAAATAGCTTTATTATAGCAAAGAAAAGAGAGTCTATAATGAATTGATTTTGAAAAAAGGAGAATATTATGATGGATTATGTTATTGAAATTAGTGATTTAACAAAACGCTATGGCGATCTTGTTGCGTTAGATCATTTTAATTTGAAAGTTGAAAAAGGGGAGATTTTAGGATTGTTAGGACCTAATGGGAGTGGCAAATCTACATGTATCAATACAATTTTATCTTTATTATATTTTGATGAGGGAAGTATTCGTATTTTTGGTCAAGAAATGAGTCCGAGTGCTTATGATATCAAAGCACAGATAGGTGTTGTTTTTCAAGATGTTGCTGTGTTTGAAGAATTAAATGTTATTGAAAATATTGATTATTTTTGTGGATTATATATCAAAGATAAAGTGAAAAGAAAGCAGTATGTAAAGGATGCTATCAAATTGGTGGAATTAGATGAGTTTGTTAAATTTAGACCTAAACAATTAAGCGGCGGATTGTTACGAAGGTTAAACATTGCTTGTGGGATTGCCCATAAACCAAACTTGATTTTTTTAGATGAACCTACAGTCGCTGTTGATCCGCAAAGTCGTAATCATATTTTAGAAGGTATTAAGACTTTAAATGAACAGGGAGCCACTATTGTATATACAACGCATTATATGGAAGAAGTTGAGCAAATCTGTCATGAAATAGTAATTATGGATAGAGGACGTGTGATTGCCAAAGGAACCAATGATGAATTAAAGAATATGATTCATTTAGGTGAAAGAATTACACTGGTTGTAGATAATCAAAGTGAGTCATTGCTTATAGCATTAAAAAATAATAAAGATGTTTTAGATGTTTGTAAAGAGGATAATGTGATTCATATTTCATATCAGGGAAATGATAATAATTTAGGAAAGTTGATAGATGTTTTAAGGGAACATCATATTCAATATCATAGTTTATTTAGTGAAAGACCTACATTGAATGATGTGTTTTTAGAATTAACCGGAAAAGAATTGAGGGACTAATATGCATACTTTCTTTTATCAGCTTAAACTCTTATTCAGAAATAGATTTATGATGTTTTGGACCTTTATATTTCCCTTGATTTTAGCAACATTTTTCAATTTGGCATTTTCTCAATTAATTTCAAGTGAAGGATTTGAACCAGCAAAATTAGCTGTTGTTGTTGAAAAAGAAAATAAAGAATTTCAATCGCTATTAAATGATCTTTCAAAAAATAATAATGATCAATTATTGGATACCCAATATGTTTCCTTAAATCAGGCACAGGATTTATTAAAATCTCAAAAGATTGATGGATACATTGTTCTTGATGATGATATAAAAATAACATTTTTAGAAAATGGTATTGCCCAAACTATCATTCAAAATGTTGCCGATACCTATCAACAAAGTGCTCATACATTAGAAACAATTGGAAAACATGATACATTATCACTTATGCAATTGTTGCAGCAAAAACAAGACTTCAATCAAAATTATTTTGAAAGTCAAAATATGACTTCATTAGATTTAACAGTTGTTTATTTTTATACATTGATAGGAATGACATGTATGTATGGAGGATTTTGGGGATTAAAAGTTTCTACTCACTTTGAAGCCAATCTTTCTCGTCAAGGAACACGTATTCATATTGCACCAACTTCACATTTGAAGTTAATTTTTACAGGCACTTTAGCAGCGTTTCTCTGTCAATATTTAGCAATGCTTGTTTTATTAGGTTATCTTGTTTTTGGATTAAACATTCAGTTTGGTGAACAGACAGGATATATTATGATATTGATGGCTATCGGCAGTTATGTTGGCATTACATTAGGTCACCTGATTGGAAATGTTTTAAAATGTAGTGAAAATATCAAGATTAATGTTTTAACAGCTGTATCCATGTTTTGTTCATTTTTAGCAGGAATGATGGTCATTGATTTAAAATATTTAGTTCAAGAATATGCACCTATTATTGCTTATATGAATCCTGTTAATTTAATTACAGATGCCCTATATGCACTTTACTATTATCCTACCTATGAACGTTTCTTTTTGAATATGTTTATTTTATTAGGGATTGGACTTTTATTCACTCTTATTTCAGTACTTATTTCAAGGAGAAAACAATATGATAGTCTTTAAAAATTATTTAAAAATAACCAAATCATATTTTTCAATTATTTTCATATATACCATTATATTTATTGCTATTGCTATGATAACATCAACAAGTGGTGCTTCCAATACTCAAACATTTCAAGCAGAAAAAGCAAAAATTGCTTTTATTAATAATGACTCTGATTCTCAATTCATGAATCAGTTTAAACAATATATTCAAAGTCATGCTCAATATATTGAATTAGAAAACAATGATAATGAATTAAGAGATGCATTATTTTTTAGAAAAGTTGATTATATTATGATTGTTCCTAAAGGTTTTACAGAAGATTTTTTAAAGAATAGAGATGTCAAAATACAAACAATGGAAGTTCCTGATTCATATGGTGCTATTTATTCAAAACAACTTCTGAATAAATATTTAAATACGATAAAGTTATATTTAAAAACCAATATTTCTCAACAGGACATAACTCAGTTGGTACAAAATGATTTATCTATTCATACGAATGTGACTATGCAAAAAGAAGTTGTTAATAACCAGATTTCAAATGTCAAAAACTTTTATAATTTTTCTAATTATACCTTATTAGCTATTATTATTGCAGTTGTATCCATGGTTATGATTTCTTTTAAGGAAGAAGGTATATATCATCGTAACCTGATTTCAAGTCTACCTTATCGTCAACTTAATTTTCAATTATTGCTAGGAAATGTTTGTGTGACTATTGGGGTTTGGCTGCTATATGTTATTGCAAGTTTTATTCTTTATGGTCAAACTATGGTTAGTTTTCAAGGAATACTCATGATCGTCAATTCATTTGTTTTTGTAATGTTTATTCTTGTTCTGAGTTTTCTGATTGTGACATTAGTCCATAATCGTGAATTGATTAGTGGTATTTCAACTGTTATTGGTCTTGGAACAAGCTTTATTGCTGGGGCTTTTGTCCCACAGGAACTTTTATCTTCCTTTGTGTTAAATATAGCTAAATTGACACCTTCCTATTGGTTTATTTCCAATAATAATGCAATTGCTAAACTCACTGACTTTTCTATGGTCAATATAAAACCTTTATTACAAAATATGGGGATTATGATTTTGTTTAGCATTGGTGTCTATATATTGATTCAAGTCGTAACAAAGATAAAAATGAGAAAATCTTAAGCTAGAATTTATCTAGCTTTTTTAATTTGTATAATTTTTCACATAACTATTTTCAAAGTTGAAAATATCAGTTATACTAAATTTATAGGAGTTGATGAATATGAATGAAATAGAAAATATGATAAATGAAATAAAAAAAGCAGTCATAGGTAAAGATGAGGTTATTGAGAAGATAGTTATGACTTTACTAGCAAGAGGACATGTATTATTAGAAGATATTCCTGGTGTAGGTAAGACCAATCTGGCTTTAGCATTATCAAAAAGTGTTCAATTAGATTATCATCGTATTCAATTGACAACAGATGTTATGCCTAGTGATATTGTTGGATTTACAATGTATAATCCACAAAAAAATATTTTTGAATATAAACCAGGAATTGCTCTTTGTCATCTGTTATTGGCGGATGAAATCAATCGAACTTCAAGTAAAACCCAAGCTGCTTTATTAGAATTAATGGAAGAAGGAAGAATGACAGTTGATGGAACGACCTATGAATTACCTCAACCATTTTTTGTTATTGCAACGCAAAATCCATTTGGTTCAGCAGGAACACAATTATTACCTGATTCACAATTAGATCGTTTTATGACAAGACTGAGTTTAGGCTATCCATCTGTTAATGATGAAGTTGCTATTATGAAAACAAGACAAATAATCAATCCACTTGAAAGTGTGCAAGCGATCTTGTCTCCAGAGGATATTTTAAAGTTTCAAAAAGAAATTGATCAAATATTTATAAGTGATGAAATATATTATTATATAGCTGCTTTGATAGATGCAACACGTCATCATGAACTGATTGCTCAAGGTGCTTCACCACGTGGTTCACTGGCTTTAATGAAATTGTCCAAAGCCAATGCTTTTATGCATGGAAGAGATTATGTTATTCCTGATGATGTCAAGGCTGTGGCAATCATGACCCTAGCTCATCGCCTTATCTTAAATTATGATGCCAAGATAAAAGAAACTTCTGCTGAAGCGATAATTACAGATATTTTAGAACGTATTCCTACCCCAGGTATCCATTTATGATGAAAACAATTTTCAAGTTATGTTTTGTTTCTTTATTTTTATTTGGTTTATGGAATTTGATGTTAGGATATTTTCCTTTTCTATTATTTTTCTTATTTGTTTTTCTTACCATCTTTTTGTCGTTAATGAGTTTAAAAGCAATGCGGCATACAGACGTGCTCGTCAGCACTGATAAACACTTTGTAGAACGACAAGATAATATCTATTTGACTTTTCAAAGACGGGATTCTTTATCTATTCATTGTGGACAAATTATAATTGAATATAAAGTCATTGATGTTTTTGAACAGTGTATTTCTCGTCGACAAGTGACAATCCTTGATGAGGTTGCAATGGATGTGATTACATTGCCACATTGTGGATTCTATACAATTCAAATTGAACAAATTCGTTGTTATGATCTTTTACAGTGTTTTTTTCATCGATGCGTATCACATCAAAATATTTCTCTTTATGTCTTACCTAAGTATAAAAAAACGAATTTACAGCTTCTTGATACTTTTCAGGAACATCCTGATGCTATTGATTATGCAACTCATCACGGAGGTGATGATTATTCAGAGATTTATGAAGTCCGTAAATATCATGAAAATGATTCATTAAGGCATATTCATTGGAAAGCTTCTTTGAAGAAAAATGAACTTCTTGTTAAAGTTGGAAGTCAACCTATTGTTAAAAGAATCGTTTTAGCAATGTTATATCATCAAAATGATGATTATTCTGATAAGCAATTTGATGTTTTCTTTTCGTTATGTAGCGATTTATTAAGAAAGCAAATTCCTTTTGAAATTCTGGTTCCACAGTGTCATGATGTTTTAAGTCATAATGAATATATTGAAAGTGTTGAACATTTACGAGAAGTATTACAGAAAATAATGAAAACACCGATTGAACGTTTTGATAATATTCCTAAAAATCAGATGATTTATATGATTAAGGGAGAAAATATAGAGGTGTATCAGTCATGAAAATAAGTCTTTCAGATAAAATGCAAGAAGTGATATTAAAATGTTTGGATTGTTTAATGATTATTTTAGGTATAGTAGGGGTTATGGGTGGATTTATTCATTCGCTTTTTTTCCCGACTCAATCACTTTTTGCTTTGGTGTTTTTAGCATTATTAGGTATATTTTTATATTTGAATTATACTAGAAAACAATTGATTTTAAAAAGTTTATTATTGGTATTGATTATAGCAATTATTATTTTATTTTTATTGTTTCCTATACAAATGGAGGGACTTTTCCATCAATTGGAAGTCATTGTTAGAAATGATTATTTCTTAGATTTTCAATATGTTTTTGAGAGCATCAATGAAGCTGTTGGTCTTTTACCTATTGTTCTTGTTATAATAGTAGGAATACCTATTGTTTATTTGATAGTTTCTCTGATTTGTCAGCATCGCCATTCATTATTAAAAATGATTCTATTAATTCTTCTGTTTTTTAGTCCTGTCTTTATTCGACATTCTTTAGAAAGCTATACAAGCTATTGTTTTGTTCTTTTTGCTCTTTATCAGTTTGTTTTTTCATGGTTATTACAATATCAGCATAATCAATTGCTTTTAAGATCAGTATTGATTATTTCATTAAGTCTATTGTTGGTTTTTTCAAGTATCTTTTTAGAACCAAATCCACTTTTTAATCAGAATACATCCTCAATATTAATGGAAGTTAAAAACTGGATAAATGGTGGAAGTTTAGATTCTTTATTCAATAGTCAAAATGTCACAGGGACAAGTTCTTATATTGATGGAAAGTTACCAACGAATGATGTGGAAACAAGCAGAGGAATTGCAATGAAAGTTCATGCTAAGGAACCATTTGATTCTTATTTGAGAGGATATTCATTAGCTCACTATAAAGATAATCAATGGCAACTTGGAGATGATTCATATGAATTATCAACTTCAACAACACAATATAGTCGTTATTTAAAAGCAAATCATACATATGAAGTTCAATCTGTTGAAATTGAAACAACAAAGCAAACAGAATATCAGTTTGTTCCTTATTTCCCTAATTTTGAAAGAGAAATCATAAATGACTCCTATTATCAAAAATTTGATCAGCCAATGGATATTTTAATGGCTTATCCACAAGAATATACATTTGCTCAATATTCTGCAAATCTAGATGTCAATTATCAAGAATATGTATATCAACAATATTTAGATGTTCCTTCATCATTAAAGGAGCGTTTAAATGAATTTTTGAGTCAGCATCAAATATATAATGATAATATCCAGTCACATGGTGATCTTATTAATCGATTAAAGAAAGTCTTATTTCAAACAACAAAGTATGATTTAAAAGCCGGAGCATTACCCAAAGATAAAGATTTTTTAGAATATTTTCTTTTTGAAAATCAAAAGGGGAGTTGTACACATTTTGCGACTGCTGGAGCATTACTGCTTAGATGTTTAGGCATACCAACACGTTATGTACGTGGATATATTTTAAAAGCAAGTGATTTTACTGATGAAACTGCGATTATTCGCAATTATCGTTCACATGCTTGGATTGAAGTTTATGAAAATGAAAAAGGCTGGATTCCATTTGAAATGACTCCAGGAGCAGGTGAGTCTACTTTAGAAGAAGTTGGTGCAATGCTTGATGATTTAGCTGAAACGAATACCCAACAAACAAATCCAAATGCACCAGCACAAACACAAACGCCTTCGACAACACCACAAACTTCACAGACACAACCGGTAGTCGATGAGAATCCATGGTATCAAGGACTTATTGAATATCAAGAAACAATTATGTTAATAGCTGCTGTATTAGTGGGGATGATCACTTATCGTATCATGACAAAACATCTTTTTACATTAAAAATGAGAAAATATGATAATAATCAGAAATTAATTTATTACTATCAAAGAATGTTAAGAATTTTACGATTTGGTGGTGAAATAGATGAGGAAGTTGTTGCACTTGCTAATAAAGCCCAATTTTCTCAACATTCTATTTCAGTTGAAGAACTTACTAGAATGCAGGAATTCTATAACGTATTTATTCAAGATGTATATCAGAATATATCTATTTTTCAAAAATTCATATTCCGTTATATCTATGGTTATAAATAATACTTATCTTTTTGATAGAGTTGTTTTATACTCAATTATTGCTTACAGTCTCTTATGATGATATTAAGGAGTTTAATGATTAATCAACTTAATTACTCTTTTTTCTCAATTAGATAATATATTTTACCAGCCAAGAAATTAAATAAATCTAAAAAATATTGATAATATCAATATAATTTCTATTTTTTGTAATCATTTGTAAATATTAATGTGACTTGGTAAAATAATGAAAAAACATTGAATTTATCAACCAAATTATAAATTTGTTATTTTGAAAATGTGCATTTTATCTAGGTTTAACATTAACACGGGTTGTTTTGAAATTTTTAATGCATTTAATGGTAGTGCAACAGGTACAGAGTTTAACATTAACACGGGTTGTTTTGAAATTTGGAAATAAATTTAAAATTTAATTTTAAAGGAAAGTTTAACATTAACACGGGTTGTTTTGAAATCCAATTTCTACAAATGCCATTTCATCTCCTTTTTAAGTTTAACATTAACACGGGTTGTCTTGAAATGTCATACACATTCTACCTATCTCAAAATAGTTTTTAGTTTAACATTAACACGATGTTTTAAACTTCAATTTTTAAATAATATGTTATGTAATTGCTTCAATTTAATAATAATTTAAAGTTTATTCTTATAGAAAATTCTTTTAACTGATAAAATATTTTTGATAAGTAAAATAAATAGACTGTCATTTGACAGTCTATTAGTCTTGTTTTAAGTGATTAATATTTGCATATTGCGGAATTCCATTTTCATAACGAATTGTGACTTCACCTTGAATGAGTGGGAAAAGATATTCATAGAGTTCTTGTGTGATGTCATTATGGGCATCGTTAATCCATTCAATAGGAATACGCTGCTCCTGATTAGCAATATCAACAACGTCTTGATGTTGGCATTCAATAGTGTAAGGATAATTATTAGTACGTTTAAAAACCATCATGACTCCTGTTTCATCAGCCATAGAAGTTTGAACAGCACAACGTCCAATTTCAAATGATTCATCTAAATCAACTTGTGAAGCAATGTGCATTGCACATCGTTGTAGTACGTTTAATTCAATGCTTCTGACTTTACACTTGAATTCTTGATATACCATTGTTTCAAGAACTTTTCCAGTTCCAGAATGGAGAATATGACCGAATGCATCACGTTTGGCATATTTTGAATCTGAGTCAAGAAATTGACCATCTTCATTTTTAATACCTTCACTCACAGCAATAATGACGCTACGTTTCTTTTTAAAGACCTCGCGAATATCGTTTAGAAAATTATCTTTATTAAAAGGAACTTCTGGCAAATAGATAAGATCAGGGGCATCGTTATACTGCGTTCTTGCAAGTGCACTTGAAGCTGTTAGCCAGCCAGCATTTCTGCCCATGATTTCTACAATTGTGACAGCATTCAATTTATAGATAGAACTATCATATGCAATTTCTAACATGGATGTTGCAACATATTTAGCAGCTGAACCAAAACCTGGTGTATGGTCTGTTCCCATTAAATCATTATCAATTGTTTTGGGAATTCCGATGAAACGAATTGATGAATGAATACTCTTGGCATAAACTGAAAGTTTGGCAACTGTGTCCATTGAATCGTTTCCACCAATATAATAAAAGTCAGTGATTTCTAATTCTTCAAAAGTATGAAATAAAAATTCATAAGTTTGAGGATCTTCTTGATATGTAGGTAGTTTATAGCGACAAGATCCTAAGTACATAGCAGGAGAATGCTTAAGATGCAAAATTTCTTCTTGAGTATTAAAGATTTCTAATAAGTCCATATACTTATGTTCTAATAAGCCTTTGATTCCATTAATCATTCCATAAACATGTTCAAATTGTTGAGTTTCAATACATTCAGCAATAATCCCTGCTAAAGAAGCATTGATTGCTGCTGTTGGACCTCCAGATTGTCCAATAAAACAGTTTCTTTTCTTCATGACTTGACTCCTTCACATAATTTCTTTCATATTCTAACATTTTTCTCTTCATAAAAAAAGACCATTATGAAAGGATTTTTTATAAATCCTTTCAATCTTTTGAGCTGTCTTGCTTTTCGACATATTTTTCCAAGCGAAAATCGTGATTAGATATGGAAATTTACAGTAAAGAAGAGTATACTATAGAGTATAGGAGGAAAGAAAATTATGTCTAAAAAGTATTTATCTATGGATGGAAATACTGCTGCAGCACATGTAGCCTATGCTTTTAGTGAAGTTGCAAGTATCTATCCAATTACCCCATCTTCTCCAATGGCTGAAAATGCCGAGACTTGGGCTGCCCAAGGGATGAAGAATATTTTTGGGTCTGCTGTAAATGTAATTGAAATGCAATCTGAAGCTGGGGCAGCTGGAGCTGTTCATGGAGCCTTACAAGGTGGCGCTTTAGCAACGACATTTACTGCATCACAAGGTTTGTTATTGATGATTCCAAACCTATATAAAATTCAAGGTGAATTGTTACCTGGTGTATTCCATGTGGCTGCAAGAGCACTTGCAACACGTGCGTTAAATATCTTTGGTGATCATCAAGACGTTTATGCTTGCCGTCAAGTTGGAGCACCTATGATTTGTTCTCATAGTGTTCAAGAAGTTATGGATTTAGGAGGAATTGCTCATTTAACTGCAATTAAAGCAAGTGTTCCTGTTATTCATTTCTTTGATGGATTTAGAACATCTCATGAAATTCAAAAAGTTGAAGTCATGGATTATGATGTTCTTGAAAGTTTGTTAGATAAAGAAGCATTAAAGAAATTTAAAGACAATGCTTTGAATCCACATACAAATCCTGTAGAACGTGGTGGAGCAGAAAATGATGATATCTACTTCCAAGGTAGAGAAGCACAAAATAAACATTATGAAGCTGTTGTTGAAATTGCTGCTGATTATATGAAGAAAGTTTCTGAAATTACTGGTAGAGAATATGCTCCATTTACATATTATGGTGCAACAGATGCAGATAGAGTTATTATTGCAATGGGTTCAGTTACTGAAACAATTAAAGAAACTATTGATGAAATGATGAAACATGGAGAAAAAGTTGGATTAGTTAAAGTTCATTTATATCGTCCATTCTCTCCAAAATATTTATTAAATGTATTACCTGAAACAGTTAAGAAAATTGCTGTTTTAGATCGTACAAAAGAAATGGGAGCAACTGGAGAACCATTATACTTAGATGTTGTTTCTGTATTAAAAGATAAAGATATTGAAGTTGTTGGTGGACGTTACGGTATGGGATCTAAGGATACAACACCACGTCAAATCAAAGCTGTTTATGATCATTTATTACAAGATAAACCATTTACTTCATTTACAATTGGTATTAATGATGATGTCACTCATTTATCATTAAAAGAAGATCCAGACTTTACTGTAGATGCTGATTATACATCATGCTTATTCTATGGTTTAGGATCTGATGGAACTGTATCAGCTAATAAATCTGCAATTAAGATTATTGGTGATCATACTGATTTATATTCACAAGCTTATTTTGCTTATGATAGTAAAAAAGCAGGTGGAGCTACACGTTCTAATTTAAGATTTGGACACACACCAATTCGTGCAACATATTATGTTAATAATGCTGATTTTATTTCATGTTCATTAGATAACTATGTTGTTAAATTTGATATGTTGAAGAATCTTAAAAAAGGTGGAACATTCTTATTAAATACTGAATTTGATGAAAAGGATATTGTTGACTATTTACCAAATCGTTTGAAAAAACAATTGGCTGATAAAAATGCAAAATTCTATATTATCAATGCAAATAAGATTGCAGCTGAAATTGGAATGGGAAGAAGAACAAATACAATTCTTCAATCTGCATTCTTTGCATTAAATCCACAAATTTTACCTATTGAAAAATCTGTTGAATACATGAAAGCAATGGCTAAGAAAACTTATGGTAAAAAAGGTGATGCAATTGTTGAATTAAACTATAAAGCAATTGATGCTGGAAAAGATGCAATTGTGGAAGTACCTGTAGATGCTTCATGGTCTAACTTAACTGTTAATGAAACACGTCAACGCACTGGTGATGATCATTTTGATAACTTTGTATCACCAATTAATTCATTAGATGGTTATGATTTACCAGTATCTGCTTTTATGGATAAGTTAGATGGTTCTATGCCTTCTGGTGTTGCTTTAAAAGAAAAACGTGCGATTGCAGTAGAAGTTCCTCGTTGGGAAAAAGAAAACTGTATCCAATGTAATAACTGTGTTATGGTTTGTCCTCATGCAACAATTCGTGCATTCTTATTAAATGATGAAGAAATGAACGCATTACCAGAAGATATCCATGATGATGTTTTAAAACCAATTGGTAAAAATGTTGACGGTTTAGTATATCGTATTCAAGTTTCACCAGATAACTGTGTTGGATGTGGTCTTTGTGTCACTGAATGTCCAGGTAAAGCAGGAAAGAAAGCTTTAACTATGGTACCAGTCAAAGAAGAATTAGATCATGCACCATTAGCAGATTACATGTATACAAAAGTTTCTTATAAAGCTGATCGTTATCCATTAACAACTGTTAAGGGTGTTGGATTTATGAGACCATACTTTGAAGTTTCTGGAGCTTGTGGTGGTTGTGGTGAAACTCCATACTATCGTTTGGTTTCTCAATTATTTGGACAAGATATGAGAATTGCTAATGCAACTGGATGTAGTTCAATCTATTCTGGTTCAACACCATCAACTCCATGTACAGTTGATGAAAATGGTCAAGGACCTGCATGGGCAAACTCATTATTTGAAGATAATGCTGAATATGGATATGGTATGAAATTAGCTGAAAATTATATGGCTAAACGTATCTTAGAAATTATTAGAGATAACAAAGCTGACTGTGAAGCTGAACTTCAAGATGTTTTAACACAATATGAAGCTGTTAAGGGTCAACGCGTTGAAGAAAGAAAACTTTATGATCAATTAGTATCATTGGTTGAAGCTTCAAAATGTGAAGGTATCAAAGAATTATTAAATATGAAAGGTGAATTAATCACAAAATCACAATGGATCATCGGTGGAGATGGTTGGGCATATGACATCGGATATGGTGGTGTTGACCATGTTTTAGCAAATGATCAAAATGTTAATATTTTAGTTCTTGATACTGAAGTTTATTCAAATACAGGTGGACAATCTTCTAAATCATCTCAAGCAGGATCTATCGCTAAGTTTACAGCTGGTGGTAAAGCTGCATCTAAGAAAGATTTAGCTCAGATTGCTATGGCATATGGACATGTATATGTAGCACAAGTTGCTATGGGAGCAAATCCAATGCAAACAATCAAAGCTATTAAAGAAGCAGAAGCTTATGATGGACCATCATTGATTATTGCTTATGCACCATGTATTGAACATGGTATTAAAGGTGGTTTAGCAAATCATCAACAAGAACAAAAACGTGCTGTTCAATGCGGATATTTCAATCTGTTCAGATATGATCCACGTTTAGAAGATGCTGGTAAAAATCCATTACAAGTTGATTCTAAAGAACCTGATTTCACTCAGTTTAAAGAATTCTTGTTAAACGAAAATAGATTTGCTATGTTATCAAAAGTGAACCCAGAACATGCTGAAGAATTAATGGATAAATGTGAAAAAGATGCTAAGAAGCGTCGTGCACGTTTAGATGTTATGGCAGCAGAATAACAATGATATTATTAAAAAACTTATTTTGATGTTTTCAATAAATTCATGAGAAACCTAATGAAAATTAGGTTTCTTTTTGCATTTTTATAACTTAAAAAGATTGGTAATCTTTATTGAATCCTGTATAATAACTATATACTCTTCAAATATAACTATTAAAGGAGATAATGGATGAAAGAAGTCAAATGGATACATTATTTAACAGTAAGTTTAATATCGTTTTTAGCTTTTATGCTGGAACTCTTTTCTATATTTGTATTAGAAAAAATGATATTTCATTTCGATATATGGAATTATACAGTTAATCAAAGAAGCTTACATTGTCTTATGACAGCAGGATTATGGGCAGTCTTTATTATAGCTGTTCTCGTTTATACACAAAAACGATATCATTTTCCTATACAAAAGGATAATTATCAAAAAATATTATCAAGAAATTGGATAAATGTATTGATATGTCTAATAGGATGTAAAATCATGACATTTATTGATTGGCATACTTTTAAAGTTATCGGTGAAATGCAAAATAAAACGATATATCAATTTTCAGCTCAATATATATATTATTTTTTTGAGGTTGCCCTTATTCTTATGATTATCATTTATGGACAAAAAGCTATTGAGACATATTTGCATAGAGAAAGTAGCATTCCATTTGGTGGTATTATTTTAGCGTTAACATGGGGTGTTTTCCATTTCGTTTCAAGGGGTGTAGGAATTGAAGTTTGGAATGGTATTTCATGTATGATTTTCTCGATTTTGGGTGGATTTATATATTTGAATTTAAAACGAAAATATGGATTAAGTTATTTAATTATTGCAATTGGATATTTACTATAAAAATAATTTCAAATTTCTTGAAAGGTGTTTTCAAAAATAAGAATGTGTCAGTTTTAAAAATTCAATAAAATAAATGGAAAGGATGATATAAGAATGTGTCAGGAATGTTATAGTGATAATGCAAGGATAACGCCCTTGCTACATCCTATAGAATGTTTAGAAAAGCATACTCAGTATATTTGTGGAACATGTGGACGTTGTATTTGTATTGAAAAAGATTCTCAACGCGGGTTACAAAGGTGGAATTTCCCATTTAGAACTTTGGAAATTGCTAAATTATACTTAAGAACTGCGGATTATACAATGAAAACAAATTGTGGGATTTATGAGTTGGAGAATAATCAAGGAAGAAAATCATATAAGATTTTTGCCGATAAAGATCAGTTATTGGATTATTTACAAAAAAACAAAAATAAAAAATGTCCATTAATGAAACCAGTATTTCAGCAAATTCAATATCAAGAATTCCCATATACACAAGTTAGAAAACTTACCAAGGATGAAATTGAAAGGTATATGGAAGAAAGATGAGTGATTTGTTAAAAATACCTGGAGTAGGACCAAGTATTGAAAAGGATCTTTTTGCTATAGGAATTCATTGTATAGAAGATTTAAAAGGTAAAAATCCTGAAACTATGTTTTTACAATCTTGTGATGTGAAAGGATATCAAGAAGATAGATGTTTATTATATGTTTATCGCTTAGCTGTTTATTATGCTCAAAATGAACAGTTAGATCCTAAAAAATTAAAATGGTGGTATTGGAAAGATAAGTAAGAAGAGAGAAGATTTGTATTGTGAATATAATACAGATTTTCTCTTTTTGATATTTGTTGAATTGAAACTTTTCTTTGACATAATTCTCTGTATGAATTTTCTATAATGAAAGAGGGGTGAAATCATGGAGGTCTATTTGGAGGTCACATATGTGATCAATGGATTAATGATATTATTAACATTTGAGTTACTATGCTTTTTACTAAATCAGCAGATGACCAAGAGGGAACTTTTAAAATATGTGCTTACCTATAACATATCGATTCTCTTTCTCTATATAGATTTCTTTGATGGTTTCCTCTTATTATATGACTTGCTCTTAACTCTTTTTTATTTTAGAAAATTGACTTATATCTACTATCCACTATTTTTATTTGTTTATGTTTCATTGTTATCTTTTTTAGAATTTATGCTTCCTTCATCAACAATTTTCCAATCTGTATTATTGGTTGAAGGATTTGATTTTGTATCAATGTTGATTGTTGGTGTTTTAGTACTTGCTATTTTTTATTTTTATATAGCTTTTTGTCATCAACAATTAAAAAAGGATGAAATGGTTGATGTATCCTTTTTTAATAAACATTGTTTAGGATTTATAGATAATGGTAATAAGGTTTTTTATAAAGGATATCCAGTTATATTTATTAGTCAGTATTTATTAGAGAGTTATGAAAAGATTGACAGTATAACAATAGAAACTGCAAATCAGGTTGAATTAGTTGACATTATGATGATGAATGAAATAGAAATTAATCATCAGGTACTGCATCATGTTTACGTGGGAGTGATGTCATCGAGCGAGTATGATTGTATTTTAAATTCTCAGTTATTAGGAGGCTTACTATGATTTTACAAAGATTAAAAGAGTTATTTTTAAAAAAGAAAGTTCTTTTTTATATTGGTAGACATGATGTACTCAAAGCACCTTTAAAAGGTAAAGAAGAAGAGGCAGCACTGATTAAATTACAAAATGGCGATGAACAGGCAAGAGATTTATTAATAGAGCATAATCTTAGATTAGTTGTATATGTTGCTAAAAAATATGATTCTGTACAAAATGGCAGTATAGAAGATTTAATTAGTATTGGTACGATTGGATTAGTGAAAGCTGTCAATACTTTTAATATGGATAAAAATATAAAATTAGCAACTTATGCTTCGCGTTGTATAGAAAATGAAATATTAATGTTTCTAAGAAAAAATAATAAATTACGTCAAGAGATATCTTTAGATGAGCCATTGAATGTTGATTATGACGGAAATGAATTATTACTTTCTGATATTATTGGGACAGATAAAGATATTATTCAAGATGAAATTGAACATAATGATCAAAAAGAGAAATTCTATCGTGCTCTTCATCATTTAAATAAACGTGAACAAGAAATATTAATGATGCGTTATGGATTAATAGGACATGAGGAATTAACGCAAAAAGATGTTGCAGAGGTTTTAGGAATTTCACAGTCCTATATTTCTAGATTAGAGAAAAAGATTATTAAAAAGTTAAGGAATAAATTGAATGATGATGAATAATGTCAAATAAATTGGTGAGACTTTATTTGAAGGAGTCGAAACTATGTCAAAGTACAAAGTTGAAATGAATGGTTTTCTTATTCAAAATTATGAGAAACTGTCCCATCAGCAAACAATGCAGCTGTTGGATGAATATCATCAATTACATGATGAAAAAATAAAAGAGAAACTGGTTTTATCAAATTTAAAATTAGTTCTTTCACTAGTTCAAAAATATCATCAACGTGTTTCTAACTTAGATGATTTATTTCAAGTAGGAGTAATTGGTTTAATCAAAGCAATCGATAATTTTGATACCTCTTTGGAGGTTCGTTTTTCTACTTATGCAGTTCCTTTGATTTTAGGAGAAATCAAGCGATATATACGTGATAATTCTCCTATGCGTATACCTCGTTCAATGCGAGATTTAGCTTATAAAGCTTTATTAGCTAATGAGGAATATATGAAGAAACATAATCGAGAAGCTACGCCTAAAGAACTTTCAAAAATATTAGATGTTGATGAGTATCAGTTAGTAGAAGCGTTATCATCTACAAATGGTGTGACTTCTTTATCGCAAGAAGTTCAAAACGATGGTAATGGACCTATTGACTTAGAAAGTCAGATTCCTGATAAGAAGAATCAAATGGAAAATATGCAAAATACAATTGATTTACAAGAAGCCATGAATCATCTTGATGAAAAAGAACTGCAAATTATACAAGAAAGATATTTTAAAGGACATACTCAAAGTGAAATTGCTCAAGAACTCTTTATTTCACAAGCCCAGGTTTCACGAATTGAAAAACAGGCATTATCACATTTAAAGAAATATATGAGTTAATCATGCATATAATGTATAGGTGATTCTATGCGTTTTGTAACTTTACAGAGTAAAGATGTTGTTAATGCGGCAACTGGTTCAAAAATAGGGTATGTAGTCGATGTTGAAATTGATCCATACTGTCGAACGATTCAGGCTTTAATTGTTGAAAGATTTTCGGCATTCAAATTGATTTGTGTTTTTAAAGGTCCACCTACTTTTCTCATTCCTATTGAAAATATTATGACAATAGGAGAGGATGTTATATTGGTTAATGTTGATTGTGAAACGTGATTTGATATGAAATGATGAAAGAAATATGATTTCTATCAAAAACGTGAATGAGTTTGAACAATGAGGATAATTTCCTCTTTTTTTCATAATCATGTTATGGTATAATAAGAAAAGAAATATAAGGAGGTTGCCTCATGGGATATGGACAAAAAGTAAAAAAGTGGTTTTTTGAAGAAGAAGATGACGATGATGACGTTTATGAAGATGTAGAAATAGATACAGAAGAAGAATCTGTGAAATCAACAAGTATGTTTGAAAAGGCAAAATCAACAAAAACAAGTGATGCTGTTAAAGCATTGAGTGCTAATAAAGATAGCCATCTGGTATTGTTTGAGCCAAGAGCATATAGTGAGACACAAGAAATTGCTATTTATTTAAAACAAAAAAGAGCAGCAGTTGTCAATTTGCATCGTTTACAAAAAGAACAGTCTAAACGTGTTATTGATTTCCTAAGTGGGGTCATCTTTGCGATTGAAGGAGATATTCAACAAATTGGACCTAAAATTTTCCTTTGTACACCTAAAAATATTGGTGTAACTGGAAATATTACGATGGATCCAACGGAATCGGAAGAATAATATGAGTATTAGCACATTGCTAATACTTTCTTTTTGATTATGTTAGAACACTTTAAAGGTGATGAGGTCTTTGTAAAAAAGATTTTAGATTATCAATTTCAAGCCCTCAATCATCAAAAATTAATTTTAACTCCTTTTTTCAATCCTCATGAACAAGAAATTGTAAGACAAGTAATAGGTCATGAATTAGTGATACATACATCAGGAGGATTACTTCATGCAGAGAATCAAAGAATGATTATTTGTCCTGATTTTTATGATATTATGCCTGAAGATTTTCAGATTATAGTGGTACAGGTTGATTATCATCAGCAGTTTGGGAAACTTTTACATAAAGATGTTTTAGGTGCTTTAATGAATTTAGGAATAAAAAGAGATTGTATAGGGGATATTTATGATGATTCATCATGCTTTTATTTTGCATGTACTCAGCAGACATATCCATATATTTATGATCATCTTAAACAAATCAAAAGAGCAAAAGTTCATTTAAGTGAAACGACAAAAATCGTTGAAATTATCCATCAATATCAGACAAAAACATTTATTTTATCAAGTTTGCGTTTGGATAGAGTTGTTTCTACATTGTTTAAGATTTCTCGACAAAATGCTAATGAAGCGATTCGTGCAGGAAATGTCAAAGTCAATCATAAAGATGTTGAAGAAGTCAGTTTTTTGTGTCATAATAATGATATAATTTCCTTTAAACGACATGGAAGAGTAAAAATTGTTGATGAGAATCGTCAAACAAGACAAGGAAACTATGTTGTCACTGGATATTTTTATAAGTGAGGTGGAAGATGTGGAACAATTTGATAAGCAATTTCGAGGGTACAACATTCTTGAAGTCGATGATCGTATTAATGAATTGAAAGAACAAATTCAACAACAAAAAGAAACTATTCAATCATTAGAAAATGATTTAGAAATGCTTAAAGAACAAAACACCCTGCTTACAAAACAAGTGACTGTTCATGAAAAAACAAATGAAGAAATTGCTCGATTGGCTTTAAAAGAGGCAAGTGAGTTAATTGAAAAAGCCAAAAAGAATGCCAATATGATTTTGAAAGAATCAATGGAATATGTTCGTGGTTTATCAAAAGATATGGATGCATTTAAGCAAGAAGCTATTGATTTTAGACAAAATGTTGTAAAAATGAGTGAAGATATGCTAGAAACTATTGACAAATCTGAAATTTTTAGTTTAATAAGAGAAGAAAAAGAAAATAAATACAATGATAGAGACAGTATATAAGGAAAACTTTTAGAGAGTTTGTGGTTGGTGAAAACAAATAGGTGGAACTTATATTGTATCACTCTTGAGTAGCTTCCTGAAATAACAGTAGGGAAAGACGTTAATCGCGTTAAGATATGAAGAGCATATTGAAAAATATGAATAAAGGTGGTACCGCGTCATCACGTCCTTTAAGAGGACGTTTTTTATTTGGAAAGGAAAGGGATAAAGATGAACTATAAAGATACGTTATTAATGCCAAAAACTGATTTTGAAATGCGAGGAAATTTACCTAAGAAAGAACCTGGATATGTAGAACGCTGGCAACAGGCAGATATGTATGAAAAGGTTTATCAACAAAATGAAGGTAAAAAACAATTTATTTTTCATGATGGTCCACCATATGCCAATGGAAATATGCATGTTGGACATATGTTAAATAAAATCATCAAGGATGTTATTTGTCGTTATAAAAATATGGAAGGCTTTTATACGCCATATATTCCTGGGTGGGATACACATGGATTACCAATTGAAAATGCTATTCAAAAACTAGGTGTCAATCGTAAAGCTATGACAACTGCTGAGTTTAGAAAAAAATGTTATGAATATGCTTTAGAACAAGTTGAAAAACAAAAAGAACAATGTATTCGTGTTGGAACTTTTGCAGATTACAAACATCCATATCTTACATTAAAGCCAGAATTTGAAGCTAATCAAATTGATGTTTTTGCAAAAATGGCAATGGATGGATTGATTTATAAAGGATTAAAACCTGTCTATTGGTCACCTTCAAGTGAATCAGCATTAGCTGAAGCTGAAGTTGAATATCATGATGTCAAGAGTCCAACAATCTTTGTGAAATTTGCTGTCAAAGACGGAAAGGGTATTTTAGATACTGATACAAGCTTTGTGATTTGGACAACAACACCTTGGACAATTCCAGCTAACTTAGCAATTTGTTTGAATGCTGATTATACTTATGCTCTTGTGCAAAGTGAAAAGGGAAAATTAATTGTTTTAGATGAACTTGTTGATTCATTATGGGAAAAATTTGGTTTAGAACAAAAAGAAGTATTGAAAAGATTCAAAGGTTCTGAATTAGAAATGATTACATGTTCTCATCCATTATATGACCGTGAATCATTAGTAATCTTAGGTGATCATGTCACTGCTGAAGCCGGAACTGGCTGTGTTCATACAGCACCTGGATTTGGTATGGATGACTTTATTGTTGGTCAAAAATATGGTCTAGATATTTATTGTAATGTTGATGCGCATGGGAAAATGATGGAAGATTGCGGTGAATGGTTAGCTGGTCAGTATGTAGATGATGCTAATAAGACTGTAACAATGAGACTTGATGAATTAGGGGTTTTATTAAAACTTGAATTCATTACACATAGTTATCCTCATGATTGGCGTACAAAAAAACCAATTATCTTTAGAGCGACTGATCAATGGTTCTGTTCTATTGATAAAATTAGAGAAAAGTTATTAAGTGAAATTGATAAAGTCAATTGGTTAAATGAATGGGGTCATGTTCGTATTTATAACATGATTAGAGATCGTGGTGACTGGTGTATTTCTCGACAAAGAAGTTGGGGAGTGCCAATTCCAATTATTTATTGTGAAGATGGAACACCTATTATGGAAAAAGAAGTTTTTGCACATATTTCTCAGTTATTTAGAGAATATGGTTCTAATATCTGGTTTGAAAAGGATGAGAAATTCTTATTACCTGAAGGATATACAAATGAACATTCACCAAATGGTATCTTTAGAAAAGAAAAAGATATTATGGATGTATGGTTTGATTCTGGTTCATCACATACGGGTTGTATGAAAGAAAGAGGATATCCTTATCCAGTTGATTTATATTTTGAAGGAAGTGACCAATATCGTGGTTGGTTTAACTCATCATTGATTATTGGAACTGCTGCTCATGGTGAAGCACCTTATAAGACTGTTTTATCACATGGATTTGTTTTAGATGGTAAAGGTAATAAAATGTCTAAATCTTTAGGGAATACTGTTGATCCAATTAAACTTGTAAATCAATATGGAGCAGATATTTTAAGATTATGGGCAACATCTGTTGCTTATCAGTCAGATGTACGTATCTCTGATGAAATTATGAAGCAAGTCGCAGAAAATTATCGTAAAATTAGAAATACAATGAGATTTGTACTTGGAAATTTATCTGATTTTCAATCTTGTGATGTTGTTGAAACATCTGCACTTGAAGGTGTAGATCAGTATATGCTTGTTGAATTGAATCTGTTAATGAAGGGATATCAAGAAGCATTTGAACGTTATGATTTTGCTGAAGCAAATCAATTAATCTTAAATTGCTTTACAAATACATTAAGTGCTTTTTATATGGATTTCACAAAAGATATTTTATATATTGAAAAAGCAGATGGTTTAAGAAGAAGACAAGTTCAAACAGTTTTATATCATTATGCGAAAACAATGATGAAATTGTTATCTCCAATTTTGGTATTCACAGCTGAAGAATTACACGATCATTTCCATTGTGATGATAAAAAACAAGAATCTGTATTCTTGGAAGCAAAACCTGAATTTATAAATGTTGCCAATGCTGAAGACTTAAAGCAATATTATGATCGTTTCCTAACACTTAGAAAAGATGTTATGAAAGCATTAGAAGATTTAAGAAATGAAAAAGTGATTAAATCTAATATGGAAGCAAAATTAACAATTTGTTTAAAAGATGCATATCAGGATATGGAACAATTATCTGATGATTTAAAACAATTGTTTATTGTTGCTAAGGTCAAACTTGTCAATCAAAATGATGGATTATCTGAATATGATACAGCTTATATCAAAGCTGAAAAGTTTAATGGTGTACAATGTCCAAGATGTTGGAATTATTTTGATGAAGATGAAATGGATGGCGAATTGTGCCATCGTTGTCACGAAGTTGTCAATCAATAAAAAGAATGGTACTCAGTACCATTCCTTTTTTAGAAAGGAGCGCATATGACGCAAAAAGTAAAAGGTGGATTATTATTACTAATCGCAGCTATGATTTGGGGAAGTTCTTTTATTGTTATGAAAAGTGCAGTGGATTTTCTCACACCTGCCGTGCTTTTATTTGTTCGATTTAGTTTGGCTGCATTATTTTTAGGTATCTTATTTTTCCCTAAAATAAAAGCTTTTCCACGTCAAAAAATGATTGGAGGATTATTAACAGGTTGTTGTTTGTTTGGTGCCTATTATGTTCAAACATGGGGACTTAATTTTACGACCCCAGGAAAAAATGCTTTTTTAACAGCAGTTTATTGTGCTATTGTTCCATTCCTTGTTTGGTTTCTTCATCATAAACGTCCTGATATTTATAATTTCGTAGCAGCATTTTTATGTGTGGTTGGGATTGGATTTGTTTCTCTAGATGGCAATCTATCAATGAATAAAGGAGATTTTTTAACATTGTGTGGTGGTTTCCTTTATGCTGTACACATACTAATGATTAAAAGGTTTTCTAAAGATGTTGATGGCGGTGCTTTTACAGCATTTCAGTTTATAGGTGGTGCCTGTGTGGCAGGGGTAATAGCTTTATTAAGTGAAGATATAAGATTAGTGACTATGATTGATTCTTCAATATTTTTACAAATCTTTTATTTGGCATTCTTTGCAACGGCTGTTACAATGGTTTGTCAAACGATTGGACAAAACTATACGAGTGAGTGTCAAGCTTCTTTGATCTTATCTCTAGAATCTGTTTTTGGTGTTGCTTTTTCTGTTTTATTTTATGGTGAAGTTTTGAGTTTTCAAGTGATATTAGGATTTGTTTTTATATTTGTTGCTATTATTATTTCTGAAACAAAACTTTCTTTTTTAAAGAAAGGGGTCATGATTGATGAAGAAAATTGTTAGTTTATTGACTGTTGTTTTTATCTGTTTGATGAGTTTTCAGCCAGTTTCTGCTTGGTCAATGGATATTTCTTTACATTCTCAATATGCTTATTTGTATGATCGAGAAACATCACTTGTCTATTTGGATAAAAAAAGTAATGAAAAAATATTTCCAGCCAGCATGACAAAAATACTGACAGTGAGCCTTGCGCTAGATAAAATTAAAAATTTACAGCAAACAGTTACCATTGTTGAAGCTGATTTAGCTGGGCTAAAAGAAATGCAAGCCACAGTTGCAGGATTTTATGCAGGTGAAAAAGTGACTTATGAGGATTTAATATATGGAGCATTATTACCTTCAGGAGCAGATGCCTGCAATGCTTTAGCACGTTTAACATATGGCTCATTAGAAAAGATGGTTAGTGCAATGAATCAAAAAGGACTTGCTTTAGGATTGAAAAACAGTCATTTTATGAATGTGACTGGACTTCATGATGAACAGCATTATACAACAACCCATGATATGGCGTTGATTTTAAATGATGCTTTAAAAAATCAGGCATTTGTCAAAGTTTTTGAGGCTAGAAAACATACAAGTTCAAAAGCCAATCATCAATGGATTTCTTCTTTACAAAGAGGAAAAGAATATAAAAATATTGATATCAGCCATATAGATGGTGGGAAAAGTGGTTTTACTGATGAGGCTCAGTTAACATTTGCGAGCACTATGACAATTGATGACCATCAGCTTATTTTAGTTACTGCGTATGCAAAAGGACAATACTCTCAAAATCATGTTCAAGATGCAGTGAGTGTTTATCAATATATGAATGAACATTTTCATAAAATTATTATTTATAAAAAAGATCAAGAAATTCAAAACTATTGGATTACTAAATCTTTATCATTTCAATATCATCAAAAAGCATTACAAGAAGTTTCATTTTTAGCTGAACAATCAATGACAGCTTCATCGTTAGATATTCAAATAGAAGCACCTTCCTTGCTGAAAGCACCAATTCAAAAAGGTGAACAATTAGGTCGTGTCATTGTACAGTATCAAGGACAGACACTTTATGAATATCAATTAACAGCAACTCAATCAATAGAGAGTTCATTTATGGGGATGCTCCTTTATTATTGTATTGTGTTTGTTTTACCGATGTTTGTTGTCATATTGATGGTATATTTGATTCTTCGTAGAAAGAAAAGAACTTAATAATCTTTAAAAATGAATTTTTCCACCAGAGTTATTCTCTAGTGGATTTTTTTGTATAAAAAAATATGATTCTCTTAAGTAAACACTGTTGTGTTTGCTTTAGAAAATCATAATGTCTTAAGCTTTCTTTTTTTCATCATTATATTCGATAACTCTGTCAATACCATAACCAATGGCACGTCCCAAAAAGATAACAATGACTCCGATAATTGGCAACAATCCATTACTACGTGTAATGATATACCAAATAATGATACCAAACCCAAGAATATAACCAAGATTAGTAAATATATTCATATATTTTGTTGTTTTTAATTTGTTCATTTCCATCACCTCATTTTACACATATTTTATTATAACATCTTTCATTATTTTTTCAATACTGTTATAATGATACATAGTAGGAGGAAGGTATGAAAAAAGGTTGTTTATTTGATTTGGATGGAACTTTGGTTGATTCATTAATGGATTTAGCCATTTGTGCTAATACGGTTTTGCAGGCACATCATCTTTCTACACATGAATTGTCAAAGTATAATCAGTTTGTTGGAAATGGTGTCAAGAAACTAATGGAAAGGGCGATTGGTAAAGATCATTTAGATATTTTAGATGAGTGTCTAGAAGAATTTTATCAAGTGTATGAGGAACATTGTTTAGATCATACAATACCATATCCTGGAATGTCTAAACTGATTCATGAATTAAATGATTCAGGAATTCGTTTAGGTGTTGTTACCAATAAACCACATTATTTAGCTTTGCAAATTGTTGAACATTGCTTTCCAGATTGTTTTGTAACCATTTTAGGACAACAGGATTTATATCCTGTGAAACCTAATCCTGAGTCAACCTGTATTGCTTTGATGAATATGAAATTAGGGCATCAGGATTGTTATTTTATTGGTGATAGTAATGTGGACATAGATACTGGCTATAATGCTGATATGGAGACTATTGGTGTGACATGGGGATTTAGAGGCCGAGCAGAGTTAGAAGCTGCACAAGCTACATATGTTGTTGATACACTACAGGAATTGAAGGAGATTATTTACAATGATAGGAGTTAGTTTCTGTTTGTTAGGTGAAAACTGCACTTATAATGGTAAAAATCATTTGATCAATGAATTAAAAATTCTTTATGATCAGGGTATCGTTGTGCCTGTATGTCCAGAAGTTTTAGGGGGATTATCTATTCCTAGAGATCCAGCCGAAATCATTTCAGATGATCCACTACTTATTCAAACAATCCATAATCAGGATGTCACAAATGAATATGTTTTAGGAGCACAAAAAGCTATAAAATTGTTTTTGGAAAACAATGTTAAGGTTGCTGTTTTGAAATTTAGAAGTCCTAGTTGTGGCTGTGATGGTATTTATGATGGAACATTTAGTCATATATTAGTTGAAGGACAGGGTGTTTTTGCAAAATTATGCCAACAAGAAGGCATTAAAGTATTTCATGAGAATCAAATTGAAGAATTCTTAAAATATATAAGAAAGGATGAGGAATATGGGACATATTTTAAAGATTCAACCAGTATTTAAAGAAATGATTTGGGGTGGTCATAAACTTAGAGATATCTATGGATATGATATACCAAGTGATCAGACAGGAGAATGTTGGGCTATTTCTGGTCATAAAAATGGCGATTGTGTTATTGCTGATGGTGAGTATCAAGGGAAAACTGTATCGTGGCTTTGGGAAAATCATAGAGAATTATTTGGAAATATAGAAGGTGATCAATTTCCGTTATTGGCAAAAATTATTGATGCCAAAAATGATTTATCAGTTCAGGTTCATCCTAATGATGAATATGCTGCAAAGCATGAAAACTCTTTAGGAAAAACAGAATGTTGGTATGTACTTCAAGCTGATGAAGGAACAAGAATGGTGATGGGACATCATGCTAAAACCAAAGACGATTTTATTAAGGCAATAGAGGATGATGATTATGATCATTTGTTGAATTCTTTTGAAATTAATAAGGGTGATTTCTTCTATATTCCATCAGGAACTTTACATGCAATTTGCAGTGGTTCATTAATTTATGAAGCACAGCAATCATCAGATATTACTTATCGTGTTTATGATTATCATCGTAAAGATAAAGATGGACATGAACGTCAGTTACATGTTCAACAATCTATCGATGTAACAACAATCCCTTCGAACAATGATTCAAACAAATTATTTACAAATACACATTTAGATCATGGTTCAAAAACACGTTATTTAGAGAGTGAATTCTTTACAGTAGATTGTTATAGAATGGATGGAGAAAATAGTGTTATTAATGACAAACCATTCCAAATGGTCAGTATTTTAGAAGGTGAAGGAACACTTGATGGACAGCCAGTTCAAAAAGGTGATCATTTTATTGTATGCAGTGATCAAAAAGAAGTTGTTTATGATGGTGTTATGACTGTCATGATAACAACATTATAAAATAAGCAGATTGATAAATCTGCTTTTCTTGTAGGAGGAAGTATATGGATCAAAGAGAGAATGCCACACAATGTATGATTGAATGGTTAAGTCATGAAAATGAGTTAGGGAAAAAGCCTTATCAAATACAAATTGCAGGTGAATTTGATTTACATGATTTGCATTATTATATATTTAAATTTAAAAAGTCTAGATTTTCTTCTTGGCTTGTTGGTGTATGTGGTGGTTATCATGAAGATGAAATTGGACACTGTGGACATATTTTTAGTCAATTAGAAGATTATCATGAAGAAACTGCTAAACAAAAGTGTATTGATATGGTAGAAATGATAAGAGAATATTGGATGAATAAAGCATCAGAAGTTAATGTTTTAGAACCACGCTCAACTTTTGTGAATTTTGTTTTATTGAAAGATGAGAATGTTCAGTTAAAAACGGTTTTTGAATATTTAAAAGAGCATTGTCATATACAGTGCCAAGATATTCAAGAAGATGAAGATAATATTTATATTGCGAATGTAGGAGAATCCTTGATTTCATTGTCATTAATGAATATGCCAGTGCCTGAAGGTGAGGCAGAATACTATGCTCAAGGGTGCTACATGTGGGAAGGGGCAGTTGAGCATGTTAAAGAACACCAGGCTCATATCATTGTGACAACAATTGCGAAAGGAATTGATTCAAGAGAGGCGCTGCTTTTACAATCCCAGTTAATTGATGCTTGTTTGAATTTTGAACAGTCAATTGCTGTATATGGTGATGAAATGGTTTGGCCTAAACATATTTACCAAGATGTTATGAATGATTATTATTGTAATCAAACGTTGCCTGTTCTTTTATGGGTTTATTTAGGAATAGTCACAAATCAGGATGGAAATCATATTTACACAATTGGATTAAAGAATTTTGGACATTATGAAATAGAAACATTACCAACAACTCTTCCACTGTCAGAACTTCATGAATTTATGTTTAATATTGTTTGTTATATTGTTGAACAGGAAGCTGTATTACATGATGGAGAAACAATTGGGTTGAGTGAAACTCAAAAATGTCAGATAACTTTAAGTCCAGGATTGTTCTTAGATGAAGAAACATTGAAAATTGATGTTGTTGAAGATACTCAGTAAGGATGAACATTAAAGTTCATTCTTTTTCTTTTCAACAATAGTCTTTTATGTCATAATAAGAAACGTGAAAAGGGGAGAAAAAGAATGTCAGATATATATCAGGATGCATTAAAAATGCATGAACAGGCAAAAGGAAAATTAGAAGTTCAATTAAAAGTACCATTAAATGAAAGTCATGATCTTTCATTAGCATATACACCAGGAGTTGCTCAACCATGTCGTGAGATAGCTAAAAATAAAGATGATGTTTATAAATATACATGGAAGCAAAACAGTGTGGCTGTTGTTAGTGATGGAACAGCTGTTTTGGGATTGGGTGATATTGGTCCAGAAGCAGCTATGCCAGTTATGGAAGGAAAATCAATATTATTTAAGAAATTTGGAAATATTGATGCTGTACCTATTTGTTTAGATACGAAAGATCCAAAAGAAATTATTCAAATTGTCAAAGCAATTGCACCTACTTTTGGTGGGATTAATTTAGAGGATATCAGTGCACCACGTTGTGTTGAAATAGAAAGAACTTTAATTAAAGAGTTAGATATTCCTGTTTTTCATGATGATCAACATGGCACAGCGATTGTTGTGACAGCGGGCTTATTAAATGCTTTAAAAGTCGTTGATAAAAATGTTGAAGATATAACTGTTGTAGTTAGTGGAACGGGTGCTGCTGGAAGTTCTATCATTAAAATGATTCATTCTTTGGGGGTTAAAGAAATTTATGGTTTTAATATTAATGGCATTGTGACAAAAGAAGATTATGATCAATATGATTTCTTAACACAAGAATTAACAGAAATAACCAATCGTCAAATGAAACGAATGTCAATGGCAGAAGCTTTAAAAGAAGCAGATGTTTTTATTGGTGTATCAGCACCAGATGTATTGACAAAAGAAATGATTAAAGGAATGAAAAAAGATCCGATTGTTTTTGCGATGGCTAATCCAGAACCTGAAATTAAATATGATGATGCTATTGAGGCAGGAGTCGCAGTGATGGGAACGGGCCGTTCTGATTATCCAAATCAAATTAATAATGTTTTGGCTTTTCCAGGTCTTTTTAGAGGTGCATTAGATGTTCGTGCCCGTCAGATTACAGAAGGTATGAAATTAGCTGCTTCCTATGGTTTAGCATCACTTGTCAGTGATGAAGAACTTTCATCAACATATGTTATTCCAGATGCTCTAGATCCACGAGTATCTGAAGCAGTAGCAAAAGCAGTATCACAAAAAGCAATTGAAGAAGGAGTCACAAAATAAAAAAACCAAACTTTCGTTTGGCTTTTTTTAATACATTCCTGGAGCACCCATTGGAGCAGGGGCTGGATTA
This sequence comes from Candidatus Stoquefichus sp. SB1, assembly GCF_001244545.1. Lineage (NCBI taxonomy): Bacteria > Bacillati > Bacillota > Erysipelotrichia > Erysipelotrichales > Erysipelotrichaceae > Candidatus Stoquefichus > Candidatus Stoquefichus sp. SB1. The sequence continues at coordinate 436,196 of NZ_LN852693.1, read as the reverse complement.
TCTTCTTTAATTGGTGCTACTCCTGCTTCTGTTGTAATGAACAAAGCAGAAATACTAGCTGCATTTAATAAAGCACTACGTGTAACTTTTGTAGGATCAATAATCCCTTTATCAAACATGTCAACCCAAACACCATCTTTTGCATCAAATCCTTGACCATCTTCTGACTTCATTTGTTGTTCAACGATTTCATCACTGTTATAACCAGCATTTTCAGCAATTTGACCCATTGGTGTCAATAAGGCATCTAAAACAACTTTAATACCTTTTTGTTTATCAACATTTTCATCTTTTAATTGATCTTTTAAAGCAACATAGGCATTAACAAGGGTTACACCACCACCCATAACAATACCTTCACTAACAGCAGCTTTTGTTGCATTTAAGGCATCTTCAATTCTTAATTTCTTTTCTTTTAACTCAGATTCAGTGGCACCACCAACTTTAATAATCGCAACACCATTACTTAATTTACCAAGTCTTTCAGCATAATTCTTTTTATCATAATCACTCTTTGCATTATTCATTTGTTGAGTAATTTCATGAACACGAGCATCAATATTAGCTTTTTCGCCAGCTCCACCAATCATTGTTGTATGATCTTTACTGATGTGTACTTTTTTAGCAGAACCAAGATCTTCTAATTGCATATCTTTTAAATTCATATTTAATTCTTTATTATAGAATTTAGCATTTGTTAAAATAGCAATATCCTGTAATATTTCTTTTTGATTATCACCAAATCCAGGAGCTTTTGTTGCAACAACATTAAATGTTCCTCTTAATTTATTAACGACTAATGTTGAAATCACTTCTTGTTCAAAATCATCAGCAATTAATAATAAAGGTTTATTTGATTGCATCACTTGTTCAAGAATTGGTAAAATTTCTTGAATTGTATTAATTTTTTGATCAGTGACCATAATATATGGATTATCTAAATCAACAGTCATTTTTTCTCTATCAGAAACCATATATGGAGAAACATATCCTTTATCATATTGCATACCTTCAGCAACTTCTAATTCAGTATCAAAACTATTAGATTCATCAACACTGATAACACCATCTCTACCAACTTTTTCCATAGCTTGTGCAATGATCTTTCCAATTTCATTATCACCAGCAGAAATTGTTGCTACACTTTCAATATCATTACTTGTTTCTACAATATGTGATTTATCTAAAATATATTTAGCAACTTCCTTACTTGCATAATCAATTCCTTCACGCATTAATACTGGATTAGCACCTTTTTCAACAGCTTTTAAACCATTTTGAATCATAGTCTGTGCAAGAATAGTTGCTGTTGTTGTTCCATCACCAGCAACATCATTTGTCTTATTAGCAACTTCATATACTAATTTTGCACCCATATTTTCAAAAGCATCTTCTAATTCAATTTCTTTTGCAATACTCACACCATCATTTGTAATTAATGGTGAACCATATCCTTTATCTAAAACAACATTACGTCCTTTAGGGCCGATTGTGACTTTTACTGCATCAGCTAAAGTATTAACACCAGCTAACATAGCATCTCTAACATCTTTAGAAAAACGAATTTCTTTACTCATGTTTTATTCCTCCTATTCAACAATTGCTAAAATATCTTCTTCTTCTAAGATCATATATTCAGTTTCATCATCTTTAAATTTTGTACCTGAATATTCTTTAAAAATAACAGTCATACCTTCCTTTAAATGATCATCACATTTTGGACCGACTGCGACAACAGTTGCTTGATTACTTGCTTGTTCTTTAGGGGCAGTCAAAATAATCCCACTAGCAGTTTGTTTTGCTGCTTCCTCTTTTTTTAAAATAACATAGTCATGTAATGGCTTTAACATTTTTATTCCTCCTTTGTTATTTAGCACTCATAACTATAGATTGCTAACACTGATAATTATAAACTGTAATATGAACTGAATATGAATTTTTAGCACATTCTTTTATCAAGTGCTAAAATTCTATTTTTCTTCTTAGAATTTTGTTGTATGATAGAGATAGGAAGGTGAAATGATGAAAACAAGACAAGATGCTATTCAATATTGTTTGAATTTTGAAAATGTATATGAAGATTATCCATTTTCAGATTTGAATTGGACATGTATGCGTCATTTGGAAAATCGTAAAGTTTATGCATGGATTTTTGAAAGACAAGGCAATATTTGGATTAATGTGAAAGGAACAAGAGGTTGGTTGGATTTTTTTAGAGAAAAATATGATTCAGTTATTCCAGGATATCATTTAAGTAAAGAGCATTGGAATTCCATTATCCTAGATGGGACAGTGTCATTAGAAGATATTCAAGCCATGATTCAGGAAAGCTATGATTTAACATTACCAAAGAGAAAACAAAAGAAACTTGTGGATTGATGAAATTATCGTTATAATATTTTTGTGACAAAACGTTTTATGCAATAGATAGACATAATCTATTGTCACAACGATTATGACAGATATTGGTAAGGAGGAAAAATAAATGAAAGCTATTTTTAATCATTGTAATATTAATGTGACGAATTTAGAAAAGAGTATTGCTTTTTATAAAGAGGCATTAGGATTAGAAGTTATTCGTGAAAAAGAAGCCAGTGATGGAAGTTTTAAACTTGTTTATTTGAGTGATGGAGTTTCACCATTTCAATTAGAATTAACTTGGTTAAAAGATCATCCTCAAAATTATGAGTTAGGAGAAAACGAAAGTCATATTTGTCTTACTGTTGATAATTATGATGAAGCTCATGCATTGCATCAAAAAATGGGTTGTATTTGTTTTGAAAATGAAGCGATGGGATTATATTTTATTCATGATCCTGATGATTATTGGTTCGAGATTGTTAGAGAGAAGTCATAGAGATATGATCTCTTTTTTTATTGACAATATCGTTTAACGATAATATACTAAAATTGAAGATAATATCGTTAAACGATATTAAGGAGTTGATCATGCATGCCAAGAGTCCAATTAAAAACTTTAACAGAGCAAATGTATTATGTTTTATTAGCATTAAAAAAAGAAAGATATGGAGTAGAAATATCACAATACATTGAACAACTCACCCATGGAAGAGTTGTTCTTGGACCAGGAACATTATATGCAATTCTTTCAAAATTTGAAGATGAAAAATGGATTCAGGAAAAAAAGTCAGAAGGGCGTAAGAGAAGTTATATCATAACAAATATTGGTCGTATAATGCTAGAAAAAGAATATCAGCATCTTTTAGAAATGATAGAAGATACAAAGCAGAGTGAGGATGATATTTATGAAACATGAATTAAAATATAATCAATTTCATTACTTTGAAAAACAACAATTAGAAGACTATTTAAATGAAATGGCCAAGAAAGGAAAATACTTGACAAAAATTCATTCTCAATATCTTGTCTTTAAGTCTGAACCCATTCATCAAATTTATTATTATATTGATGTCTATAGTCAAAAAGATGGTTTTGTTGATGTTCCTCAAAAAGAAGAATACTTTGAATATTTTCAAAATAATGGCTATGAATTATTAGATTATTGTGAACCTTTCTATATTTTTACTTCTCTTGAAAATAAGCCTATTCATACTGATGAAGATGTAGAAAAAGAGTTGATTCGTAAAACTTCTCATCGGCATTTATTGTCAGATTTGTTCTTTTGTACATGTTGGATGATTATTCTTTGGATGAAATTTTCAATTGATGTTTTCAGCGTTTCAAGTGATTATTGGCTCATGAATATTGTGCTTTGGCTGTTTGTATTACTTGGATATTTTGTGGCGAGTATTTATCCTTATCTGAAATATAAGTTAACAAAGAAAGTGGAATATTCTTATATTCATATTTTAAAACGTTCTTATCATACAGCTTTGATTTTTGCTTGTCTGTTGTCATTATTAGCAGTCATTATAGCTAAAACACCATATATTACATATGGCATCATTATTGGTGTTTATTTGTTACTTTGTCTTATTGGAAATTATTTGATTGGAAAAACAGAAAATATCTGGTTAGCAATGAAGATTCCTCTTATAACGTTTTGTTTTACTGCTATTATCTCATTTTTCTATCTCATATCAGGAGTAGGCTATCCTCAAATGAATATACCATTAACAGCTCAAAAGCCATATATTGTTTTTCAGCAATCAAGTTTAGCAGGATATGTCAATTATCAGGATACTGATGGAAATCGATTGGCATATTTTGAAAGTTACTGTGATCAGATTTACCCAATTGTTTTTAACAATATGTTAATAAATGAGCACTATAAGAAAACAACAGATCAGGGATATGATATCTATTATATCAATGAAGATGATGTGATTGTTTCTAAAGGGCATCGTTTTTTAAGGGGAAATCATCAGTTGTTGAATACAGATACAAAGCGGTATTTGGGATTTGGATGGTAAGAGGTATTTTGTATGATAGATTGATTTTATAGGAGGGGTATAATGAAAAGAGTATTGAATTTAAATGGCTTTTTTCCATTTGAAAGAACACAGTTTGAAGATTATTTAAATGGTATGGCCAGGAAAGGATATCATTTAAAAAAATTTAATAGTTATTTAAGTACGTATGAAAAAGATGAGAGTGAAATTTATTATCATGTTGCGATTCATGATAAAAACAGTATATTTATTCAGCCAGAAGTAGATGAAAAATATGTTCAGTTATTTGAAGAAAGTGGCTATCAGTATATTGATAGATATAGTATCTTTTATATCTTTGCATCACAAAATGCAAGAGCAATCTATACAGATGAAAATGTTGATAAAGAACTTATTTATCGGTATTCAAAACAATCTTTGTTGAAACAGTTTTTAATTATTCCTATACTTTTATGTTTTATGTATTTATTTGACTGTTTTTCACCTTCGTTTTACGATTTTGTTACGATTTCAAGCTTTATCGGAAGTTTCTTTTTCGTGATTTATTGGGTTGTATTAGGTTTGAATACTGGCTATTATATTTCATATTTCATCTTAAACAAAGCAAATTATCATTATCATGTTTGTTTATTGAGAAGTTATATTTTACAGTTTTTGTTTTTCTTAGTTGTCTTTGGAACATTACTTTTCAGTGATGAAACAATGTATTTGGTTTGTTTGTATATTTTGTTTTGTCCTTGTTTGGCATTGGTTATTTATTTTATAAAACGAAAAAAAGAAAATCCTTTCTTATTACAAGGGCTCTCACTTTTCACATATGGCATTGGTTTCGCTTTTATTCTTTTTTCACTTGGAAGTGCATGGATGACAACTTATACGCCACCACAACTTCCTAATGCGGCTATGAAATTCACTTTAAATGATGAAGAACATTCTCTGTTTTTAGATTATTATGCTTATGAAATAGGGGAATATGATTTTCTTGATTATGCAAAAAGTTTAAAAAGTGGTATGAGTGATTATTTGCTGCAAAAGTTTCTTGAAGAAACAGATGATATTTATGTTAAAAGTCAACAACAGGGATATGATATCTATCAATCAGATGATTTGGTTGTTATTTATAAAAATAATCAGATGATCAAAACAAAATTAACAGTTATAAAAAATATGTCTCTCTTTTTAGATGAATTGAATTGGTAAAAGAAAAGATCTCTTATGAGATCTCAATTTCAAATCTTTCATCTTGGTGATGTATATCTATGATTTGAGCTTGGTAAGAATTATCAAGCTTTTCTTTTTTTAATTGTTCACTTATTGTATAGTCACCAAAATAATGAATAGGGAAAATATACTGAGTGTTGACGTGGTTTAAAAAATACTGTAAGCCTAAAAGATAGTTATCTTCTTGTCTTTTGTCTACCACAACAAAAGCAATATCAAGAGGTTGCTGAATAGAATTGATTTCTTGTTTATAAGTGATTTCTTGATATTGATTATCTTCATCGGGTTCACCATCCCAGTGCCACCAATTTAAATCACCAGCAAAATAAATAGACTTGTTTTCAACTTCTACAATGAATGCACATCCTTCATCAGTCGATAACAAAGTTTTCACTTTCACATCATCAAATTGATATGTTTGATGAACATCAACATAATGACCATCATATTTATGTCTTAAATCATTAGAAAGAATATATGTGACTTGTGGATGTTCCAATTTAAAAATTTGTGGATTATAATGATCAAAATGTCTATGTGAGACAAATACATAAAGTGGTTTTTCTTGATTGATTTTTAAGTCCCCCTGATAATAATCAAAGAGTAAACTATGATGTTCTAATTCAACAAGACATCCACTATGAAATAAATGTGTAACGTACATATAAAAAAGATAACATGCCTTGCATGTTATTCTTCTTCTCCATCATCATAATTAGAAACATTATGGAAAACTTGATCGACATCATCACAATCATCTAATAAATCCATTAATCTTTCAAATAACATCATATCATCACCATCAAGTTCAACATAATCTTGAGGTGTTGTTGTGATTTCATAAATATCAAATTCAACATCAGAATTAGCTTCTTCAATAGCTGTTTTGATTTTATATAAATCAGTTGGTTCACCAGTTACCTTAATACGGCCATCTTCTAGTGTTGTAATATCTTTAGCATCTACTTCAGCCATAATTAATGCTTCTAATGCAGTTTCTTCATCCATACCCTTAAAGATAACAGTACTTTCGACATCATATAAATAAGAAACTGAACCTTCAGCACCTAATTTAGATTTAGATTTTGTAAATGCTGGACGTACTTGAGAAATAGTACGATTAATATTATCAGTTAAACATTTAACAATAATTGTTGAGTTATTAGGACCAAATCCTTCAAATTGAATTGGTTCATAGTCTTCAGTTACACCACTTTTGACTTTATCAATGGCACGTTTAATAACATCAGCAGGTACTTGATCTTTCTTTGCTTTTTCAATCAAACGTCTCAATGATAAGTTGGCATCAGGTTCAGGACCACCAGCTTTTGCTGCTAAATAAATTTCTTTTCCATAGCGAGAATAGACTTTTGCTTTTTTTGCTGCTGTTTTCGCCATAGCGACTTTACGCACTTCATGTGCTCTACCCATACGTGATTCCTCCTTTTAAAATTCCTTTTGTATTATAAACATTTTTTGATGATTTTTCAATAAAAAATGGTATAATCGTATTATTTCGTATAAAATAGTGTAAGAGGTGACAGAAATGAAGAAAATTGTGATTGTAGGTGCAGGAGCATCAGGTGTTTATTTGTCAATTCTTTTAAAGCAAAAATTAAGCAATACAGATGTTATTGTTGTGGAACAAAATGCCGTCTCTTTAAAAAAAGTTCTTGCCTCAGGCAATGGACGTTGTAATTTATCTAATCGATATATAACTCAGGAGTGTTATCATAGTGATAATAATGAATTGGTAGGAAAGATTGTCAAATCTTTTGATATGTTAAAAGAAATGGATAAATTAGGCTTGCATTGTCTTTATCAGGGACAATTACTCTATCCTAAAAGTGAACAAGCATTATCAGTGAAACAGATTTTTATGCATAGAGCTGAAGAATTAGGTGTTTGTTTTTTGTATAATCAAGAAGTTTTATCTATAGAATATCATCAGTCTTATATTGTCCATACTAATCAACAGCAAATTCATGCTGATGTTCTTATATGGGCTATGGGAAGTGAGGCAGGGAAACTTTCAGGAATCAATCAATCACGTTATGATGTGTTTAAAAAATTACATCTTAAAGTTGTACCACCACAGCCATCATTAGTTCAGATGTATACAAAACCAGTGATAAAACAATGGAAAGGTGTGAGAATAAAAGGAACTTTTTCATTGTTAGAAGATGGTCAATGTATTCATACTGAAAAGGGTGAGTTACTCTTCACTGATTATGGGATAAGTGGGATTGCTGTGATGCAATTATCAGCTTTTTATCAGCAAGGTCATGATTATCAGCTGGAGATTGATTTTTTTGATGAAGAAGATGAAAAGAATTTGACTGAATATATTGAACTTCGTAGCAATAAAGGCTATAATCATTTCTACGATGGATTACTTCATAGCAAAATTGCCTCTTATTTTGAGAAAATGTCTAATCAAAGTGTTTCTCATATTGTTCATCAGTTGAAGCATTTTCGTTTGAATGTGGCAGGTTTAAGGTCATATGAAACAGCTCAGGTGATGAAAGGAGGACTTTCTTTAAAGGAAGTCGATGAAAATTTATCAATAAAAAAATATCCACATATGTATGCAATCGGAGAAATTTTAAATGTTGCGGGCTTATGTGGTGGTTATAATTTGCATTTTGCTTTGGCAAGTGCATATCAGGTTGCAAAGGCAATAGAAAGGGAAGACCATGTTACGAATACATAATGTCAAAGTCAAATTAGGACAGACAAATTATAGTAAAATTCTTTCACAGGTTTTAAACATTAGAGAAAAGGAAATAAAAGAAGTTCATCTTTCAAAAAGGTCAGTTGATGCCAGACGTAAAGTTGTCCATTGGATTTGTAGTTTTGATTTTGAGGTCCAAGACGAAGATAAACTTCTTCAAAAACATCCTCAACTGCAAAGAGTCAAACCTTATCATTATCAATATTTATCAGCTCATCATAAACAAAATGTTGTAGTGGTAGGAAGTGGACCAGCTGGGTTATTTTGTGCTTATGTGCTTGCGCATTCAGGACAAAATATTACAGTAATTGAAAGAGGAAAAAAGGTTGAAGAACGTATTAAAGATGTTGATCGACTTTTATTGCAGGGAATTCTTAATCCAGATAGCAATATTGCTTTTGGTGAAGGTGGGGCAGGAACTTTCTCTGATGGAAAATTAACAACTGGTATTAAAAATGTACGACTTCAATATATTTTAGAGACTTTTGTAAAACATGGAGCTCCAGAAGATATTATGTATGATTCTAAACCACATATAGGGACTGATTATTTACGAAAAGTATTAATCAGTATGAGAGAAACAATGGAAAAGAAAGGTGTACACTTTTTGTTTGAAACACAAATGACTGATTTTCAATATCAAAATGATCAATATCAAATTCAAACATTACATGCACATCAACAACAAACAATCGTTGCTGATGCACTTGTTTTAGCCATTGGACATAGCGCAAGAGATACTTATGAAATGTTGTATCATAAAGGCTTGCCAATGCTTGCTAAACCTTTTGCGGTTGGTTTGCGTATTGAGCAGTCTCAAGCAAAGATCAATCAAATTCAGTATAAGCAAAGTGCCACTTCACCTTATTTAAAAGCTGCACCTTATAAACTTGCAGTGCAAACAAGCGAAGGACGAGGAGTATATACATTTTGTATGTGTCCTGGAGGCTATGTAGTTCCTTCTCAACATGAAGAAAAGACTTTATGTGTGAATGGAATGAGCTATTATGCTCGTGATGGTAAAAACGCCAATAGTGCTATTCTTGTCAATGTGACACCAGAAGATTTTAAAAGCAGTCATCCGCTTGCTGGAATTGAATTTCAGCGTCAATTAGAAAGAAAAGCATTCTTATTGGGTGGTGGCAATTATCAAGCTCCGGTGCAACGCGTTGCTGATTATCTGGATAATCAATTGGGAACACTTAATGAAATCATACCAAGTTTCCAATTTGGATATCATTTGGCTAATTTGAATGAACTTTTTCCTGAATTTATTAATCGAAATTTAAAAGAAGGATTGCAATTAATGAATCAGAAAATGCCAGGCTTTATTGATGAAGCAACCATCTTAACAGGTGTAGAGGCGAGAAGCAGTGCGCCTGTAAGAATCGTTCGTAATGAGTTGTTACAATCCGATTTTGCTACCCGACTCTATCCAATTGGGGAAGGTGCTGGTTATGCTGGTGGAATTATGTCGGCAGCAGTTGATGGCATAATGTGTGCTGAAATGATTTTGAGGGAGGATCAACATGGAAGCAATTGATATTCATAAAGATAAAAAGAAAAAGGTATTTTCGCCAACACGTCGTATTGCCTTTAGTTTCTTTATGGTTATTATTATAGGATCTTTATTATTATCGTTATCTATTTCTAATCAAGGAACAGTGATTCCTTATCTGGATCATTTGTTTATTGCGACATCAGCAACATGTGTGACTGGACTTGTGCCTATTGTTGTTGCTGAACAATATACTTTATTTGGTCAATTGGTGATTTTAGCATTAATTCAAATAGGTGGGTTAGGTTTTTTAACCCTTTTAAATATGATGCTTGTTGCTTTTAAAAAGAAATTGTCTTATACAAATAAAATTATTATGCAAGAGGCCTTGAATCAAAATTCAATGCGTGCGATGAGTATTTATATCAAAAGAGTTATCAAATATACAGTTGTCTTTGAATTGACAGGTGCACTATTTTTAAGTTTTGTTTTTATCCCTGAATTTGGGATTGTAAAAGGACTTTATTTTTCAATTTTTCATTCTATTTCAGCTTTCTGTAATGCTGGCTTTGATATCTTAGGAGCAAGTTCATTAATGGGATATTATAATAATGTCATTGTGAATTTAGTTGTTTCAGGATTAATTATCGCTGGTGGATTAGGATTTGTTGTCTGGGTTGATTTGAGAATGGCTTGGCAGCATTATAAAGATAATTTTAAAGTTTTTAAATTAAGAAAATTTATTACATCTTTATCTTTACATACAAAAATTGTTTTTTTAATTACCATCTTTTTATTGATTTCAGGAACACTTATTATTTTAGGTCTTGAATTTGATAATATGAAGACATTAGGAACAATGCCTTGGCCAGAAAAAATACTAGCCAGTTTCTTTCAATCAACAACTTTAAGAACAGCTGGCTTTGCTACTGTGGATATTGGTGCGTTGCATGTTTCAACAAAACTGATTATGGCAATGTTTATGTTTATTGGTGGTTCTCCTGCGGGAACTGCTGGTGGTATTAAAACAGTTACTTTTGCTATTATGTTGTTATATATTCATTCGCTTGTGAAAGGGAGTGATCGCATTAAATTAATGAAGCGTTCTATTTCTGATCAAGTTGTTAAGCGTTCATTAACTATCGCTATGGTAAGTTTCTTTATTTGTATCATTGGTTTGGTTGTTTTAGCTATTAGTGAAGAATGCTCATTTATTGATTTGGTTTTTGAAGTTTTCTCAGCATTTGCAACAGTTGGTTTAACGGCTGGAGTGACACCACTCTTGACAAGTGTAGGAAAAATTGTCATTATTATTTTAATGTATATTGGTCGTATTGGACCAATCACAATGGTATTAATATTTGCTAAAAGATATAATCAAATGAAAGGAAAAGACATTGTTTATCCTGAAGCCAATGTCTTAATAGGTTAGTTGTATGAAAAGCAGGCAATATGTTGTATTGGGTCTAGGTGTTTTTGGCTCTACAATTACAAAAACATTATCACAATTTGGATGTGAAGTTTTGGCAGTTGATAAAGACCCAGAATGTGTCCAAAGAGTTTCGGAATTTGCAACCAAAGCAGTTATCGGTGATATTACTGATCAACAATTTTTAATTGATTTGGGTGTAGAAGAATTTGATGTTGGAATTGTTGCGATTGGAAATCATTTAGAGGAAAGCTTATTGGGTGTTTTAAATCTTAAGGAAATAGGTGTTCCTTATATTATTGCAAAAGCTAAAAATAAACGCTTTAAAGTGGTTTTAGAAAAAATTGGTGCTGATCGTGTTTGCCGTCCTGAAAAGGAAATGGGCGAAAGAGTGGCTCGTTCATTATTAAGAAAGAATATTACTGATTTAATAGAATTAGATGATAATTATAGTGTTGTTGAAATGAAAGTTCCTCAGGCATGGGTAGGTCATTCTTTAACCGCTTTAAATTTACGAAAAAATTATGGAATCAATGTCTTAGGAATTAGAGATGAAGATACTCATAAATTGGATTTATCCATTGATCCACAATATGTTATTCGTATGGATGATCATTTTTTGATGATTGCAGAAACTGATCGTATAGAAAAATTTGATTATTTAGTAGAATCATAAAGAGAGATTGAATTGTCAATCTCTCTTTATTTGAATAAAAACTTCCTGATTGTCTTGAATGTCAAAGAAATGAACTTCGTCTGTTAGAGTATCATATAATGCATAAGTATTATGCCGTGGATAACTGCGTCCTAAAGATAAACTCCCTGGATTTATAATCATTAAGTCGTTTTCTTTATATAAAAATGGAATATGTGTATGACCAAAACAAATAATATCAGCGGGATAATCTTCTAATAATTCTTTTAAAGCAAGGGGATTGTATGCATATTGATACATGTTGCCATGGGTAATGACAAAACGCTTGCCATCAATTTCAAAATGAAGAATACGGGGTATATCAGCAAAATCATTATTTCCTTTACACATATATAAAGGACAATTGATAGATAGATCACCAGGTTGATAACCTATATAAATATCTCCACAATGAATAACAGCTTTTAAAGAATCGAATTGATTAATAAATTTTAATAATTTATTTTTGGGCATATAATGACTATCTGAAATAATTAATATTTGTCCCATAATTAACCTCCATTATGTCTTTTTTTATAAAAATGTGTTACTATTATTATAATAACAAATTAAACAAAGGATGGTAAGAGAAATGTGTGCTTTAATACAATTTAAAAATATTATGAAAAGCTATACAATGGGGGATATTACAATTCATGCCAGTGATGGCGTCAACTTTGAAGTGAATAAAGGGGAATTTGTTGTTATTGTAGGAGCTTCCGGCGCAGGGAAAACAACCATCTTAAATCTGTTGGGAGGAATGGATTCGCCAACGAGCGGTTCTATTTTAGTGGATGATGAAAACATTGCACTTTATGATGAAAAAAAATTAACAGAATATCGTCGTAATGATATAGGATTTGTCTTCCAGTTTTATAATCTGGTTCAAAATCTAACAGCTTTAGAAAATGTTGAATTAGCAACACAAATTTGTAAAAATCCATTAGATGCCAGAAATGTTTTGGAACGTGTTGGACTGGATAGTCGTTTGGATAATTTCCCGGCCCAATTATCTGGTGGAGAGCAACAGCGTGTAGCTATTGCTAGAGCAATTGCTAAAAATCCTAAATTACTTTTATGTGATGAACCAACAGGGGCTTTGGATTATCAAACAGGAAAGGCGATTTTAGGATTGCTGCGTGAAATGTGTGAAACATATCAGATGACTGTCATTGTTATTACGCATAATTCAGCCTTAGCACCAATGGCTGATCGTGTCATCCATTTACGTAACGGGAAAGTTTATGGAATTGAATTAAATGAGAATCCAAAACTAATTGAGGAAATAGAATGGTAAAACAAAAAAAATCAGTCTATTGGAAAAATTTATGGAAATCTATTTTTAAGTCTAAAGCAAGATTTCTTTCGATTTTTTCAATTGTATTTCTAGGTGCTGCCTTTTTTGCTGGGTTAAGAAATACACCAGGGACAATGATGAAAACAATGGATGCTTATTTGGATAAATATCATTTTGCTGATTTAACATATATGGCAACTTTAGGTTTTAATGATGAAGATATTCAGCAAATAGAAAATATTCAGGGTATTGCACGAATTGATTATGGTTACCAGTTTGATGCACTAACAATGATGAATGATAAATTATCTGGTGTTAAAGTCTACACTACGCAAACCTTTCATCAGGATATGATTAATCTTCCAGATTTAAAAGAAGGAAAATTTCCGACTCAAGATAACGAATGTTTAATAGATGTTGAAATTGCTAAAAGTGGAACTCAAATTGGAGATAAAATTGAAATTTCTAATCATCAAGGAGAAAAAACGTTCACAGTCGTAGGAATTGTAAATGATGTTAGATATATTGCCAAAACAGATCGTGGAACCAATACATTAGGTGATGGAACAAATTCTGGTTATATTGAAATCTTAAATCAAAATAATGCTTTTTTAGCAATGCCTAAAGATTTGTATGATTTGCGTGATGAAAAAACACTTTATAATCAGATTTCTGTTACGGTGAAAGGGGCAGACCAATATAATTTATTTAGTGAAGAATATGATGACTATATAGAAGATGTCAATACAAAAATAAAAAGTTACCTATCTTTAAAAATGAGTGATTTGTATGAACAATTGACATCTGATGCACAAAAAAAATTAGATGATGCACAAAAAGAATATGATAAAGGATATCAGACATATTCAGATTCTAAAAATACATTTGATACAAAAATATTAGAAGCTAAGATTCAATTAACCAATGCCAAAATGACTTTGGCTAATAAGGAAACTGAATATTTAAAAGCACAGTCTCAAGCAAGTGAAGAAACTCAAAAGATGATAGGAACAATTGAAGAAACGTCTAAAGAACTCAAAAAAGATTTGGATGAATTAGAAAAGCAATTAGAGCATTTTAAAGAAAATCCATCAATTGCAACAGTACCTGAAATTGATGAAGTCTTAAAAGATTTACAATCTATTCAAAAAACTTTAGCGTCTTCATCAACTGCAATAGAAGGCTTTTCACAATTAAATGAAGCTGGTTTACAAATTCAAAAGGCAAAATTAGAAATTCAGCAACAAGAAAACAAATTGACTTTAGAAGAATTAAAAACCAATCATCAATTAAGCGAAGCAAAATCAAAATTAGATGATGCCCATTTGCAAATTACAGATGCTAAGGAACAAGTGGATCAAATTCCAAAAGGGAAATTATATACATTAACGAGACATGAAAATGCTGGAATTGTCAATTATGATTCAAATGTGGATTCTATTTCTTCCATTGCCAATGTCTTTCCACTCATGTTCTTCCTTGTCTCAGCATTAGTCTCATTAACAACAATGACCAGAATGGTTGAAGAACAAAGAGGTCAAAGTGGAACGCTACGTGCCTTAGGCTATTCTAAGTGGGATGTTATTAAACAATATATTGTTTATGTAATTTTGGCAACATTTATTGCCTGTGCTTTAGGAATTGTAGCAGGGACACAGTTCTTCCCAAGAATCATTTATTATTTATATAGTTTAATGCTGTTTCAGGTACGAATGCCAACTTTAATCTCTTCTGATTATATCATTACTTTACAAACGATTTTTATTTCTGTTTTTGTAACAATGATAGCGACACTCTCTGTTTGTATAAGTGAATTGAATTTGATGCCGGCTGTTCTTATGCGTCCTAAGGCACCAAAATTAGGGAAAAGAATTGTTTTAGAGAAAATTGACTTGATTTGGAAACGCCTCTCATTTAATCAAAAAGTCACCATGCGTAATATATTTAGATATAAGAAACGTTTCTTTATGTCAATTATAGGAATTGCTGGGTGTACCGCATTAATCATTACAGGATTTGGTATTAAATATTCAGTATCTGAAGTTATTGATCGACAATATCAGAAAGTTTTGACTTATGATGCTCAAGTGCGCTTAGAAGATGAAGTCAGTGTCACTGATGCTAAGAAATATCAGGAAAACTTACTCAAGCGTGATGAAGTCACAAATGTTGAATATGTTTTAAATCAGAGTGTTAATGTTTTAAAAAACAAAGAAGATCTTTATGCAACACTAGTTGTTTATCAGTCAATGGAAAATATTCAGAATTTTATTAGTTTTCATGATATGCAGAACAATAAAAAAATAGCTTTAAATGATGATGGTGTTGTTTTATCAATCAAAACTGCAGAATTGCTAGGAGTAGGTGTCAATGATACAATTGATATTGAGATTGCAGGAACAAAGTATAATGTGAAAGTTGCAAGTATTATGGAAAATTATTTTATGAATTTTGTTTATATGTCTCAAACATTATATGAAAATACGACATCTCAGGATTTAAAAGTCAATCATGCATTTTTAAATATGAAAAAGCTTGATCAGTCTTATAAAACAAGTTTAGAAAACTATATGAATGAACATCATTATGGTCATTTGGCTTATCTAGATGGTAGTAGTAGTGAATTTTCTAATCAAGTTCAAAGTTTGGATATTGTTATTATAATCTTGATTTTGTGTGCTGGTGCTTTGAATTTTATCGTTCTTTATAATTTGACAAATATTAATATTCAAGAGCGTAAGAGTGAAATTGCAACAATTAAAGTGTTAGGCTTTAGGCGTAAGGAAGTTTATGATTATATATTTAGAGAAAATATCTTACTGTCTGTTATTGGTTCTTTAGTTGGCACAATCTTTGGTTTTGTTTTGCATCAGTTTATTATTAGAACAGTTGAGCTAGATTTAACAATGTTTGTAAGAGAACTGACTTTATCAAGTTATTTGATTGCTATTGCTATGACATTAGGATTTACTTTCTTAATTAATTTAACAATGCGACGTGTCTTAAATAAAGTCAATATGGTTGAATCATTAAAAAGTATAGAATAATCAGTTTTACTGATTGTTCTTTGTTTTTTTGTTTAAACAATTGATAAAATTTAAAATAAAACGATAGATACTGAAATAATTGTATTTTATACAATTGAAAAGAGGGACTATTTTGTTCTAAATCGAAAAAAAATTATGATTTTTAGAATAATGGAAAAAGTATGTGAAATTTTTGTTGACTTGTCTGAAATGTTCAGTATAATGAAATGTATACTATAAAAAGTGTTAAAAAGGGGAGAGAAAAAATGAATTTTAAGAAAGTTTTATCTGCAGTTGCAGCGGCAAGCATGCTTGTTGGATGTGGTAGTGGAAATGGTGGATCTAAAGGTGTTGAATTAAAAGATGGAGATACAATCAAGATTGGATTTGTTGGCCCTACTTCTGGTGAAACATCAACTTATGGTATTCCAGTTGCGCGTTCTATTGAATTAGCGATTGCTGATTATAATGCGTCAAAGGATGCTAAGTATAAAGTTGAATTGTTGAAAGAAGATTCTGCTGGTGATGCACAACAAGCAACAAGTGCTTATAAGAAATTAGTTGGAGAAGGTATTGTTGGAATTGTTGGACCAGTTATTACTGCTGAAGGTTTGGCTTTAGGTGAAGCTTCTAAGAATGATGGAACACCAATCGTATCTTCAAGTACTTCAGGAGATAGTGTGACTTTAAATAATGATGGTAGTACAAAAGCTAATTATTTTAGAACTTGTTCAAATGATTCAATGGGTGGAAAAACAATTGCTTCTGCTATTGGAAAAGGAACAATTAAAGCAAGTAAAGTTGCTATTTTAACAAATAGTGATAGTGATTATAGTGGTGGATGTACAGATTCATTTGTGAAACAGGCAAAAGAAGATGGAACACAAATTGTATTAGAAAAGAAATATCCACAAACACAAAAAGATTTTAAAACTTATATTCAACAAGTTATGAGTTCTGGTGCTGATGCAGTTTTCATTCCAGATTATTATGAAACAATTGCAACAATGGTGAAACAATTTAAAGATGCTGGGTTCAAAGGTACATTCTTAGGAACAGATGGTTGGGATGGCGTTTTATCAGTAAAAGATGTTGATAAATCTATTTTCAACGGAGCATATTATACAAATACATTTGATGATCGTGTTGAAGCAGTTCAAAAATATGTTGAAGCTTATAAAGCAAAATATAATGCAGAAACAAATATGTTTGGAACAATGGCTTATGATGCGACTTGGGTATTGATTAAAGCTGTTGAAGCGGCTGGAACAACTGATCCAGAAAAAGTTTGTGCTGCATTAGAAAAAACTGATTATACAGGTATTACAGGAACTTTCAAATTTGATAGTCAACATAATCCAACAAAAGAGTTGGTTGTTAAAACAATCAAAGATGGAGCATATACTTATTTAGATTAATGAAGAAAAATAAAGGAGATTCTTCTCCTTTATTTTTTTGAATAGGGAGGTTATATAATGGATTTTTTAACGCAAATCATTAATGGCTTAAGTACAGGTGGAATGTATGCCTTGGTAGCTATTGGATATACAATGGTTTATGGAATTGCTAAGATGATTAATTTTGCGCATGGTGAAATTATCATGGTAGGAGCATATATTGCTTATTTAATGACATCAATGTTAGGAATGCCAATGATTGTCAGTGTTCTGGCATCAATTATTGGCTGTGCTTTGTTAGGAGTAGTTACAGAAAAGGTGGCTTATAAACCATTAAGAAACAGTGGCAGTTTAGCGGTTTTAATTACGGCTATTGGTGTCAGTTATTTATTACAAAATTTATTTTTAATTTTATTTGGTTCAGCAGCAAGAACATTTCCAGCTTATATGCCAAGTGGATCATTAAATGTTTTTGGTGCACAAATTACATATGTTTCATTGCTGTCATTATGCTTAACAGGGATATGTACAGGATTGTTACTTTTATTTATTAACAAAACGAAATTAGGAAAAGCGATGCGTGCAGTTAGTGAAGATAAAGGTGCAGCAGAGTTGATGGGTATTAATGTCAATACAACGATTTCAATGACATTTGCGATTGGGTCTGGATTAGGTGCCGTTGCTGGAATTATTTATGGAATGAGTTATTCATTGATTAATCCTTATTTAGGTGCAATGCTTGGTATTAAGGCTTTTATAGCAGCTGTTTTAGGAGGGATTGGAAGTATTCCTGGTGCCATGGTCGGAGGTCTGATTATTGGCGTTGCAGAGGCTTTTACAATTTCATATATTTCTTCTGCATTTTCTGATGCTGTTGTTTTTGGAATCTTAATTTTTATTTTACTGGTTAAACCTGCTGGTTTGTTTGGTAAAAACATAAGAGAGAAAGTGTAGGTGGGCGGAATGAAGAAAAAGCAAATTCAACAATTTATTCTTTCATTTATAATAGCTCTTGTGATTTATGGTGCCATGATGTTTGCAATGAGTTCAGGAATACTTGATAACTATTGGTCAGGTATTATGATTATGGCTTGTATCAATATCGTTTTGGCAACGAGTTTGAATTTAGCAAGTGGTTATTTAGGTCAGTTAACATTAGGACACGCTGGTTTTATGTCAGTTGGTGCTTATGTTTCTGCTATTTGTAGTATTTATTTTGAACTTCCTTTCATTGTGAGTCTAATTTTAGGTGCGATTGCAGCATGTATTATTGGTATTTTGATTGGAATTCCAACATTGCGTTTAAAAGGTGACTATCTTTGTATTATCACTTTAGCATTTAATGAAATTATTCGTGTGATTATGTTAAATCTTAATATTACAAATGGTGCCAAAGGTTTGATGGGTATTCCTATGAATACAGATTTTACAACAGGCTTTATTAGTGTTTTAGTTACAATCTATGTGATTTATAGTATTGTTAAATCACGTCATGGACGTGCAATTATTTCTATTCGTGAAGATGAAACAGCTAGTGAATTGGCAGGAATACCTACATCTTATTATAAAATATTGGCATTTGCGATTTCAGCATTTTTTGCTGGTTTAGCTGGTGGCCTTTATGCTCATTATATGGGTATGCTTGTTCCTAAAACATTTGATTATAACAAATCTGTTGAAATCTTGGTTATGGTTGTTTTAGGTGGCTTAGGAAACTTAAAGGGATCAGTTATTGCAGCAATTGTTATGACTATATTACCTGAATATTTACGTGCGTTCTCTGAATATCGTATGTTGTTATATGCTGTTGTTTTAATTGCAGCTATGATTATGAAAGAAAAGAATTTAATGCCTCGCATTAAAGCAAAGTTTGCTAAAAAAACAAATGAGGAGGTGAGTGAACAATGAGTTTATTAAAAACAGAAGGTTTAGGAATTCAATTTGGTGGTTTAAAAGCTGTTGATGAATTCAATTTTGAAATTGATAAAAATCAATTATTTGGTTTGATTGGTCCTAATGGTGCTGGAAAAACAACTGTGTTCAATTTATTGACAGGTGTTTATAAACCAACTAGTGGTCAGATTATGTTTGATGGTAAATCATTATTAAAAATGTCACCAACTCAAATTACTCAGTTTGGTATCGCAAGAACATTTCAAAATATTCGTTTGTTTAAAGATATGACTGTATTAGATAATGTAAAAGTAGGGTTGCATCATTCACAAAATTATTCATTATTAAGTTCTATTGTTCATACACCAAAGTATTTTAAAGGTGAAGAAGCTATGGAGGAAATGGCTTTAAGCTTATTGCGTGTTTTTGATTTAGAACAATTTGCACATGTAAAGGCAAGTAATTTACCTTATGGAAAACAAAGAAAATTAGAAATTGCCAGAGCACTTGCAACATCACCTAAATTATTGCTTTTAGATGAGCCAGCAGCTGGGATGAATCCAACTGAAACTGCTGAGTTAATGGAAACAATTAAGATTGTAAGAGAAAAATTTGCGATTGCTATTTTATTGATTGAGCATGATATGAAGTTAGTAATGGGGATTTGTGAAAAAATCGCTGTATTAAATTTTGGGACTGTTTTGGCTTTTGGAACACCTGAAGAAATCAGAAATAATCCGGATGTTGTTGCTGCATATCTAGGAAATGATGAGTAGGAGGATTAACACATGTTAAAGGTAGAAAATTTAAATGTACATTATGGGGTTATTCATGCCATTAAAAATGTTTCCTTTGAAGTCAATGAAGGAGAAATTGTGGCTTTGATTGGTGCCAATGGAGCTGGAAAGACATCTGTTATGCATGCGATTAGTGGTCTCATTAAGGCAAGTGGAGGGGCTATTTCTTTTTTGCAAGAAGATATTACAAAAACACCAGCGCATAAAATAATTGCTAAAAAATTAGCTCAGGTTCCAGAAGGACGTCGTATTTTTTCTCAACTTTCTGTACAGGATAATTTAGAAATGGGTGCTTATTTGCGCACTGATCATAAAATCAATGAAGATCTTGATAAAGTTTATCAGCGTTTTCCGAGATTAAAGGAAAGAAAAAATCAGTTGGCTGGGACTTTATCAGGTGGTGAACAGCAGATGCTGGCAATGGGACGAGCATTAATGTCAAAACCTAAATTATTACTTCTTGATGAACCATCAATGGGATTGTCACCCATTCTTGTGAATGAAATCTTTTCAATTATTCAGGAAATTAATAAAGAAGATGGTGTCACTGTTTTACTTGTAGAACAAAATGCCAATAAGGCATTGTCAATTGCTCATCGTGCATATGTCTTAGAAACAGGAAATATTACTGTTTCAGGAGATGCTAAAGATGTGGCGAATAACCCTAAAGTAAGGGAAGCTTATTTAGGATAGAAAAATGGTCTTGATTAATGAATGTCAAGACCATTTATTTTATGAAATTGAAGACGATCAATAAATGCTTTTAAAATAAATCCAAGATAAATAAGACAAATCAATGAGACAGAGTCATTCATAATATTTAATGACATAAAAAATGGATGAATATATTGAATAAACAATAAACTTAAAAAGCACCAAATAATAAAATAGAACAAACAAATACGTCCATGTAATTGACAAGGATGTCGTGAATAATCCCAGCAGCGTGTATGAAATGCTTTCTCAATATAAACACTTGCAAAATATTCTAATATTGTCATAGCAATCCCACCAACAAAGAAACTCAGATAATACGAAGTGTGTAAATATGGAAA
Organism: Candidatus Stoquefichus sp. SB1; assembly: GCF_001244545.1. Classification (NCBI taxonomy): domain Bacteria; kingdom Bacillati; phylum Bacillota; class Erysipelotrichia; order Erysipelotrichales; family Erysipelotrichaceae; genus Candidatus Stoquefichus; species Candidatus Stoquefichus sp. SB1. Next base: position 414,782 of record NZ_LN852693.1, on the reverse strand, counting down.
TAAAAGAATGAGTAAAAGTGCACCTAAACCATAGAGTGGAATAAAGGGACCTTTTAATAAACCAGAAGAAATCCATTTTCTTTGTAAAATAGAAACATAGCAAGATTCAAGCAAATAACCTAAAAAACAATAAATAGCAAAATAGATAATCATACAACTCTCCTTTTTTATATCATGTTATGAAAAGAAAGGAAAATTATGTCTAAAAAGCATGATTTTGGCTACAATAATGTATAGAAATCACCATTTTTTTCATATTTCTTAAGAAATCTCAAAAAAAGTTATGCGAAAAAACATTGAATGCATCAATATAATTTCAATTTCTTAAGAATTTCTTAAGAAAGTTGTGGACTTTTTGTGAACGTTGGTCTATAATTCTAAGTGGGTATATTATTGAAAGGAGGCAACGAATGGATAGTAATATTAAGACGAATTTATTAGAAAATCTGCAAGAACAGATTATTAAGCGTAAAGCGATGTTTATCCCAATGTTATTTGTAACAACATTTGGGTTGGTTGGTTATGCCGCTGTTGACAAGGAAAAACCTGTCATCGATGCCAACAAAATCGAAGTTCTTTATGGAACAAAACTTGATAAAAGTATGTTTGCTATTTCTGATAATCAAGATTCCCTAGATGCGATTGATGTTCAAATTAATGATAACGCATATGATGCTTATCAATTGGGTATATATAACGTTGAAGTTACAGCTACTGATTTGTTCTCAAATTCACGAAATAAGGTTGTCCAAGTAGAGGTTGTTGATAAGACAGCTCCTGAATTGAAACCAGTTGGAAAGAGCAATGGATATGTTATTGATGTCCCTGTCAATGGAAGTAATGATATTACAAAATATGTTCAGGCAACTGATAATGTTGATGGTGATGTCACACCGTTCATTGAAGCAAGTCAAAAACTTGATACTTCAAAATTAGGAACACAAACAATTGAGCTTAATGTTTCTGATACTGTAGGTAACGTTACAAAACAAACGTATGAATTCTATGTATCTGATTCAGAAGCACCTAATATAAGTTATAAAAAAGGTTCTACAGTGACTGTAGACTATGGGTCAAAATTTAGTTATTCAGATTATGTTAATATAACTGATAACTTCGATAAGAAAGTAGCATCAATTAAAGTAGATGGTAATGTTGATACTAAGAAGATTGGTTCAACAACATTGAAATTAACAGCTACTGATTCATCTGGTAACGAATCAAGTAAAACATTGACAGTTGATGTTAAAGATATTAGTGCACCAAGCATTAATTTGTCTAAGACATCTTTAACAATGACAACTGGAAAAAGTTTTAACGCTAAGAGTTATTTAAATAGTGCTATTGATAACAAAGATGGAAATGTCACTTCAAAAGTGAAAATAAGTGGTTCAGTTAATACTAGCAAAGCTGGTAAGTATTCAGTTAAATATACCGTCACTGATGCGGCTGGAAATACTGCTTCTAAAACTTTGAGTGTCAAAGTTGAAAGTCCAATCCCTACAAATGCAGGTGCTGCGGCAAGTGCATTAAGTCGTGTTGGAAGCCGTTATGTAGCAGGTGGAAGTGGTCCAAATGCATTTGACTGCTCTGGATTAACACAATGGGCTTATAGACAAAATGGAGTTTCATTACCAAGAACAGCTGCTGGTCAATATAGCGCGACAAGCAGAGTGTCTAAGTCTAATTTAAAAGCAGGAGATCTTGTGTTCTTTAAAGGAACAACAGGAAAAGGTGGAATTACTCATGTTGGTATTTATATCGGCGGAGGACGTTTCGTTCATGCTGGTTCATCAAGAACTGGTGTTTCAACTGCGAATTTAAATAGTTCTTACTGGGTTAGCCATTGGGCTGGCGGAGGAAGAAAATAGCAAGCCATTAAAGCAGATAGATGTCTATCTGCTTTTTTTCTTGCTTCCTTGAATAGAAAAAGATTATAATAAAGATAAGTAAGAGTAGGTGAGAATATGTATATAGGTAGTCAAAAATTAATGATGGATTATGATCAGTGCTTAATAAATAATGGATATTCTATAATTGAATTGGTTGATAAGGCAAGTGATTGCTTATTAAAGCATATGAATTATAGTTCTTATAGTTTATTATGTGGTCCTGGAAATAATGGTGCTGATGGTTTGTCATTGGCTTTAAAATTAATGAAACAGGGGAAAAAAGTCAATGTTTATATCTTTGAAGATCAAAATCATTTATCAAAAGCCAATCGTTATTATCTAGATTGTTGTTATGAAGAGGGGATGCATATTGTTTTATTGCATGCTGATGTCATAGATGTTGTTATGTCAGAAATAGCAAAAAGTGATGTTGTTATTGATGCAATGTTTGGAAATGGCTTGAATAGTTCTCCACGAGGTATTTATCAGATTGTGATTGAGGAACTCAATCATCTTTATGATAAAGAGATTATTGCTATAGATATTCCAACGGGCTTAGATTGTGATAGTGGAAATCCTTATCAAAGTGTTATTTGTGCTACACAGACAATCACTTTAACGGCTTTAAAAAATGGTTTTTTAAATCCAGATAGTCTTTTTTTTACAGGAAAAGTGATTGTTGAACAATTAGATGTAGATGATGTTTATGATGAAGTTGGATTGTATCAATTGGTTGATGAAGAATTTATTTTACCAATCTTAAAAGATAGACAGTTTTACGGACATAAGGGAACTTATGGAAGAGTTGGCTTAATTACTGGCTGTCAAGACTATAAGGGGGCAGCCTTGCTTAGTGGAAAGAGTGCTGTCTATAGTGGCAGTGGTATTGTCAATGTGATTACAGAGCAACAAGTTATTGATTCTTTGACTGTTTTTTGTCCTGAAGCAACAACACAGTTGAGACCGCCTATATTTCAAAAAGAAGATTTTATAAAATATCAGGCATTATTGATTGGTTGTGGTTTAGGACAAAGTCTAGATAGTTATCGTTATGTTATGGATGTTTTCACATTATCTACACAACCGCTTGTTATTGATGCTGATGCTTTAACGATTTTAGCAACACGTTTAGATTTATTGAAAAATCAGGAACGTGATATTATCTTAACACCACATATGGGTGAATTTAAGCGTTTATGCGACTTTTGTGAAGAAGATGATATTTTATTGGTTGCTAAAGATTTTGCGCGTCAGCATAATGTCATACTTGTTTTAAAAGGACCTTATACAATGATTACTGATGGTCAGGAGGCTTATCGTATTGCAACTGGAAATAAAGCAATGGCAAGTGGAGGTATGGGAGATGTGCTGGCTGGCATGATTGTTAGTTTTTTAGGGCAAGGTTATTCTGGTATACAAGCAGCTATGTTAGGGGTTTATATTCATGGCTATGCTGGAGATCAGATTGCTCGTGATGCTTATACTGTCATTCCTTCACAGTTGATTCAATATATTCCTCGTGCAATGAAAGAACTTATTCAAAAACGCGAATTATAAAACGACCTTTGTATAAAGGTCGTTTTATAATGAATCTTACATCATGAATCAGAAATGGATTTTAACTGAATCATTGTGATATTGCGATGGGGTGTCTTATTGCGACGATAAGAGAAGAATAACTCTTCATTTTCAATTGTACAATAAGGTGAAACTGTTATATGCTCAGATATAACATTCAAATTGATAAGCTGTTGTCGAATTAAGCCTTTGCTATCAAGTAAATAATTGCCATCTTCTTTTTCTGTATAAAAAGCATGTGTATCAAATGACATATCTTTTACTAAATCAATAATATCATCTTTTGCTTCAAAATTTCTTTGTTCTATTGATGGACCTATATAAGCATAAATATACTCGGGATGACAATTTTCATGTTCAATAAGATACTTTGTTACTTTTCCAACAATTTCACCAACTGTTCCTTTCCAGCCGGAATGAATGGCTGCTACTATCTTTTGATCACGACAATATAGTAAAACAGGACAGCAATCAGCGTGAAAAGTCCATAACCATAAATGAGGATCTTTTGTATACATAGCATCATATCCAATAAAAGCATCATCACGACTCAACATTCCACGTCCTCCATCCTGATTAGAAACTTTTAAAAAGCGAGTGGTATGTTGCTGATAGGTTGCTACCATATGATTTAAGTCTGTATGAAGTTGTTGAGCAAGTGCTTGTCGATTTTTTAAGACTTGCTGATCATTAAAGCCATTATAGCTCATATCAATAAGTTGATGATTTTCATCATAGGCACATGTTGTATAAGCTTCAATTTCATTAAAAAGACACCAAGGTATTAATTTCATAAAAACTCCTTTCATTTGCCCTTACACTTCTTTTGAATTTTCATAGTATATATCGAAGGAGGGAAAAAATATGTATAATCAATCTTGTGGTTGTCATGGACAACAAGCACGTCCATGTGGATGTGCAGGTACAAACCAAGGATGTGGGTGTTCAATGAACAATATGCCACAAATGGGTGGCTGCTCATGCATGAATGGATGTCCTAGACCTCAACCAATTGTTGCACCTAAAAAAGTATGTGTGACAAATCAGGTTACACCAGTTCCACAACCAGTTATTTGTCCAGTTGAATGTCGTCGTGTTAATCATTGCATGTATTACCCAGTTTATTATCCTCAGTATGAACAAACATTTGTCAATGCACCATTTAATCAATCTTTTTAACTTCTTTTAAGAAAGTCTCATCAGGATCAATATAAATTGTTGAGTAATGAGAAAGAATGACTTTTCCTGGCTTGCTTCCTTGTGGTTTTTTCAAAGTTCGAATCTTTGTATAATTAACAGGGACTGATGAACTGTGTTTTCCTTTGGAAAAATAAGCTGCCATTTGACTTGCCAGTCTTATTGTATATTCGTCTAATTCTTCACTATGCACAATCACATGGCTTCCAGGCATGTCTTTGACATGAAACCACATATCATTTTTAGAAGCCATTTTAAAGGTAAGATAATCGTTTTGCAGGTTATTCTTACCTACATATATCATAATATTATCTTTAGTCTGATAAGTTTCATAATGCATTTTTAAAGTTCGATGAACTTGTTTGGTTTTTTTCTTTTTTAAATAACCAAGATTTTCTAGTTCTTCTTTTATTTCTAAAGCATCATAATAATTTGCATTTTCCATTAGTGTTATCAAAGTATCAAAATAATTAATTTCTTCTTTTGTTAAAGCTATTTGTTCTTCTAAATGATGTAAAGCATTTTTAGCTTTTTGATATTTTGCATAATACTTATTGGCATTTGTTTTCCCATCATACTTTTCATTTAATTCAATTGTCATCATCGTACCATCATAATAATTTTCTACAGTCACACTTGTTTGTCCTTTTTGAATCAAATGTAAATTTGCAAATAATAAATCACCCATAATACGATATTCATCACTATTTTGTGAATCAAAAAGAGTTTTTTCTAATTTATGAAGTTTATTGATATTTCTTTGATATTCATTTTGAATATATTTAGCTAAATCAGATGTTTGTTGTTTAATACGATCTTTTTGATCAATTAAATGATAATGTGTATCTAAGCCCTCAAAGAGTGGATAAACTTCATAATCGCATTGTAAATGTGTTAAAGGAATGAGATGAAAATATTCTTTTGCATCTAATTTATGAATATAAATTTGATTTGATTTTTGTAAATTTTTCATAACTTCACCAAAATCTTCTCCATGATCCATTCGATACAAAATCTCACGAGAGAGTTCAGGTGAAATCCCCTGATATATTTTCGTTAAATTATCAGTTGGTATAAATTCACTTGTCATTGGATTTTTCTTTTCAATTAAAGGCGGGAATTCATAAATTGCACCTGGTTGCATAATTCGTGCACTCATTGAAGGAGAAACACGTTTTAAGCAATCGATAATTTTATGATTGTTGTATGCAACAATCACATTAGAATGTTTACCCATAATTTCCATATAAAGATGTAATTCAACAGTATCTTTAAACTCATTTGTTCCTACAAAATGGATATCAATAATACGATCTAATTGAAGCTGTACAATTGATTCAATATAAGCGCCTTCTAAATGCTTTCTTAGTAACATTGTAAAAGCATTAGGTGTAGCTGGAGTAGGATAAGTAAGAGATGTTAATTGAATTCGAGCATACATAGGATGTATTGACATCAATAATTTTTGATTTGTGCCTTGAGCACGTACATGAAACAAAAGTTCATATTGAGATATTTGATATATCTTGTTAATTCTGCCTCCAGTCAGTTGTGATTGTAGATTTTCAACAACCCGAGACAACATAATTCCATCATAAGCCATATTTTATCACCGTTATTTAGTATAACATATTTGAAAAAGAATTGACATTAAAGTTGTGTTCATGTAACATTGTTTCATAAAGGATGGTGGATGTTGTGAAAAAAGGGCTATTAATTATATTAAGTGGACCAAGTGGAGTGGGTAAAGGAACTGTACGACAAGAACTTTTTAAGGATCAGTCTTTAAATTTGGCATATTCTATTTCAATGACAACAAGGAAGCCACGCCCTACAGAACAAGAGGGTGTTGATTATTTCTTTGTCAGTGAAACTGAGTTTTTAAATAAGATTGAAAATGATGAGTTGCTAGAATATGCGAAATTTGTAGGTAACTATTATGGAACACCAAGATTTTATGTTGAACAATTATTAAATGAAGGAAAAAATGTTGTTTTAGAGATTGAAGTACAAGGAGCATTACAGGTTATGCGTAAATGTCCTCAAGCCTTAACAATTTTCTTGGTTCCACCTTCATTTGAAGAATTGGAAAGACGTATTCGTGGTCGTCGTACAGAAGCGGAAGATGTTGTCAAAGAACGTTTGGATAAAGCGAGAAAAGAAATTGCGACAAAAGATGAATATAAATATGTAGTTGAAAATGATGATGTATTGGCTGCAAAGGAACAAATATCAAGAATTATTAGAGAAAATGCATAGGGATACGTTTGTATCCTTTTTCTATTCAAGAAAGTGATTTTATGATAAAATAAAGCGACAGGTGGTGAAAATATGTACATTGTTAAAGTGCTGGTAGAACATCCAGTTCATTCTTTAGATACAACATTTGATTATTTATGTGATCAACAATTAAAAGTAGGAATCCGGGTTTTTATTCCTTTTGGTTATCAAAAATTAGTTGGTTATGTTGAATCTATTGAAAAGACTCCGTTATCTCAAGAACAATTAGAAGCAGAGGCTGGTTTTCAATATCAGTATATTATTGATGTTATTGATGAAGAACCACTTTTAAATGATGAACTTCAATCATTAGCATATCAAATGTCTAAAATGACTCTTTCACCCCGTATTGCATGTTTACAGGCTATGTTGCCTGCACAATTAAAACCGAGTACAAACCATTCTGTAGGATTGAAATTAAGACGTGCTGTTCAGGTGATTGCTGATGGAAAAGCACAAACAGTTAAACAACAAGAATGTTTAGATTATTTAAAAGAACATCCAGATGCTTTGATTCAAGATATTCCTTATACAAAAGGTTTATTAGATCGATTAGTGAAACAAGGTTTCATAAGATATGTTCAAAAAGAAATTTATCGTCAGCCTTTGAGCCTTTATCAAAAAGAATCATCTCAAATAGAATTAACTGCAGATCAAAAAAAGGTAGTCAAAGGAATTATTGAACATCCTCAACGTGTTTCCTTATTACATGGAGTTACAGGCTCAGGTAAGACAGAAGTTTATCTAGCATTAGCGGCTTACTACATAGAAAATAAAAGGACAGTGATGATGCTGGTACCAGAAATATCACTGACACCAATGATGGTAGAGGTTTTTAAACAGCGTTTTGGAGATCAGGTGGCAATTTTGCATTCACGTTTATCACAAGGTGAAAAATATGATGAATACCGACGTATTAAAAAACAAGAAGTTCAAATTGTTGTAGGAGCACGCTCCGCTGTCTTTGCACCTTTGGAAAATATTGGATTGATTATTCTTGATGAAGAACATGATGCCAGTTATAAACAGGAGTCTAAGCCTCGATATCTGACTTCACAGATTGCTAAGATGCGTGCACAATATCATCACGGTGCTGTTGTATTAGGAAGTGCTACACCTTCATTAGAAAGTTATTCACGGGCTTTAAAAGGGGTCTATGATTTATATGAACTTAAAAACAGAATAAACCAAAAACCACTTCCAAAAGTAGAAATCGTAGATATGATAGAAGAAACAAGACAACGTAACTACTCTATGTTTTCTAGAAAAATGAAAACACGAATACAAGAAACGTTAAATCGTAATGAACAGGTGATTTTATTATTAAACAAACGTGGGTATGCAACTTATATTCAATGTGCTGATTGTGGAGAAGTCGTAAAATGTCCACATTGTGATGTGACTTTAACTTATCATAAAAATGAGCATGTGTTAAAGTGTCATTATTGTGAATATGTTCAAAGTTATCCACAGAGTTGTGCACATTGTGGCTCAACTCATTTCAAAAGTGTTGGATTTGGAACACAACGTGTTGAAGAGGAACTCGCAAAGACATTTGAAAATGCAAAAGTGATTCGTTATGATGTAGATACGACTAAAAATAAAAATGGACATATGAAACTTTTGGAACGTTTTCGTCGTAAAGAAGGAAATATTTTATTAGGAACACAGATGATTGCTAAAGGATTAGATTTTGAAGATGTGACATTTGTAGGTGTCCTCAATGCTGATATGAGTTTGAATATTCCTGATTTTCGTGCGAGTGAACGAACTTTTCAACTATTATGTCAAGTCTCAGGACGAAGTGGACGTGGTGTTAAGCAAGGAACTGTGATTATTCAGACGTATAATCCTGATCATTATGCAATTACTTGTGCTGCCCAACATAACTACTTAGCATTTTATCAGCAGGAGATGTTATATCGCCAAAAAGCAAAATATCCACCTTATTGCCATCTGGTCAGCATTCTTATTCAATCTTCCCAGCAACAACGTGTTCAAATTGCTGCTAAGGATATAAAAAAATATTTAACTGATCATCTTCATCATTGTGCCATCTTAGGTCCGGCCAAAAGTATGATTTATAAGTTACAAGATCAATATCGTGAACGTATATTGATTAAGTTTATTCAAAGTGATGAGGTCTTTGAAGCATTACAGACAATGAATGATTATTACAATAAAAAACAAAAAGGAAAGGTAAATGTGATATGTGATTTTAATCCATATTCACAAATTTAAGATAATGGATCGACAAATTGCTTTAGAAATATTATTAAAATATAAACAAGATAACAGTTATCTCAATTTGACATTAAATTCTTATTTGCAAAATGATGATCTGACACGAAGACAAAAAGATTTTATTACACGTGTTGTATATGGAACTGTTCAAAATCTTATTTTTTTAGAATATATTTTGAAACCACATCTTCAAGGGAGAGTCAAATCGTTTGAAAAGATGCTTTTATTAATGAGTCTATATCAACATTTTATGATGGATGCGATTCCTGATTATGCAATTATTAATGAAGCAGTCAATTTAGCAAAAAAGAAAAAAGGTATGAGAACAGCACAATTTATTAATGCCGTTTTAAAAAAGGCTTTTGCCTGTTCTTATTCACTTGAGCATTTAGAGTTACAAGAGCGTTTATCAATTGAAACAAGTCACCCCTTATGGATGGTTAAAATGTTTGTCAAACAGTATGGTTTTGAAACAGCTAAAAAAATCTGTTATGCCAATAATGAAACGCCTTATAAATGTGCTCGCGTCAATACACTTATGACAACGCGAGATGCTTTGTTAGAAGATCCGGCATGGGAAAAAGGTCAACTTTCAAAAGAGGGTGTTTATTATAATAAAGGCAATATTGCTAATAGTGAAGCATTTCAAAAAGGACTTGTCACGATTCAAGATGAATCGAGTCAACTGGTGGCACCTTTATTGAATCCATTGCCTGGTGAGTATGTTTTAGATATGTGTTGTGCACCAGGTACAAAAACATCTCATTTGGCTGCGCTTATGAAGAATCAAGGCTGTATTAAGGCTTTTGATCTCTATCCACATAAAATACCATTAGTAGAAAAACAGATGGAACGTTTAGGAATAACCATTGTTGAATTAGAGGCTGCTGATTCCACTCAGTTAGCTCATCGTTATCCTGATAATAGTTTTGATAAAATTCTTTTAGACGCTCCATGTAGTGGATTAGGTGTATTAGCAAGAAAACCTGAAATTAAGTATCATCCGGCTGATGCAATGGATGAAATTATTCAAATTCAGGAAAAATTATTAGAAAATGCATACCCATTATTGAAAAATGGTGGTAATATTGTATATAGCACTTGTACCATCAATAAAAAAGAAAACGAAAAACAAATTGCAGCATTTATAAAAAAACATCCTGATATGTTAATGATCAAAGAATTAACAATATTACCATATCAATATCATAGTGATGGTTTTTATATGTGCCTGCTAGAAAAGGAATGAAACAATGAAATCAATATATGATTATACACAAGAACAATTAATTGATGAATTTATTGCTTTAGGAGAAAAAAAGTTTAGGGCGACTCAAGTGTTTGAATGGTTATATCGTCAAAATATTCAAGACTTTCATCAAATGAGTAATTTGTCATTAGAATTAAGAGAAAAACTCATTTCTCATTTCCAAGTCGGACCATTAGAAATTATTGAAAAGCAGGTTTCTCAAGATGGAACAATTAAATATCTTTTAGAATTGGAAGATGGGGGCCTCATTGAAACTGTTTTGATGGTTCATGATTATGGACGTAGTCTTTGTGTGACAAGTCAACTTGGCTGCAATATGGGCTGTACTTTTTGTGCCAGCGGTCTGTTAAAAAAACAAAGAGATTTAACAGCTGGAGAAATGGTTAATCAGGTTTTAACAGTTATGAATGATACAGGTGAGCGAATTTCACATGTTGTGGTTATGGGAACGGGTGAACCGTTTGATAATTATCAGCAGGTAATGAACTTTATATATATTATTAATCATCCTAAAGGATTAGCAATTGGTGCACGTCACTTAACGATTTCAACATGTGGCTTGTGCGATAAAATTGAAGAATATGCGCAAGAAGGAATTCAAACAAACTTAGCAGTTTCTTTACATGCACCTAATGATGAAATTCGAGATCAGCTCATGCCAATTAATAAGCGTTATCCAATGGATGAGTTAAGAAAATCATTACAGGATTATATTCAAAAAACGAATCGTCGTGTCACATTTGAATATATTCTTTTAAAAGGTGTCAATGATGATATTATTCATGCACGACAGTTAGCCCATTATGTGAAAGGATTGAATGCCTATGTCAATCTTATTCCTTATAATGCGGTTGATGAACATGGCTATCAACAGACAGCACCAAAAGATGTTGAAATTTTTAAAAACGAACTGTTAAGATTAAAAATTAATGTGACATTAAGAAAAGAACATGGTCGCGATATAGATGGCGCTTGTGGCCAATTACGTGCAAAAAAGGTAGGTGGATCTTTTTGAAAATCATAGCAATGAGTGATGTTGGGAATGTACGAACGATTAATCAGGATTATGTGCGATATCATCAAAAAAGTGAGCAAGAAGGTTTGGTTGTTTTATGTGATGGAATGGGTGGACATAATGCTGGTGAGATTGCTTCAAAATTAACTTGTGATGATATTATAGAGCATTATCAGCAACATGGTGCTTTTCAATCAACTGAGGAAATTCATGATTGGATGGAAGAAGTTATCAATCATGCTCATCATTTGGTGATGAATGAAAGTCATACTTCAGAAAATTTAGAGGGAATGGGAACAACAGTCGTTATTGTTCTTTGTATTGATAATCATATTTATATTTCTCATGTGGGAGATTCACGTGCTTATTTATTTAAAGATAATCAATTAATCCAATTAACAAAAGATGATACTTTAGTCAATGTTCTGATTGATTCAGGAACAATTTCACAGGAAGAAGCTTTATATCATCCGCAAAAGAATATTTTGTTGCAGGCAGTAGGAGTCAGTGAACATTTAGATGTATCTTTTACAACCCAGCAAGGAAATGGGCATTTGATTTTAGTATGCTCTGATGGTTTATATAATTCATTATTTGATCCACAATTAATAGAAATTCTTCAAAAAGATATTGATTTAGAAGAAATGGGAAAAGAATTGATGGATGCTGCAAATACATTTGGTGGTAAAGATAATATCGGTTTTGCCTTAATATTAACTAAAGGAGTTGTTGAAAATGAGTCAGATAAATAAAACAATCGCAGGACGTTATGTTTTAAAAGATTTAATTGGTCAAGGTGGGATGGCGGATGTTTATCTTGCTGAAGATAAGATATTAAAAAGAACTGTAGCAGTTAAAATTATGCGTTCATCATTGACAGGTGATCCTGTATATGTGACACGTTTTCATCGTGAAGCCAGTGCAGCAGCAGCCTTATCACATAAAAATATTGTTGAAATTTATGATGTTGGTGATGAAGATGATGAATATTATATTGTTATGGAGTATGTTCCAGGACAGACATTAAAAGAATTGATCCATAAACGTGGAGCTTTACATTATGTTGAGGCTGTTGATATTATGAAACAAGTTGTGAGTGCAACAGCGAAAGCCCATTCTGTTGGGATTGTTCATCGTGATTTAAAACCACAAAATATTTTGGTGACAGATAGTGGCGTTGTCAAAATTGGTGATTTTGGAATTGCTTCTATTCAGTCTTTATCGCAAGTGACACAAACTGATACTATTATGGGGTCACTTCATTACTTGGCTCCAGAAATTGCTCGTGGTGAAAAAGCAACTGCTCAAAGTGATATTTATGCTTTAGGAATTGTTTTTTATGAACTTTTAAGAGGCGAAGTGCCATTTAATGGTGAATCACCCGTTAATATCGCATTAAAACATATGCGAGATGATATTCCATCAGTACGTGCTTTTAATCCGTCAATTCCTCAATCTGTTGAAAATGTGATTATTAAAGCCACTGCTAAAAATACAAAAGATCGTTATTTGCGAGCTATTGATATGTTTGAGGATTTAAATACATGTTTATCTCGTGAAAATGAAGAAAAATTAGTTTTTACTTACGATGATCCTGATGAAACAACAATTGTGGCAGAAGATAAAGATTTCTTTACTCAGACACAAGTCAAAATTCCAGCAGAAGAATTGATGGAAGAAGAACCTGAAAAGAAAGCTTTAGATAAAAAGAAAGTTGGAATTATAGCAGGTTGTGTGGTTGGAGCATTACTTGTATTTGGTTTGATTTATTTCTTTTTCTTAAGGCCTGCCAATACTTTCCAAATGCCTGATGTTGTAACATTGACACAGGAACAGGCTATTCAAACATTAGAAAATAGTGGTTTGAAGGTTGATGAAAATATTAAACATGAATTAAGCGATACTGTTGAGGAAGGAAAAGTGATTTCAAGTAATCCTGAAGCACGTTCGGCAGTTAAAAAAGGTGATATTGTTGAATTAACTGTATCATCTGGTAAATATATTGTTATTGATAATTATGTTGGGAAGACTTATGATGATATTGAAACGATTTTATCAAATCAGGGTTTCCATGTTGTTAAAGAAGAAGAAACAAGTGAAGAAGAAAAAGGCGTGATTTTAAAACAATCAATTGTTCAAGGTGAAAAGATTGATCCAAATTCAACTAATAAAACAATTACTTTAACTGTTTCAAAAGGATATTCAGTAACGGTTCCTAATGTTTATGGACAGGATATTAATAAAGCAGCAGATTTGTTAACAAAGGCAGGATTTAAGGTGACTTTAAAAGTCTTAACACCACCAACAACAGTTGAAGAAATTAAAACAATGAAAATCAATGTTGTTATGAAACAATCTATAGATGCATTTACAGTTGTTTATAAGAAAAACGAAAATATTACTTTAGAATATTATGATCATAAACCTGATCTTCCTAGTGATTCTCAGAATCCAAATGGCGGGACAACAGATCCAAATACTGGAACTGATAACAATACCCAATCAGGGACAACAACAAATTAATGAAAGAGGTGGATGGATGCAAAACGGAATGATTATTAAGGCGTTATCAGGATTTTACTATGTAGAGGCTGATGGCGTTATCTATCAATGTCGAGCACGAGGAAAATTTAGAAAAGATGATCAAAAGCCACTTGTGGGTGATAAATGTGAGTTTTCTATTGAAAATGAAACGGAAGGCTATATTCGAAAACTTTTACCTCGTCGAAACGTCTTAATAAGACCACCTATTTGTAATGTAGATCAGGCTCTTTTGGTATTTTCAGCTCAAGAGCCTGAAATCAATACCCTTTTATTGGATCGCTTTTTGGTTTTTATTGAACATTTGAATATTGAACCGATTATTTGTATTTCTAAAATGGATTTAGTTGTACAAGAGACCATTCAGTCAATTATGTTGCCATATGAGAAAGCAGGATATCGTGTTTATTATGTCAGTGCCAAAGAAAATCAGGGAGTTGAAGAAATTAAACATCTTTTTAAAGATAAAATGAGTGTTATTACTGGCCAAAGTGGTGTAGGAAAATCAAGTCTATTGAATGCTTTAGATATTCATTTGAATATTGATACTAATGAAATTTCTAAAGCACTTGGACGTGGGAAACATACAACTCGTCATGTTGAACTGTTAAAGATGTATGATGGCTATGTGGCTGATACACCAGGTTTTTCATCACTTGAATTGGAGATGGAACCAATTCAAGTTGCCCATAGTTTTCATGACTTTAAAGAACTGTCTTCAGCATGTAAATTTAGAGGATGTTTGCATGATAGTGAACCACATTGTGCGGTTAAAGAGGCTGTTGAAAATGGTGATATATCTTTAGAAAGATATGAGCATTATTTAATGTTTTTAAAAGAAAGTAAGGTATTAAAGGAGAAAAAATATGGTTAAAGTTGCACCATCGGTGTTGTCAGCAAATTTTGCTGATTTAAAAAGTGATTTGGATTCGATAAGAACATATGGAGCAGATTGGATTCATTATGATGTTATGGATGGACATTTTGTCCCTAATATCTCTTTTGGATATAGTATTTTAAAAGATATTGCAAAGGTGACTGATTTGTATTTGGATGTTCATTTGATGATTAGTGATCCGATGAAATATGTTGATGAGTTTATTAAGGCAGGAGCTTCTTTAATTACTTTTCATCTTGAGGCTTTGTCAGATGAAAAAGCAGTTCGTGAATTGATTAAACATATTCATAATCAGGGAGCTGATGTAGGAATAAGTATTAAACCTGCTACACCAACTCAGTTAGTTGAAAAATATTTAGACGATATTGATCTTGTTTTAGTTATGAGTGTTGAACCTGGATTTGGTGGACAAGCTTTTCAGACATCTGCAATTGATAAGATAAAAGCCCTTTATCAATTGAGAGGACATCGTCATTTTGTTATTGAAGTTGATGGAGGTATTAATGCTGAGACTGGAGCACTTTGTAAAGAGGCTGGAGTTGATGTGTTAGTTGCTGGAAGTTATGTGTTTCAATCTCCTGATCGTCAGAAAGCTATTGATTTATTAAAATGAAGATAGGTATTTATTGTGGAGTTGATGCTGGTCTAATCAAGGATGATAAAATTGATTATATTGGTGTTGATCAGGGCGTTTGCCATTTGCTGAAACAGGGAATCAAACCAATTATTGCTTTAGGTGATATGGATTCGATTGAAGATAAGAAATTATTGGAAGGGTTAGTAGTTAATGAAGTTTCATCTATAAAAGATGATACAGATACAGCATTAGCTATTGAGTATGCTATTGATAAAGGTTATGATCAAATTGATTTATATGGCGTTACTCAAAACCGAATGGATCATTTTTTAGCCGTATTATGTTTATTAGAACAATATCAGGATTATGCTATTACGATTTATGATCAGCAAAATAAAATTTATATCTTAAAACCAGGAAACCATAAAATCTTTAAAGATGATTATAAATATTTTTCAGTATTTGCATTAACCCAAAGTGTCATTACACTTCAAGAATGTCATTATCCATTAGACCATTATCTTTTAAAACGAAGTGATCCATTATGTGTTTCAAATCAGATGAATAACAAATATGCAATCATTCAAAATAGTGAAACTGTTTTATTGATTCAATCTTGTTAGAGAAAGAAGGAAAAGTTGTGTATCAAATTGTAACAGATGGTTCTTGTGATTTAGATCAAAATCTAGTTGATCAAAATCAATTACATGTTGTACCATTCTATATTACATGTGATGGAAAAAACCATCAAAAAGAAAAAGAAGAAATTTCAGTTGAAGATTTATATCAATTTATGGTTGATCATAAAGATATTTTTCCAATGACTTCAATGCCTTCAGTCGAAGATTATTTAGAGGTATTTGAACCTATTTTAAAACATGGAGATGATATTATATGTATCTGTATAACAACCAAGTTTTCAGGCTCTTATAATAGTACATATACAGCTAAACAAATATTAGCTGAAGACTATCCTCAACAACAAATAACAATTATCGATGCAACAGTGAATACTGTACTACAGGGATTGTTAGTTTTAGAGGCTGCTCAGATGCGAAAAGATGGAATGACATATGAACAAGTGATTGAGATCATTGAAAAAATAAAAACAACAGGACGTATTTTCTTTACTGTTGGAAACTTTGAGTATTTGATTCATGGTGGAAGAATTGGTAAAGTTGCTGGAGTGGCTGCAAAAACTTTAGGAATCAAACCATTAATTGTTTTACGTGATGGTGAAATTTTTGCTTCCGGCGTAACAAGGGGAAGAGAAAAGTCAAAACGTAAAGTCATTGAGAATATGATTAATCATTTTGTTGATAATCAATTAGATGTTAATCAGTATGCCTTTTGTGTTGGTTATGGCTATGATCAACAAGAAGGACAGAAATTCAAGGAATTGTTAGAAGCAACATTGCATGAAAAATTCCCTGACTTTCATCAAACTGTTCTTTTACAACATATTGGCGCTACCATTGGTGTACATACTGGACCTTATCCAATTGGAGTAGGTATTATTGAAAAGTATAAATAAAGTTTAATGCTATATTATCATAAAGAAGCAATCATCACATAAGTGGTTGCTTCTTTTATCCATATTTAATAAAAATTTTGAAATGAGTGAGAAGAGTAAATGATGCCATTAAATATCAACATAGGATGTTTACTTTAATATATTATTGATTTAGAACTCTTTTAAATTCATTTACATATATGGCTAAAAATAATATAATTATCTTAAAGTTATGTTATTTTTACCAGCTAAGAAATTAAATCAATCTAAAAAGCATTGATTATATCAATACAATTTCTGCTTTTTACAATTATTTACAAAAAGCAATATTGCCTGGTAAAATATTGAAAAAACAATGAATCTATCAACTAAATTATCAATTCTTTGTTTTTGAAATGCACATTTTATCTAGGATTAATATCAACATATGGTGTTTTGAAATGTAGCATTCGAGAATGAAAGAACCGCCTGATACTTGGATTAATATCAACATATGGTGTTTTGAAATGGATGTCAAAGAAGCTGCCATTGAGGAATTCAAGTCGATTAATATCAACATATGGTGTTTTGAAATTTGAGTATTATGCTGGTACAAGCATCTACATTCCTGATTAATATCAACATATGGTGTTTTGAAATTCTTGTATAAGAATACGTATAACCATGGAACGATTAAGATTAATATCAACATATGGTGTTTTGAAATCTACTGTAGTAAAAAAGCTTTCTACGGCCGGCAAACGATTAATATCAACATATGGTGTTTTGAAATAATTCTTCTTGTGTCGTAATTGCTTCAAATTCTGCCGATTAATATCAACATATGGTGTTTTGAAATATGAGTCTCGAGAATCCTTGATGGTATAATAATTAAGATTAATATCAACATATGGTGTTTTGAAATATGGTGGAGGAAACGTCACTGATCAGGAAGTAAAAGATTAATATCAACATATGGTGTTTTGAAATAGTCTTCATGTCCTGTTGTGTGGTATCCGTGATATAGGATTAATATCAACATATGGTGTTTTGAAATGCATATGTAAACAAGTTAATAATCATCATGGTCTTGATTAATATCAACATATGGTGTTTTGAAATAGTGGTATAATATCAAATCCTTGCTTAATGACATGCGATTAATATCAACATATGGTGTTTTGAAATACAAACGAAAAACTCACCCGAATAGGGATTCAAGTGAGTTTAATATCAATATATATTGTTATTTATTTATCTTCTGTAAAGTTGATGAAAATCCGTTGTGTAATATATAATCCTCTAATGTCCAATTGTTTTCGTAGATGATTTGTGAAACATCTTTACCAACATAACGAAAATGCCAAGGTTCATTAGCAGTTCCTGTAAGGGCAGATTTCTGACTTGGATATCTGAGAATATATCCGTAACGATGAGCATTTTTAATAACCCATTGGTATTCAGGTGTATCACCAAAAAAACGCCATTGATGATCAAGAACGCTTTGACTTGTTAAATCAACTCCTAAACCTAATTGATGTTCACTACAGCCAGGTATTGCAACGAGACCATTTGCTGTGACCTCATCGTACTTTTGATGATAGTCATCATAAATTGCTTTTTGTTGCTGATAAGTTCGATAAGCACTATTGATTGCTAAATGTAAATCTTCTTTTAAAGCATCCTGATACATATCCTCTAAAGCATTGGCAGCTTCTTTTCGCAATTGTTTATTGTCGCAATCAGGACTGTATGGTAAATTGGGTGTAACAAGATCTTTTGGTACATAATCTGATGCAATTTGAAATCCTTTTTTTATAAGGGTTGTATAAGCATTAGGTTGAACAATGAGGTAGTTTTGAGTCACTTCATTGTGTGAATCAATAAATGGATAGGATATAGATAATACTGCTTGTAAAGGTTGTTTTTGAGATTGAATATACTGATTGAGATGTTGATAAACCATTCCTTTGATTGACAAAAACGGTTTGGTTTGTTGATAATCTAAATTTTGTTGGATAAGGCTATCAAAATCTTTGATAGAAGCTGTTTCCATCATTTGTAAAAGAATATCATCAGGATAATGAAGTTGTTTGAGTTTCTCATAATGGTTTTGATAAAATGTATCGATATATGTGACAACGTCTTCTTTAGAAATATCTGGATGATATTTTTGATAAGTTATGTATTCAAGGTAGTGCTGTTGATTTTTCAAAGTGTTCCAGGTCTCTAAATGGGCTATTTTAGGCTCTTGTAAATATGTCTTGATATCTTGGTCATCTAAAGATAAAATCATTGTTTGTTCGGTTAGATTATAACCTTTTAAAATAAGTTGGATACGTGTCCATTGAAAATACGTAGTGACTCCTAAAATACCAAGAACAATTCCGATAATAACTAATTTTTTAGGAAATGACTTTGGTTTTTGATAATATTGACGTTTGTAGCGTTTCATGATTGACTCCTTTTTGATAATAAATTTTGGGAAGTCGCTGACCAACTCGACTTAATATTTCATTGCTGATGGTATTTGCGTTGTTGGCTAGTTCTTCTACCGTTATTTGTGCTTGACGATCTTTGCCAATGATAGTGACAATATCACCAACTTGACAATGAGGAAGAGAGGTGATATCAATCATTAACTGATCCATACAAATTCTTCCCACAATAGGAACTTTTTTACCATTCACAATAACATTTTGCCAAGATGATAATTGTCTAGGTAATCCATCAGCATAACCAATTGGAACTGTTGCAATTAGGCTATCTTGTTGTAAAGTATAACTTCTACCATAACCAATTGCGCTATTGGCACTCACTTGATGAATACAGGCAATATGAGAACGCATAGAAAGAACCGGTTGTAATTGGATAGGATGTTTCATAAAATCATTGGGACTTGATAAAACACCATATAAGGCAATCCCAATTCGGGCATAATCATATTGATATTCAGGATAATTAAGTAAACCATAACTACTTTGCATATGTACTTTTCCAACGTTATAGCCTAATTTTTGTAACTTTGAAATGGTTTCATTAAAATGTTGAAACTGTTGATGTGTAAAATCAATATCATCAGTTTTTGAACTATCAGCAACACAGAGATGAGAAAAAATTCCTGTCATATGTAAATGCGGTAATTCAAATATTTTTAGAATATGATAAAGATCATGATAATCTTCTCCTAAACGATGCATTCCTGAATCAATCTTGATATGAATATTTAAAGGAATATGCATTTGAGAAAGTTGTAAAGCATAATTGTAATCAATAACTGTTTGTGTTAGATGATATTGGTGAAGAAATTTAGCCAAATGTGGTGAAGTGTATCCAAGAATTAAAATCTCACTTTGGATATGATGCATTCTGAGTTCAATAGCTTCATCTAATGTTGCTACAGCAAAATAACGGATTCCAGATTTTTCTAGTGTCTGGGCAATGATAGGTGCACCATGTCCATATGCATCAGCTTTAACAACGGCCATAATTTGCGATGGCTTTTTTAATAAAGTAGAAATTTCATGAACGTTATGAATAAGGGCATCAAGATCAATTTCAATCCAGCTTCTTTCTTTATATATTTGTTGATTTATCATGATAAAGACCTCCGTTTTTAATGCAAAGACAAATATAAGAAATCATAAATGAAAAGACTGTAACAAAAAGAAAGTGTAATAAATTGTTTTGGACAAGAATATTTTCTAGATGGATGAATTTGGCTACTAATCTGATTATCACTATTACAAAAGGATGAATAATGTAAACATAAAGTGATAAGTCTTTACAAAGTGAATATCGTTTTCCACTAAAAGATATTAAAATCATGAAAAGACAATACATAACAAAAGGCAATGCTATAGTCATAGCGTCATGGCGTGGAAATTGATAATGATTTAATAAATATGCCTCTATAAACATCACAGCAAAACTCACACCACCAGCAATAAACCAAGCCTTTTTATGAATTTTTTGTGGATGTTGGGCAATGAATGCACCTAAGATTATAAAAAGAGGAGCAAAGAAAACCCCATTTCTGGTATAATCACAAAATAGAAAAATTCCTGAATAAAGATTTTTTAAGAGGGGAATTTGTACAGATAAGCCATAATATGAATCACCACCTAATCCAATAATATATAAAATCAAAACAATCAAAAAACTTTGTTTTATTGATAAATATCGCAACAAAAGATAAACAATCAAAATTCCAATCATTGAAGC
The DNA here is from genome assembly GCF_001244545.1 of Candidatus Stoquefichus sp. SB1. Classification (NCBI taxonomy): domain Bacteria; kingdom Bacillati; phylum Bacillota; class Erysipelotrichia; order Erysipelotrichales; family Erysipelotrichaceae; genus Candidatus Stoquefichus; species Candidatus Stoquefichus sp. SB1. The sequence goes on along the minus strand of NZ_LN852693.1, from coordinate 393,574 downwards.
AGGTAAATACCATAAATGATAAAATGTTCCATTCATCAAAAGATCTTTAAAAATGATTGATGGACTTAAAGATAAAGAATGATTATAGATTTGAATAGGTAAGTAAAGAATGATACTTATTAAATCAATCATAAACAGTTGTTTAAAGACTTTTTTTAATTTTTGTGATGAGGGTAAACCTGATTGAAAAAGAAAGAATGCTGTTGTCATAAAGAAGAAGGGAACAGCGATTCTTCCAAGAACATGAGTTGTTAAAAAATCAAATTCTTTACTGATTTGTAAAAAAGGATAAGTATGTATACCAATAACAAGAATAGCTGCTATGATACGCATGATATCAATATAAGGATAATTTTTCTTAAACATAGGCCCTCCATGATGTTACAATAAAGCCATCAACATTATTTCCGGAAATTTGATAAATGGCTTGATCAGATAAAGAAAGATGAACACTTTCTTGCGCTACAGGGACGTAGAAAATAGTAAATAATCGATTTTGATAACAATAATGTAATGGTTGATAAATAGAATATCGTTTTAAATGATCTATATATTCTTCTAAACAAAGATTATTTTCAAACATATAAAAAGAATGGGGAATACCGATATAACGAAAATGCCATGGTTCATCATCAATATTTGTGATAAATTGTTTTTCTTTGGTATATCTTTGAATAAAACCATATTCTAAAGCACGGTTTTTAAAATATTCACATGCACTATGGTCAACAAAATGAGGCGTTATCAAATCGATATCTTCATGCGATAAACTTAAATCAATAGCAAGTCCACTTTGATGTTCACTGTGTTGTGGTAGTGCGACAAAACGTTGAGTAAAATCCAGACCATTCTCTTTTAAAGAATCATTATATATTTGAGTTTGTTGGATGGCTGTACGATAACCACTTGTAGGCATAATATTCTTTTGAAGATAGGGATCATTAATGATCTGATTGTATAAATTCATCGTTGTTTTTTCTAATAAGATTTGATGCTCTTCAATAATGCGTAAATGAGGATTTTCATAATAAGGATAATCAGAATTAATAAGAATGAGTGGACCTTTATGAATATCAGTTGGATGTAAAGCGATGGTTTTCATGAGCTAACCCCATTTCAATAATAGTATCTAATATTTCAGTAAAAGAAAGTCCGATGCCTTTCATCATATTTGGAAAACGGCTATGTGATGTGAATCCTGGGATTGTATTGACTTCATTAAAAACAATTTCATTTTTAGGTGTTAAAAACATATCAACCCTTGCAAAGATTTGACACCCTAGTGCCTGATAGATTATTTTTGCTGTGTTTTGAATTTGTTTTTCGATGTTTGAATCAATTCTTGCAGGCATATGGATTTGAGATGTTTTCAGTGAATACTTTTCTGTGAAATCAAAAAATCCCTGTGATAACTCAATCTCATCTACACGTCCAACTATCAATTGATCTGTTCCCATAATAGCACATCCAACTTCAAATCCTGAAATGGCTTCTTCAATAATAATTTCATTATCATATTGGTATGCCAGAGAAATTGCTGGTTTTAATTCAGAAAAATCTGTGATTTTAGAAATTCCTAAAGATGATCCTGCTTTCATAGGCTTTACAAAAAGTGGATAGTGTAATTTTTGAATTTCTTGTTTAAATGTGTTTAAATCAGATGATGATGTTAATACCAATGCTTTAGGTGTTTTAATGCCCATTTGAGAAACAATAGCATGTGCTCTGTATTTATCCATACAAAGTGCAGAACTCATAAGTGAACAGCCAATTAATGGAATGCCAGATAATTGAACAAGAGCCTGAATCGTACCATCTTCACCATTTTGACCATGAAGAATAGGGAATACTGCATCAACATATACATAGATAAAATGATCTTTTTTCATTTCAATAAATGCATGTTGTGTAGGTTCGGGTGAAATAGTGACAGAATGTAATGGATTTTGCCACCATGTATCATCTCTAATTTGTTCAATATCCCGATCAAAGTGATACCATTTTCCCTCTTTTGTAATACCAATCATATACAAGTCATATTTTTCTTTATTGATATGGCTTAAAACAGAATAAGCTGATTCAAGCGAAACACTATACTCACTTGAATGACCTCCAAAAAGAATCGCTAATTTTTTCATAATAAACCTCCCATATTTATGAACACAATCATCTTATCAAAAGAAATATAAAATGGTTTTAAGATGGTCATAATAAAAGAGAATAAATTCATTAAGAAAGTCTTAAGAATATTTAAATTTTAGCACTTAAGTGTTGACAGTGCTAAAAATAGTGATATACTATAGTTAGCACTTAGATATGAAGAGTGCTAAAGGAGTGATTATATGAATATAGAAAAATGGACAATGGCAATGCAGGAAGCCTTACAAAAAGCAATTTCAGAGACTTTGTCAATGTCTCGGCAAGTTGTTGATATTGAAGATCTTCTGATTGCCTTATTGGAAGATACTAGTGGTATATTTTATCGTGTTTTAACAAAAGCTAATGTAGATATAAATCAATTTAGATCATTTTTGGAAAAGAAAAGAAGTCAAAAACCTCGTATTGAAGGGGTAGATGAAAGTCAGATTAGGATTTCATATGATCTTAATCAGTTGCTTATGAAAGCTCAAAATGTGATGAATGATTATAAAGATGAATATTTAAGTGTTGAACATTTAATGATGGCAATGTTTAAAGTTCAAAGTTCTTTAACTCAGGAAATTATTAAAGAGTTTCATTTGAATCAAAAAGAACTTGAAAAAACGATTAAAGAAATGCGAGGTGGGAAAATGGTAGATAATCCAAATCCAGAAAATCAATATGAAGTTTTAACAAAATATGGTCGAGATTTAATTCAAGATGTACAAGATGGAAAATTGGATCCGGTCATTGGTCGTGATGAAGAAATCAGACGAGTTGTTCAAATCTTATCACGTAAAACAAAGAATAACCCAATTTTGATTGGTGAACCAGGGGTTGGGAAAACAGCAATCGTAGAGGGATTGGCATGGCGTATTTTCAAAAATGATGTTCCTACAAGTTTGCAAAATAAGACACTTTACGAACTTGATTTAGGAGCGTTGGTTGCTGGTGCTAAATATCGTGGTGAATTTGAAGAAAGATTAAAAGCGGTTTTAAATGAAATTAAGAAAGCTGAAGGAAATATTATTTTGTTTATTGATGAAATTCATCAATTGGTTGGTGCTGGAAAAACAGATGGGGCAATGGATGCGGCTAATTTATTGAAACCTATGTTAGCGCGTGGTGAACTTCATTGTATTGGTGCAACAACATTAGATGAATATCGTTTATATATTGAAAAAGATGCAGCCCTGGAAAGACGTTTTCAAAAGGTAACAGTTGATGAACCTGATACAGATGATACAATTGCAATTTTACGTGGACTCAAAGATAGTTTTGAATCACATCATGGTGTTCAAATTACCGATAGTGCTATTGTTGGGGCTGTCAATATGTCACAACGTTATATTACTGATCGATTCCTGCCAGATAAAGCTATTGATTTAATTGATGAGGCTTGTGCATCAGTCCGCATGGAAATTGATTCATTACCAGAAGAATTAGATGTCATTACAAGAGAAAAGAATCGTTTAGAAATGGAACGTATTTCAATAGAAAAAGAAGATAAAAACGATGACAATGAAAAACGATTAGATGAAATTAAGAGTCGAATTGCTTCACTTGATGAGAAAATGATTGGTTTGACTGATAAATGGAAAGAAGAAAAGAAAGCATTAGATCATATTAAAGAATTAAAAGATCAAAAAGTACGTTTAGAAGCTTTAAAAGATAAATATGAGACAGAAGGAAATTTAGAAGAAGCTTCTAAAATTAAATATGAGACATTACCAAGAATCAATAAGGAAATTTCAGATTTTCAATCAAATGAATCAGAAGATGCACTCTTACAAGAAAAAGTCACTGTTGATACTGTTAGCGAAGTGATTGCTCGCTGGACAGGTATCCCAATGAATAAATTAATGGAATCTGAAAGAGAAAAGTTATTACATCTTGATGAAATTTTAAGACAAAGAGTCATGGGACAAGATGAAGCAATTGAAAAAGTAAGTGATGCTATTTTAAGATCACGTGCTGGTATTAATGATGAAAATAGACCAATTGGTTCTTTCCTATTCTTAGGTCCAACTGGTGTAGGAAAAACAGAAGTTGCAAAAAGTTTGGCAGAACAACTCTTTGATAGTGAAAAGAATATTGTTCGTATTGATATGAGTGAGTACATGGAAAAATTTAGTGTCTCAAGATTATTAGGTGCGCCACCAGGTTATGTAGGTTATGAAGAAGGCGGTCAATTAAGCGAAGCGGTCAGACGTGCTCCTTATAGTATTGTTTTATTGGATGAAATAGAAAAAGCACATCCTGAAGTTTTCAATGTTTTATTACAAGTTTTAGATGATGGTCGTATTACTGATTCTAAAGGAAATGTAGTTAGCTTTAAAAATACAATTATTATCATGACATCTAATATTGGTTCACAATATTTGTTGCAGGGAAATAATGAAGAAACAAGACATGAAGTTGAAATCGAATTAAAAGCTCATTTTAAACCAGAATTCTTAAATCGAATTGATGAGACTGTGATGTTCAATTCATTAGATCAACAAGTTGTATATCAGATTATTGATAAATTTGTTCATCAGTTATCTGAACGATTAGCTGATCAAAAAGTTACTATTCAAGTTTCTTCGAGTGCAAAAGAAGAAATTGCTAAGGAAGGCTTTGATCCAACTTTTGGAGCTAGACCATTAAAACGTTTTATTCAATCTCATATCGAAACTTTAATTGCTAAAGCAATGATTAAAGGTGATATTGTGCGTGGTAGTCATATTGTTGTTGATTATCAAAATGACAGGTTTACAATTATGAATGCATAAGGGAACTTATGCATTTTCTTTTTGTGCCTTTTTTCTTTTTATATTGCTAAAAATATGATAAAATAGCCAAAGGAGGATGTTTATGCAACGTTATTTTATTGATGAAAATTGTATTCAAGACAACTATATTATGATAGATGATTATAATCATAAGCATATGCAACGTGTGATGCGATATCATAATGGTGATCAAGTTGTTTGTATTTTACCATCAGGAAAAACATATATTTATGAGATTATAGATATAGTTATAGGGAAATTACAACAAAAAGAAGAATTAAATGAAGCACATGAATTAGATGTTTTTGTGACACTTGTTTATGGTTTGCCTAAAAATGATAAATTTGAACTTGTTTTACAAAAGGCTACTGAATTAGGTGTTCATCGTATTGTTCCATTTTTATCAAAAAGAAGTATTATTAAGACGGATGCTAAGACATTTACCAAAAAAACAGAACGTTATCAGCGTATTTTAAAAGAAGCAAGTGAACAATCTTATCGTCAGGTCATTCCTGAATTAATGCCATTAATGACAATCAATGATTTATCACTTTATCTCTCTGATATTAATTTAGTTGCTTATGAAGAATCAAGTAAACAGGGCGAGCATGCCCATTTTGCACAAGCACTCTTAAGTACATATCAAAGTATAACAATTATTGTTGGTCCAGAAGGTGGGTTTGATGAAAGTGAAATTGCACAAATGGAAAAATTAGATATTGTTCCGTGTTCATTAGGAAAAAGAATATTAAGGAGTGAGACAGCTCCGCTCTATATGTTAAGTGTTATAGGGTATACAAGGGAGTTGATGAAATAATGGGTTTTATTGAGAGTTTAAATAAATATGGACAAAAAATTCCTGTTTCAAAGACAGCAATTTATCAAGAAATAGAAGCAGCTAAATTGTCTTTAGAAGCAATGGGGTTAAAAGTAAAAATAAAAGATGAATTTGATTTGTTTGCTTATGAAGTGATATATCGAGGAATGTTAACCCAAAATCAAATTGAGAATATGTATGAAGTTTTTTTGAATCAACACTATGATTTATTAGATTATTTAAATTATGATGAAAAACAAAAAATGTTTAATAATGATATTGTTGAAATTTTACAAAAGGCTCCTCATTTTTTTGATGAAGTTAGTCAAACAGATATATATATCCCATATCTTGAACCCTTTGTTAATCAGCGTTATACACATGATTATCAAATTTTATTGTTGAAACAGCATCGTGAATATATTAAGAATTATCAAGTTGAAGAAAAGACGCCAGAAAACTTATATGGTCAGGGAATTTATCGTACGACTTTTTCATCATTAGAAAATGTTTTTGAAGATCATAGACATTTATGTCTTTATTATGAGGCTTTAAAAACAATTTATATTTTTCAAAAAGAAACAAAGAAATTATTAAATAAAGTTATTATTCAAGATGAAAGTAGTCATGTTGATGTTGCTTTAAGTGATGTTAAAGCAATTGCTTATAATATAGAAAATTATTTATATAAGGATTGTTTGGATTTGTTGAGAGATAAATCTCTTATTCAAGAAAAAACATATCAGAAGATATTGAAAAAATATCAATAGAAAGGAAGTTTATGAAGACAGTTGCATTTTTAACGTTAGGATGTAAAGTCAATACATACGAATCTGAAGCCATGCTGAAATTATTTCATCAGGATGGTTATCAGGAAGTTGATTTTAAAGAAAAAGCAGATGTATATGTTATTAATACATGTACAGTAACGAATACTGGTGATTCAAAATCACGTCAAATGATTAGAAAGGCAGTTCGCCAAAATCCCGATGCAATTGTTTGTGTTGTGGGTTGCTATAGCCAAATTGCGAGTGAAGAAGTAGCATCTATAGAGGGAGTTTGTGTTGTGTTAGGGACACAATATAGAAATCGAATTGTTGAATTTGTGAATATTTATAAGGAGACTCATGAACCTGTTATACATGTAGCAGATGTAATGAATTTATCTGTTTTTGAAGATTTAGATATTGATGAATTTACCAAAAATACAAGAGCCTTTTTGAAAATTCAGGATGGATGTAACAATTTCTGTACTTATTGTATTATTCCTTATGCTCGTGGACGAGTACGTTCACGTTTGCCTGAAAGTGTTTTAAAACAAGCCCAAAAACTTGTTGATCATGGTTTTGTTGAAATCGTTTTAACAGGTATTCATACAGCGGGATATGGATTGGATTTAAAAGATTATAGTTTTTATGATTTATTAGTAGATTTAACAACTAAGGTCAAAGGCTTAAAAAGATTACGCATTTCATCAATTGAAATGAGTCAAGTCTCACATGAAATTATCGATTTAATTGCAACATCACCAATCGTTGTTGATCATCTTCATATTCCGATTCAATCAGGTTGTGATGCGACCTTAAAACGTATGAATCGTCATTATACAACTGAAGAATTTTCCAAAAAACTAGATGAATTAAAATCAAAGTTACCATCTCTATCTGTAACAACTGATGTTATTGTTGGGTTTCCAGGTGAGACTAAAGAGGAATTTGAGACAACATATCAATGGATTCAATCAATGCACTTTAATCAATTGCATGTTTTCCCTTATTCACCTCGTCAGGGAACACCAGCTGCTAAAATGAAAGAACAAGTTGATGGTGAAGTCAAACATGAAAGAGTCAAAACATTGATGGCATTATCAACGCAATTACAAAGTGAATTTGCAGATACTCAAATTGGAAAAGTTTTAGAAGTTTTAATTGAAGAGCGACATGGTGATTATATGGCTGGTCATGCTTCAAATTATTTGAAAGTCAATGTTCCATTATCAGAATCTGCTATTGGTCACATATATCAGGTATATATTGAAGCACGTGATGGTGTGGAATTGATAGGAAGTGTTATCAGTGAAAAAGATAAATGAATTATTTGATGTTGAAGAAGAATTTAAAATTGTTTCGATTCATAGTGATTCACGCTATGTTGGTAAAGATTCAATATTCTTTTGTGTTGATGGATTAAGTGTTGATGGTCATAAATATATTGAAGATGCTGTTTTTCAAGGTGCAAAATGCATTGTCTATTCAAAACCTTTAGCATATAAACATCGTGATGTTCTTTATATTAAGGTAGATAATGTTTTAGACGAATTAAATCGCGTTGCTGATTTGTTTTATGATCATCCAAGTTATAAGATGACAATGATTGGAGTCACTGGTTCAAGTGGTAAAACAGTTGTTGCATTAATGATTAAAGAGGTTTTATCACATTATTTAAAAATGGGTTATATTGGAACAAACAATATTGAATATGCAGGTCATATTGAACAGTGCCCTTATACAACACCAGAAACAATTTTTTTACAACGTCATTTACATGATATGGTAAAGAGTGATATTAAAGGAGTGACATTGGAAGTTTCAAGTCATGGATTGGCTTTAAAACGCGTTGATAGTGTTCATTTTGATATTGCTATTTTTACAAATGTTTATGAAGAACATTTGGATTTTCATGGTACAATGGAAAATCTGATGGCTTCCAAAGCAAAATTATTTTCTTTGGTTGATGAAAAAGGATATGCTATTCTTAATACTGATGAGGTTCGTTTTTATACAATGGTTAAGGATTCTTTGCATTGTCATTTGTTGACATATGGAATTGAACACAAATCAGATGTTATGGCAAGAAATATTCAATTGTTTATTGATCATAGCGAATTTGATTTACAGATATATGAAGAAATGCGACATGTTTCTGTACCTGTTTTAGGACGTTTTAATATCTCTAATGTTTTGGCAGTTATTACCTCGTTATTAGCTTTAGAGATGCCAATTAGTCAGGTTTTAGAATCAATTAGCTATATAAAAGGCGTTGATGGACGAATGGAATTATTAGATCATCCTTATCCTTTTCATGTAATTGTTGATTATTGTCAACATGCTAGAAGCTTTGAGAAAGTATTTGAATTTGCCCGACACGTGAAGACAACAGGACGTATTATTGCTGTATTTGGGGCTCCTGGAAAAAAGAATTACAACAAACGTGAAAAGATAGGAAAACTGGCGAATCAGTATTGTGATCAGGTTATATTGACAGCAGAGGATAATCGTGATGAAGATATCCATGAAATTTGTTTGGATATTCAAGAATATCTGGAAAAGCCAGTCAGTGTTATTATTGAAGACCGTCGGATTGCGATTGAACAAGCTATAGAAATCGCTAATAAAGGCGACATCATATTAATCTTAGGAAAAGGACATGAACAGTTTATGGCATCCTCAATTGGAAATGAACCTTATCCAGGAGATAAATATGTAGCATTAGAAGCAATTGATAAAATATTTAAAGGAGAAGATGAAGATGAAGTACAACAAATTTATTGATCACACTGCATTAAAAGCAGACACAACACAAGCAACAATTGACAAATTATGTGAAGAAGCTAAACAATATGATTTTGCTTCTGTTTGCGTCAATCCAACTTGGGTTCATTATTGTGCCCAATATTTAAAAGATACAGATGTTAAAATCTGTACAGTTATTGGTTTCCCATTAGGAGCAAATACTTCAGAAGTCAAAGCATTTGAAGCAAAAAATGCTATTGAAAATGGTGCTGATGAAGTGGATATGGTTATTAATATTGGTGCTTTAAAAGATGGCAATACAGATCTTGTTTATAATGATATAAAAGCGGTTGTTGAAGCAAGCGGAAATTACTGTGTAAAAGTTATTATTGAAACATGTTTATTAACTGATGAAGAGAAAGTTACTGTTTGTCAGCTGGCTGTAAAAGCAGGGGCTACTTTTGTTAAAACATCAACAGGTTTTAGCACAGGCGGAGCAACACCACATGATGTTGCATTAATGAAGAAAACTGTTGGCGATAAATGTCAAGTCAAAGCAAGTGGTGGCGTAAGAAATTATGCTGATATGATGGCTGTTATTGATGCTGGTGCAACACGTATTGGAACATCAGCTGGTGTTCAATTAATGAATAACGAAGAAAGCCAACAGGATTATTAATGATCAAAAGAGGACTAATCCTTAGCATTAACAAGGATTCTCCTCTTTTTTGCAAAAATACTGTCATTTTCTTATAATGTTATAGTTTTTATAATAAATTGTTTTAAATATTTTGTTTAATATCAATATATGGTGTTTTGAAATAGGTGGAGACTTGTACTACCTTGATTTTTTGCAGAAATTAATATCAACATATAATGTTTTGAAATATGAAAGTGAAAATGAACAGACAAAATAGGATAAATGTTTAATGTTGTAAAATAAAGATATATGTTTTTGTTTTTTATATAAATGTAATACGAGAATGCTTTCATAATAGGATTATAAACTTATATGTATATGACCATAACAGTAAAATGATGTTATAAATATTAAAAAATAATGTATAATTATGAGATAGAAATTATAAAAATATTGATGAATAGATAAAAAGATATATGTTCATTGATTTTATTATGATATAAGAAATTATGTTGATGTGAAGAGGATAATTATCATTTTTATAATTTTAATCTATGCTTGGATTGGCATTTTATTTAAAAATCATAAAAAAGTCAGAAAGATTATTAACAAAAAAACTTGATTTTCTTCCATTATCCATGTATAATGACGAATGTACTTGATAGTAAAGGGGGGAAGTTCAAAATGGCAAAAACTGTAGTAAGAGAAAATGAATCTTTAGATGACGCATTACGTCGTTTCAAAAGACAAGTTTCAAGAACAGGAACCCTGCAAGAAGCTCGTAAAAGAGAATTCTATGTTAAGCCTGGTTTAAAACGCAAAATGAAATCAGAAGCTGCTAGAAAAAATAAAGGTAAACAAAGATAAGAAGAACTTGGGTTCTTCTTTTTTTGTTTTAACATATATTAAGATGAGGTGATTTCATGTTGTTGATTGATCATAATCAGATATATGTTAAAGATTATATGGAAGTAATGATAATGGATACACAATTTTTTAAGATTAAGATGAATGGATATTGTTTAAATGTAAGAGGGGAAGACTTAGAAATTTATTATTATGATCATCATGAAATTCGTTTGAATGGTCATGTGAAAGTGATTGAATATGATGAGTATAGGGTATGATTTATATGAAGTAGAAGAACATGCCATTTTCTTATTGCTTAGATTTGCTAAACAAAAAAAGATAAAGATCTTACATCTTAGAAAAAAAGCAGATATGTATTCATTTTATATTCCTACATATCAACGCTATATCTTTAAAACATTTGATCAGCCTTATACTTATTTGAAAACAATTGGTTTATTAAAATATGTTTTATTTTTATCAAAACAATATTTAAATATACTTGGTGTTATTTGTTTTTTAGGAAGTGTGATTGCATCTTCTTATTTTATATTTGATATTGAAATTATTGGAACAATGCCTTCTGTTAACCAACAAATGATAACAGATTTAAAGAAGGAAAAAGTTAATCTTTTCTCACCTCTAAAAAGTTATGAACGTTTAAATGAAATTTTAGCAGATTTTAAAACAATTTATAAGGATCATGTTGAATACATGAGTGTTTACCAGGTGGGCAGTGTTTTTCATGTTGAGTATACCAAAAGAAAGCAAGAACAAATTGAAAAAGATGATTTTAGAAATCTTTATGCAAAAAAAGATGGAATGATTGCTTCTTTTGATGTTGAAAGTGGACTCATTCAGGTTAAAAAGAATGACTATGTTAAAAAAGGCGATCTTTTAGTCAGCAATACAATTATTTCGACTCAAAATCAGACAAAGATTATTCCTGTAAAAGGTCATGTTTATGCTTATACTTTTAATCAATATGAGGCCAGTGTAAAAAATGTAAAGCAGGATCAGGCAGAGGTTTTTTATCAATTATTATTGTCCATTCGTTCTCGATTGCCTGCTGATGCTGTGATTGATAAAGAAAATGTTTTACAAATGACAAAGACTCGTAGTAAAATAACATTAAAAGTACATTATACTTTATTAGAAGATATAGCCATTAAAGGAGAAGAAAATGAAGAAAGTCATTAAATTAGATTCTTATACAATAGATGAAGTCAAAAGATTAATTGGACCTGCTGAAGAAAATATCAAGATTATGGAGGAAACTTTTGAAATTGAAATAATTGTACGTGGAGATGAAATTGTCTTTAATACTAATGAAGAACAAGTAAAGACTATAGAAGATGTATTAACAACTTTATTAAAACTTGTGAAACAAGGAAAAACAATTAGTAAAAGAGATGTCATGTATACTTTAAAATTAGCTCAAAGTCATCATTTGAATGTAATTGATGAACTTTATCAGATTAAAATTGCAAGAACAATGAGTGGGAAACTCATTTATCCAAAAACATTAGGTCAAAAAGAGTATTATCAGGCTTTAAAACATAACGATGTTGTTTTTGGGATTGGTCCAGCAGGAACAGGAAAAACATATTTGGCTGTGATTTTTGCAGTACAGGCTTTAAAAAACAATGAAGTGAAAAAGATTATTTTAACAAGACCAGCTGTTGAAGCAGGAGAAAATCTTGGTTTTTTACCTGGCGATTTAAAAGAAAAAGTGGATCCTTATTTGCGTCCACTTTATGATGCTTTGTATGATATGCTAGGACAGGAACAAACAGAGCGATTAATTGAAAAAGGAACGATTGAGATAGCGCCATTAGCATATATGCGAGGTCGTACATTAGAAGATGCTTATGTGATTTTAGATGAAGCACAAAATACAACTGATGCACAAATGAAGATGTTTTTAACACGTTTAGGATTTAATTCTAAAATGATTGTGACAGGTGATGTTACACAGATTGATTTACCAAGAGGAGTCATAAGCGGCTTGAAAAGAGCTTTGTATATTTTAAAGGATGTTGCTGGAATACGTTTTGTCTATTTAAGTGCATTGGATGTTGTTAGACACCCAGTTGTTCAAAAAATTATTGAGCGTTATGAAAGTGATGACATTCAAAAGCAAGAAAACAGAGATGATTAGTCTCTGTTTTTTAAAAAGGCTTTTAAAACTTTTAAATGGGCAGTGGAGATAGGTAATTGATTGATTTCTTCTAAAGTATATAAGCCATCAATGGGTTGACTTAAAACAAAATGATAGACATGCATTTGCCATGTTCGATGTGTAAAGACATGTTTAATATCAGTGATATGAGACACAATAGATAAAGGTATCTCATATTGCTGTTCAAATTCTTCAATAAATCGATAAGGACTTTCTTGTTCATATTGAATGAGTCCATAAAGATTTTCTAATAGTCCAGCTGGATTTTGGATGAAGAGAAATTGATCTTGATAAGTAATGATACCAGTTATGTAATGAATTTCTTTATGTTTTATATTTTTTATATTGATAGGTAGTACTTTTTGTTGATTAGACTTAAAGGCAAGACAAAAATCAGAAATAGGGCATTGTTCACAACGGGGCTGTAGTGGGCGACAGATGGTGGCACCTAAATCCATTAATCCCTGGTTAAAAGCAGAACTATCATAACCAGTTAGCAGTTTTGCAACAATATCGCTTATTTTCTTTTGGGTTTTTGTAAGCGCAATATTATCTTTAAGTAAATAGAGTCGAGACATAATTCTTAAAACATTTCCGTCAATGGCTGGAGTTGACTGATGGTAGGCAATTGAACAGATGGCTCCAGCAGTATAAGGACCAATCCCTTTTAAAGATAAGATTTCTTGATAAGTTGTTGGAAAAACACCATGATATTGTTCAGCAATTATTTGAGCTGTCTCATGAATATGTTTTGCACGACGATAGTATCCTAAGCCTTCCCAAAGCTTATAGACATCTTCTAAAGAAGCGTCTGCTAATTGTTGAATAGTTGGAAATGTTTTGATAAAACGTTCAAAATAAGGAATCACTGCTTCAGTTGTTGTTTGCTGTAACATAATTTCGCTAATCCAAATAAAGTAAGGATTCTCATTTTGACGCCATGGAAAATCACGATGGTTTTCTTGATACCATCTTATTAAATTCTTTTGCATATAATCACCGAAGGTATTATACTATAGATAATTGTTAAAAACAAAGGATGTGATATTTTGAAAAAAGAAGATAAGATTATTCACTCTTCATTAATCGCAACAAACTTGATGGATGAAAGACTTTCATCATATGCCACAAAGAATAGCCAATGTATTAAAGTGAAACACACTTTAAAGCCATCAATTGAATTTGATATTCGATGGCCATTTGAAAAAGATATTGATCGTGTTTTGTATTCAAAGAGTTATTCGCGTTATGTTGATAAAACACAAGCTTTATCATTTTTTAGTAATGTTCATATTACCAAACGTTCTTTGCATGTTCAGTGGGTTTCACGAATTGCAAGACAAATAGGAAGAGGCTTAAATTTGAATTTGGATTTAATCGAAGCAATTGCTTTAGGTCATGATCTTGGACACGCACCTTATGGTCATGTTGGAGAGCAGGCCATTAATGATTGTTTGGAAGAAAGACATTTTGGTTATTTTACTCATAATGCCAATAGTGTAAGACATTTGTTATTTATTGAAAGAAATGGTGTTGGTTATAATGTATCGCTGCAGGTTTTAGATGGTATCTTATGCCATAATGGTGAAATTCTTTCACGTATTTATAAACCAGATCGTCAAAAGACAATTGCACAATTTTGGGATGAATATGAAAAATGCTGGCATGTCAAAGATTATTCTAAGAAAATTGTTCCAATGACCTTAGAAGGATGTGTCGTACGTATTTCAGATGTCATTTCTTATGTTGGTAAAGATATTGAAGATGCTATTAAAGTTGGAATTATTAGCGAAGATGATTTACCTGATGAAGTTGTTAAGGTCTTAGGAAAAGATAACAAATCAATGATTAATCGTTTGATTGGAGATATTGTTATTCATAGTTACCGTAAGCCTTATTTAGAATTTTCGGAAGAAGTTTATCAGGCATTAGAAACGCTTTTTACATTTATTTCTACACACATTCATCATCATCCAACTTTGGTGAAAGAAAATGAAAAATTGACAAGATTAGTAAAAGAACTTTATAATGCTTTTTATGATGATTTAATGGATGAACATGAAGAAAATCATGGTATTGATAAACATGTTAAGAAAATGGTTGAAACGTATCGTCAAACACCATCTGAGTTGATTGTCAGCGATTATTTATCAGGGATGACTGATAGCTATGCCTTGCGTGTTTATGAAGATCGTTTTTTACCAAGGCAACATGGAGAAATGATTCAAGATGATTAAAAAATTGATGTAATTATTTCTAAAAAGTGATAATATATAATTAAGAAGGGGGTAATGTTATGAAATTGATAATTGCCATTGTCAATAATGATGATAGTTCTACCGTACAGTCTGCATTAACCGAAGGCGGATTCTTTGTAACTAAACTTGCCACATCAGGGGGATTTTTAAAGAAAGGGAATACAACTTTCTTTATTGGAACGAATGATGATAAAGTAGATCCAGCATTAGAAATTATTAAAGCTCATGCTAGAAAACGAGTAGAAAAAGAACCAACTGTTCCACCTACAGAAATGGGTGAATTTTTCACACCTATTATGGTAGATGTTTTGGTTGGCGGAGCAACTGTTTTCGTTGTTGATGTTGATCGTTTTGAAAAAATTTAAAAAACAGCTTAGGCTGTTTTTTCTTTAAGGAGTTATTATGGAATTTAGAATTTTAAGAGGACATGAGATAAAAGAAGCAAATCAATTAATCAAAAATGTGTTTATGGATTGTTTATCATCATCTTTTCATGAAACGGGAATCAAAACATTTTTAGAGACTTTTGATGATGGTCATATTTTATCTCTTATTAAAGAGCAACATTTGATGATGCTAGGAGCATTTGCACCCCAACTAGTGGGAGTTATTGGCATTTGGGATTTTCATCATGTTCAAAGCTTATTTGTTAAAAAAGAATATCAGAATCAGCAAATCGGAAGTGAATTATTAAACCATGCAAAAAATCTTGTGTATGGTGAATTGAGTGTGCATGCTGTTGAAAGTGCTGTAGCTTTTTATCAAAAGAATGGCTTCATAGTGAATGGTCAAAAACAATGTAAAAATGGAATTGAATATGTTTTGATGATTTATCATAGTCATGATGAAAGAAAATTTCAAAATTATGATCAAGTTCATGAATTTATAGCAAGTCAAAAAGATCGCGTTTATGCATTAGATAATTTTAAGCGTTTTATGCATGATATGGGAAATCCTCAAACTTTATTGAAAACAATTCATATTGGAGGAACCAATGGAAAAGGCTCAACAACAAACTATATTCGTTCAGTTTTACAAAAAGAAGGATATACAGTTGCAACATTTACATCTCCTGTTTTGATAACTCGCCTAGAAATTATGCGTATTAATAATGAACATATTCAAGATCAAGAAATTATTCAATATGCCAATCGCTATATGTCACTATGGTTAAAATATGAATTATCAATGTTTGAAATAGAAGTTTTTATTGCGATTATGTTTTTCTTAAAACATCGGGTTGATTTTGCTATTTTTGAAGTGGGGCTAGGGGGAGAATTAGATGCGACCAATATTGTTTCACCAATTATTGCAGCAAATACAAATATTGGTTTAGATCACATTGAATATTTGGGTGATACATATGAAAAAATAGCCCGAACAAAAGGAGGAATTATTAAGGATTATATACCTTTTGTGACAGGTGAAAAAAAACCGGAGTGTTTAAAAGTTTTCCAGGAAATCTGTCAAAAGCATCAAAGCCCATTGTTATATGTTCAACCAATTCAAAATATACAAGATCATGAAGATGAGGTTTCTTTTGATTATCGTCAATATCATGTCATATTAAAAACATCTGCTAAATATCAGAGTGAAAATAGTGCCTTAGCAATAGAAATTCTTTTGTATCTAAAAGAAAATGGCTATATTGAATTGAAAGATGAAATCTTACTTGCTGGTTTAAAAGAAGCGATTTGGTATGGTCGTTTTGAAAAAGTCCATGATAATCCATGTATCATTATTGATGGAGCACATAATAAAGAAGGAATGGAAGCTTTTTATCAATCAGCTAAAAAATATTCTCATATAAAAATTATATTTAGCGCTTTAAAAGATAAAGATACACATGCCATGCTAGAATTGTTATTAAAGCTAACTGATGATGTGACTGTCTGTGAATTTGATTTTCACCGTGCTCAAAGTGTAGAAAAATTAGCTGAAGACTTTCCAGTTAAAATTGAAAAGGACTGGCATCTGGCAGTTGATAAAGCATTTTTGCATGATGGTGTTGTCTTTATAACGGGTTCGTTGTATTTTTTAGCGCAAGTAAGGCCTTACATTCTTGCTCATCAATAATCTTCAAAAATAACCCTTGTCTTTTAAACAAGGGTATGCTATTATCACATAGAAGAAACACGACTGAAATAAACCAGGAGAACTTCCTGGTTTTCTTTATGTGTGATTCTTTGTTATTGTCAGTTTTGAAAACACAAAAGTGTCTTATATATATGTGAAAACGTTCGCCTTAGTATGTCTAGAAGTCTATGAAGAGTGTAGGTGAATGTATAAACGTCACGCACATTTGAAGTGTTACAAAGTCAACAATAGAAAAAAAGACAGAGAAAGAGGAAATTATGGACAAAATTACATTTAAAGATTTAGGGTTAGCGCAGAACGTATTAAACGGAATTGAAGCGATGGGATATGTCAGTCCTTCACCAATTCAGGAAAAATCAATTCCAGTTTTATTGGAAGGTAAAGATATTATTGGACAGGCTCAAACAGGAACAGGAAAAACATTGGCTTTTGGGAGTGTTCTTTTATCACAGATTGCTCAAAAGGAAAAGTATGTTCAAGCTTTGATTTTATCACCAACAAGAGAACTTGCATTACAGATTCATGAAGAATTAAAACGTATTGGTAAATATACAAATTTATCAATTGTGAGTGTTTTTGGTGGTAGTGATATTGAAAGACAAATCAGAGACTTAAAAAAAGGTGCTGATATTGTAGTTGGAACACCAGGACGTGTTCAGGATTTAATGAGACGAAAAGTTTTAAAGATTAATCAAATTAATCATATGGTTTTAGATGAAGCAGATGAAATGCTAAATATGGGCTTTGTTGAGGATATTGAAAATATTCTTGCAACAACACCTGAAAATAAACAGACTGTATTATTTTCAGCAACAATGCCAGCTGCCATTAAAAAGATTGCCAGCAATTATATGCAGGAAGATTATTTGCATATTCAAATTAAATCGAAAACAAGAACAGCAGCGACTGTTTCACAATACTATTTTGATGTGCCTAGAGGACATAATAAGTTTGAAATTTTATGTAGAATCTTAGATTCACGTGAAATGGATAGTACGATTATATTTTGTAAGACAAAGCGTAGTGTTGATGAAATTGTTGCCTCAATGCAACAAAAACATTATAATGTGGAAGCAATGCATGGAGACTTGTCACAGAATCAGCGTTCAAATACTTTAAAACGTTTTAAAGAAGGAAAAATACAATATTTAGTTGCGACTGATGTTGCAGCCAGAGGAATAGATGTAGATAATATTTCACATGTTATTAATTATGAAATGCCTCAAGATGAAGAATTATATATTCATCGTATTGGTAGAACAGGTCGTGCAAATAAAAAAGGTGAGGCTTATTCAATTGTATCAGGACGTGAAAAGAGTTTTTTGATGTCAATTGGGAAAAGAACGAATAGTCAGATTCAAAAAATTGAGATTCCTAGTAATGAAGAAATTTTTGAACAAAAGATGAAAGAATTATTATTTGATGTTCAAGAAGAAATGTTAAAGGGAAATAAAGAAAGTTTCAAACAGGTTATTAAAGATATTCCTGATCACTTAAAAAATGATACGATGGCAACTTTGCTTTCAATGTGTTATCAACAACGTGTTGGATTTGATTATCAGGATATTAAGAAACAATCTGGAAATTATGATCGTATTTTTATGACATGTGGAACAATGGATAGAATTAAGGTTCCTGATGTTATTAATTTCTTGGTAAGATATGGAAAAATCAAGAAAAGTGATATTGGAGATATTGCTTTAAAAAGAAAGTTTACATTTGTTGATATTAAATCAAGTGTGAGTCAAAAGGCAATTAAGGGTTGTCATAAACAGAAATTAAATAAAAGAACAGTACAATTAGAATTTGCTGGAGATCGTTAAAAAAATAAAGAAATGGAAAAAGCGCTCTTAAATTAAGCAAAAAATACAATGCAAGAACAAATCATGAAATTGATTTGTTCTTTTTTTCAGAAATTAGGAAAATTAAAGGTTGAATGTAAGCACTCACATAGTGTATAATGTTATAAGTAATAAAAAAGGAGGAACTTATAAATGGAAAAATATGTCTATCTATTTAGTGAAGGAAATAAAGACATGCGTAACTTACTTGGTGGTAAGGGTGCTAACTTAGCCGAAATGACTAATATTGGTTTACCTGTCCCTCAAGGATTTACTGTTACGACTGAAGCTTGTACTAAATATTATGAAGACGGTAAAATGATTTCTAAAGAAATTGAAGATCAAGTCTATGAAAAACTTGCTGAACTTGAAAAAATTACAGGTAAAACAATGGGGGATGCTCATAATCCTTTACTTGTTTCAGTACGTTCTGGAGCAAGAGCATCTATGCCTGGTATGATGGATACAGTCTTAAACTTAGGATTAAATGATGAAGTGGCTAAAGAGTTTGCTAAAGCTACAAATAATCCTCGTTTTGTATATGATAGTTATCGTCGTTTTATTCAAATGTTTGCAGATGTTGTTATGGGATTCCCAAAAAGTTCATTTGAAAGAATGTTTGATAAAGTCAAAGAAGAAAAAGGTGTTGAATTTGACACTGAATTAACTGCTGAAGATTTAATGGAAGTTGTTGAAATCTATAAAAGTGAATACAAAAAACATGCTGGTGTAGATTTCCCTCAAGATCCAAAAGAACAAATGATGGAATCTATTAAAGCAGTATTTAGATCATGGAATAATGATCGTGCGATTACTTATAGACGTTTAAATGATATTCCTGGAAGCTGGGGAACTGCTGTTAACGTTCAAGAAATGGTTTATGGTAACCGTGGAGATACTTCTGGTACTGGTGTTGCCTTTACAAGAAACCCAGCAACTGGTGAAAAGAAATTGTATGGTGAATACTTAATGAATGCTCAAGGTGAAGACGTTGTTGCTGGTATTCGTACACCTCAAACAATTGATACATTAAAAGAAGTTATGCCTGATTGTTATGATCAATTTGTTAAAATTAATGCTATTCTTGAAGATCATTATAAAGATATGCAAGATATGGAATTTACTATTGAAGATGGTAAATTATTCATGCTTCAAACACGTAATGGAAAAAGAACAGCTGCTGCTGCATTGAAAATTGCTGTTGATTTAGTAAACGAAGGAATGATTACTAAAGAAGAAGCTTTATTAAAGGTTGAACCAAAACAATTAGATCAATTGTTACATCCAAACTTTGATGATCTTTCATTACGTTGCGCACATGTTGTTGCAACTGGATTGGCTGCGTCACCAGGGGCTGCAACAGGACGTATTTATTTCACTGCTGAAGATGTTATCGAAGCATCTAAAAATGGTGTTCAAGATATCTTATTAGTTCGTCTTGAAACATCTCCTGAAGATATTGAAGGTATGAATATTGCTCATGGTATTTTAACAATCCGTGGTGGTATGACTTCACATGCTGCAGTTGTTGCAAGAGGAATGGGAACTTGCTGTGTTTGTGGATGCGGTTCATTAAAGATTGATGAAGAAGCAAAAGTATTAACTACACCTGATGGTAAAAAATATCATGAAGGTGATTACATGTCATTAGATGGAAGCACTGGTAATGTTTATGGTGAACAAATTAAGACTGTTGAACCAGAAATCAGTGGTGATTTTGAAACATTTATGGAATGGGCTGATGAAGTGCGTACATTGCAAGTGCGTACAAATGCCGATACACCTAGAGATGCTTTACAAGCACGTAAATTCGGAGCTGAAGGTATTGGATTGTGTAGAACTGAACATATGTTCTTTGAAGAAGAAAGAATCTTTAACTTTAGACGTATGATTACAGCTGAAACAGTCGAAGCAAGAAAAGAAGCATTAGAAAAAATCTTACCTTACCAAAGATCAGATTTTAGAGAATTGTTTAAAGCTATGGAGATTTATCCAGTTACAATTCGTTTCTTAGATCCACCTTTACATGAATTCTTACCTCATACTGATGAAGAAATTAAACCATTAGCTGAAAGCTTAGGAATGACTTTTGAAGCTTTAAAAGCACGTGTTGAATCATTAAAAGAATTCAACCCAATGATGGGACATAGAGGTTGTCGTTTAGCTGTCACATATCCTGAAATTGCTGAAATGCAAACAAGAGCTGTTATTGAAGCTGCAATTGCTGCTAATCAAGAAGGACAAAATGTTGTTCCTGAAATCATGATTCCACTTGTTGGTGATGTGAAAGAATTAAAATATGTTAAGAAAGTTGTAACAGATACAGCAGATAAGATTATTGCTGAAGCAGGAGTTGAATTACCATACAAAGTTGGTACAATGATTGAAATTCCTAGAGCTGCATTAACTGCTGACAAGATTGCTGAAGAAGCAGAATTCTTTAGTTTTGGAACAAATGACTTAACTCAAATGACTTATGGATTTAGCCGTGATGATGCTGCTAAGTTCTTAGATGATTACTATTCTAAACAAATTTTTGAAGCTGATCCATTTGCAAAAGTTGATCAAGAAGGTGTTGGACAATTAATGCAAATTGCTGCTGAAAAAGGTCGTAAAACACGCCCAGACATTAAATTAGGTATTTGTGGTGAACATGGTGGTGAAGCAAGTTCAGTTGAATTCTGTCATAGATTAGGATTAACTTATGTTTCTTGTTCTCCATATCGTGTACCATTAGCACGTTTAGCTGCTGCTCAAGCTGCTGTTAAAGAAAAAATGGGTATTCAATAATTTTAAGAAGATATGCTATTAATGGCATATCTTTTTTTGCTTAATAAAAGTTTTTTTCGGATATCGACGCACGCTGAGAACTATGATATAATAGTTTGAAAGTGCAGGTGGTATGATGAAAATACAATTAAATTTAGATAGTATAGCTGTTCTTTTATTTTGTGGTGATTTAGTTGTTGATAATACAGCACCATTATCACAAGATGAATGGTGGGATGTAGAGCGAAAATTACGGAATGCCTCTAAGAAAACACCATCAAAATTATTTGGTATGAATAGAGATACGATGGTTCAAATTTTAGGAATAGATGAATATATAGCTTATAAGTTAATGGCTAGGAAAGAAACTTTAAATGATTTAATGTTTGCATTAGCAAATCTTGAAAATGAAGGTATTTATATAACAACAAAATATGAAGATAATTATCCTAAAAATTTAACAACAACGTTAAAGAAACGAGCACCATTATATTTATATTATGTTGGAGATTTAACAATGACTGAGAATCATATGGTTTCTGTGGTTGGACCACAAAGTTTAGAAAAAAAATTGAATTCATTTACAAGAAATACAGTTACTAAGATTTTTGATGAAGAGAAAGTTCTTGTAGCAAATGGCACAAAAGGTACTGATGCATATGCATTAAAAGTATTTATGCAATTAGGTGGTAAAGTCGTTTGTTTTGTAAGTGATCATATGTTTGACAAGAAAAAAACTTACGCAAAAGCCATCAAAGAAGGAAGATTGGTATTGATAAGTGCCGTTGATCCTTTTGCTTATTTTAATGTAACAAATGCTTTGGATAGGAATATATATGTTTGTGGGTTAAGTGATTTACAGATTGTAACAGCTACACATATTAATAGTGGAGGTGTCTGGTTTACAACAATTCAAAATTTTCATTATCATTGGACAAAACAAATGGTTTTAGATGATGATAACTATAATGGAAATATCCGTTTGTTAGAAATGGGTGCTGTGAAAGTGACTTATGAAGATATGTTATCTTTGCTTACACTTGATCAAATTGTTGAAAAAAATGCAGTTGTTGAGGAGGAAGAAGAAATTCTGATTGATCAAATGTCAATTTATGAATTTCTAGATGAATGATATGCTAAATGAATTAAAGAAAAAATATAAAAAAGCACCTGTAACTATGGGATTAATAACACTTTGTATTGTTGTCTACATTATTTCTTTTTTTCTTTTTGGAGAAGAAATGAAAGTTTATGAAGGTATTCTTTTTGGTGGGTATAATCCTGTTTATGTTTATTTGAAACATGAATATTATCGTTTGATAACTGCTAATTTTATTCATTTTGGTTTATTGCATCTTGCGGTTAACTGTTATTCTTTATATGGAATTGGAATGTTTATAGAAGCTTCATTAAAACCTAAAAAATATGCTATTGTCTTATTTGTAAGTGCTTTAGCAACAACTGGTTTGCCTTATTTATTGTTTTTATTTAATGGTTTTGAAGCCAATACTGTCAGTGGTGGGATTAGTGGCGTTATATTTGGATTGATTGGTGCTTTAGGTGCATTGGCTTTAAAATATAGAAATATTTTTATGGATATATTTAAGCAGCTTGCTCCTAATGTTATATTGATGCTGGTGATTTCGTTTGTAGTACCTACGATTTCAATGTCAGGACATGTTTCAGGATTAATAGGTGGCTTTGTTGCGACATATGTTATTTTACATATGCGTCCAAAATATAAAAAAAATCACTATAGTGATTTAGTAAATTAAAGGAGATTGTTATGAAAAAACAAAAAGTAAGAAAAGCTGTTATACCGGCAGCAGGACTTGGAACAAGATTTTTACCAGCAACAAAAGCGTTAGCTAAAGAAATGCTTCCAATTGTTGATATTCCAACGATTCAATATATTATTGAAGAGGCGGTAGCAAGTGGTATTGAAGAAGTCTTGGTTATTACAAACAGTAATAAACATGCAATGGAAAATCATTTTGATGTGAACTATGAATTGGAAGAACGTTTGAAAGCATCTGGTAAACATGCTCAGGTTAAATTGATTAGAGATATTGCTGATTTAGCTAATATTTATTATATTCGTCAAAAAGAGCCAAATGGATTAGGGCATGCCATTTTATGTGCAAAAACTTTTATTGGTGATGAACCTTTTGCTGTCTTGTTAGGTGATGATGTTGTTGTGAATAAAAATAGCAAACCTGCTTTACAGCAATTAATTGATGCTTACCAACAGACAAAGTCCTCTGTAGTTGGAGTACAAACCGTTGCTAAAGAAGATGTTTGTAAATATGGAATTGTTGAGCCTGATATGATGCATTCACATAATGGTCGACTTGTTAAACTTTCAAGTATGGTAGAAAAACCATCAGTTGATAAAGCTCCAAGTCAAATGGCAGTATTAGGTAGATATGTTTTAACGCCAGAAATTTTTGAATTATTGGAAACGCAAGAAACTGGTGCAGGAGGAGAAATTCAATTAACCGATGCCATCAAACGATTAATGGATCGTCAGGCTGTTTATGCCTATGATTTTGAAGGTGTTCGTTATGATGTTGGGGATAAGTTTGGTTTTATTAAAGCAACAATTGATTTCGCTTTGGATCGTGAAGAGTTGCATGATCAAGTCCTTGCTTATATTAAACAGATAGCAGGTGAAAACTAATGGCTTTTCAAGATAAATGGAAACAGTATAAAGAACGTCAGGAAGCAAAAAAATATTTTAGATCTCATAATGATCAATTTTTAGATTCATCAGAATGGATTAAAACTATTGGTGGTGGAGTTCTTGTGGCTATTGCAACAGGAATTGTCTTGGCACTCGTTATATCAACTTTGCATATCACATCATCTTTATTTTATTTAATCAGTGCTTATATTATTGCAACTGCAGTGACTAGAATTTCACAGATTCATTCTCAACAAATAGCCATTATATCAGTTGTATTAACATTTTTAGGTTATGTAGTGAGTGAAATAACGATGAGTTATCTCGTTTTGAGTCAACTTGGAATTGATATTGGAATAGCAGCTGTTTTCCAATTCATCATTCCTAGTATAAAAAGCTTATTTGTTGGTGATTTATTTACGACAATAGTTGCTGTTATTGGTTTATTTATAGCTTATGAAATATCAAAATAAAAACCCGATTATTCGGGTTTTTAGCATTTTTGATTAAAATCTGGCTGATAATACTTTTTGACATATTCTTCATATAATTCTCTAAATCTTTCATAGTGAACAATCTCACGTTGTCTCAAGAAAGAAAGCGGGGCGAGAATATCGGGATCATTTGTCTGATCCATAAGATTTTCATAAACTGCTCTTGCTTTTTGTTCTGCTGCCATGTCTTCAGCAATATCGGCAACTGGATCACCTGTCGCAGCAAAATATGCTGCAGTAAAAGGTACACCGTTAGCATCTACTGGATAAAGTGAGCAGCCATGTTCAGTATAATAACTTTGTAATCCTGCAGCTTTAATTTCATCCATAGATGCACCTTGAGTCAATTGATAAACAATTGTAGAGACCATTTCCATATGTCCCAATTCTTCGCTTCCGATATCTGTTAACAATGCTTTTCCTTTTTCATCAGGCATTGTATAACGCTGAGATATATAACGCATTGAAGCTGCTAATTCGCCATTTGGACCTCCAAATTGAGTAATAATATATTTTGCCATCTTTAAATCTTTATTTTTGATTGAAATTGGATATTGCAATTTTTTGCTATAAGTCCACATTCCTTAAATTCCTCCTTTTTAACATTGATATTCCCAAGGCCATGGACCTTGAACCCATTGAAATGGGATTTTGTCTTGACTATCTTTTACAGATAGTGGACCAAACTCTTTTTCAAAAGCATATTTTGCTTCTTTGGCTTTTTTTGCATATTCTGTATAAAGTTGTACCATCCTTTGATTTTGAGGATGCATATCTAAATATAAATTGATTTCATGGGCTACAAAATCATACATTTGTACTTCTAATAAAGCCTGTTGTCTTTTGGTTTGTGGTTGTAAGCAATAGTTAGAGAAACCATGATATGTCATATACAAATCCTTGAAAAGATTTCCTAACATGATTGCTTCTTGTGGATCAAAGAGTTTAGGATTTTTTTCTAAATTTGTCTCAGGCATAAAAAATGGTTGAAAGCAAGTTTGATTATCTTGAAATACGTTCATAATTACCTCCTTCAACATACTATATGTTATGTTTTTTGTTGTGTGAGGACAAGTGTTTATTTTCAGTTCATATTATCTGTTTATAATAAACAAAGGAAAGGGTGATCGTATGAAAGTTCAAGTCGTATATACAGCTCATTGTAAAGATGCTAAATTATTGGCGGAAGATATGGCAAGATATGCGCGAACGTATGCGAAACCTATCTCTGATTTTTGCTTTGATGAAGATATTGATTTATTAGTTATTGGTTTTGAAGAATATCCATGTTTAAAAGATAAAGAACTAGAAGATTTTATTTTACATTTATCTCGTCAACATATTCATAATTTAGCCTTATTTAATTTGTTTTGCTTTAAAAATAAACAAATGGATAAAGTCATTCAGCTTTGTCAAAAACAGGATTTGCCATTAATGAGAGAAACTTACTCATGTAAGAAAAGTTTAAAGTCAAAGATGGTTTTAGATGATGATGTGATTTCAGGTGGAAGAATTTATATAGAGGATATGGTCAATATTTGTAATCATTATTATTGATTTTCAGTATTTGAAAATTTCGTATAATAATAAATTATCAATTTAATAAAAATATATAATTTTACAGAAGTGAGCTGAAAAGTCTCACTTTTTTTGTTATTTCATCATAGTACAATGGATAATAAATGCAATCATTATTTTGGAAATGGCTAAAATACATAATAATTTATTTTTAATATAAAAATAAATTATTGCGTTAATAAAATATTTTGCTATAATGACATCAAGATTTCCAATGAATGGTAATCTAAAAAAAGAAAAGGGGGATTTTTATGAAAAAATTAGAAATCATTATTCGTCCTGAAAAACTTGAAACTTTAAAATTGATTTTAAATGAATTAGAGATTACAGGAATGATGGTTTCCAATGTCATGGGACATGGTAATCAAATGGGTT
Organism: Candidatus Stoquefichus sp. SB1; assembly: GCF_001244545.1. Lineage (NCBI taxonomy): Bacteria > Bacillati > Bacillota > Erysipelotrichia > Erysipelotrichales > Erysipelotrichaceae > Candidatus Stoquefichus > Candidatus Stoquefichus sp. SB1. The sequence continues at coordinate 366,566 of NZ_LN852693.1, read as the reverse complement.
ACACTCAACAATATCGTGGGACAAAATATTCAGTGAATTTAGTTTCTAAATTAAAAGTTGAAACAATTGTCAAAGATAATCAGGTTGAAGCAATTTTAAAAATAGCAAAAGAAAAATTATCAACTGGTCAAGTTGGTGATGGTAAAATTTTTATTTATCATGTTGAAAATGCTATGCGTATACGTACTGGTGAAACTGGAGAAGATGCACTTTAAAGTGAGGGGGATGTTTTTATGTTAGAAGTGACACAATTAATTAATATTGTTTGGGTATTTCTTGGTGCTGTACTTGTTATGTTTATGCAAGCAGGATTTGCCATTTTAGAAACAGGGTTTACACGTCAAAAAAATGCTAACAATGTTTTAATGAAGAATTTAATGGATTTTTCAATTGGATCTATTATTTTCTTAGTTGTTGGTTTTGGGTTGATGTTTGGTGATTCATTCAATGGATTGATAGGAACAAGTGGATTTTTTGATCCTACTACATTGAAATTAGATGCTTTTGATTCATTATCACCAAGTGTCTTTATTTTCTTTCAAACAGTTTTTTGTGCAACGGCAGCAACAATTGTTTCTGGGGCAATGGCTGAAAGAACAAAATTTTCTTCATATTTAATTTATACACTTATTATTTCATTAATTATTTATCCGATTTCTGGACATTGGATTTGGGGTGGAGGATTTTTAAGCAAAATGGGATTTATTGATTTTGCTGGTTCAACTGCGGTACATTCTGTTGGAGGATGGGCAGCGTTAATGGGAGCAATTGTTTTGGGACCTAGAATTGGTAAATATAATGCCGATGGCAGTACCAATGCCATTCCTGGTCACAATATCCCATTAGGAACTTTAGGTGTTTTCATTCTTTGGTTTTGCTGGTTCGGATTTAATCCAGGATCATCTTTAGAAGCAGAAGGTTATGTTGGCCATATTGCTTTGACAACGAATTTATCAGCGTGTGCAGCAGCTATCACAACTTTGTTTCTGACATGGAAACGTTATGGGAAGCCTGATATTTCTATGACTTTAAATGGTGTTTTAGCTGGTTTGGTTGCTATTACTGCTGGTTGTCATATTGTTTCTTTATATGCTTCTATTGTTATAGGTGTTGTTGCTGGATTCCTTGTAACATTTGGAATTGAAATTTTAGATAAAAAATTACATGTTGATGATCCTGTTGGAGCAGTTGGTGTTCATTGTTTAAATGGTGTCTGGGGAACGTTGGCAGTGGGGTTATTTGCTTGTCATACGCCAGCTGCTGATGGTTCGGTTTTAGGTTTATTCTATGGTGGAGGTCTGGATTTATTATTAACTCAGCTTATTGGTGTGGTTAGTGTTGCATTATGGGTGTGTGGAACAAGTTTTCTTATGTTTACATTGATTAAGCATACAATTGGTTTGCGTGTTACGCCTGAAGAAGAAATCAATGGATTAGATATTGGAGAACATGGTTCAGAAGCTTATCCTGATTTTATCAAAAAGTAAAAAAGAGCGAATGCTCTTTTTTTTAATATATCAATATGATACAATACTTTCATTAAGGGGGAATAGAAAATAATGAATAAGAATTATAAATTTGAAACATTACAAATTCATGCTGGTCAAAAACCTGATCCAGTTACAAAAGCAACAGGTGTACCTTTATATCTATCTAATGCATTTACATTTGATGATGCTGATCAGGCAAAGAATATTTTTGCTTTAGAAGAAGGTGGCTATTTCTACTCACGTTTATCTAATCCAACTGTTGATGTTTTACAACAACGTATGGCAGCTTTAGATGGTGGTGTTGGGGCAGTTGCATTTGCCTCAGGAACAGCTGCTATTATGGGTTTGATTATGACAGTTTGTGAAACTGGTGATGAAATTATTGCAGCGAATAATTTATATGGTGGAACGATTGGTTCTTTATCTGGAACAATGAGAGGAATGGGGTTTGTATCTCATTTTGTAAATCCAAGAGATTTAGAAACAATGGAATCACTCATTAATGAAAAAACAAAGCTTATTTTTGTTGAATCTGTTGGCAATCCTAATGGAGATATGCTTGATTTTGATGCAATTAGTGCTATTTGTCAAAAACATCAACTTTTATTTGTCGTAGACAATACAACACCAACACCATATTTATTTAAACCAATTGAACATGGGGCAGATCTGGTTGTTTATTCAACAACAAAATATATTGCAGGACATGGTAATGTCATGGGTGGAATTATTGTTGATAGTGGTCGATTTGATTGGCATAATCCTAGATATCCATTGTTTACAAATCCGGATAAAGCTTATCACGATATTGTTTATGCTGATTTAAATGAAGCTGCTTTTTGTACCAAAGCAATTGCCAAGACATTGCGTGATTTAGGTGGATGTATGACACCATTTAATGCTTATATGACTTTATTAGGTTTAGAGACTTTATCTTTACGTATGGATAAACATGTTGAGAATTCAAGAAAAATTGCTGAATTCTTAAATCAGAATGATGCTGTTGAATGGGTAAGTTATGCTGAATTACCAAAACATGAATCTTATGAATTATGTCAAAAATATTTCCCTCGTGGTTTTGGTGGATTGTTTACATTTGGAGTAAAAGGTGGATTAGATGCTGGGAAGAGCGTTATTAATCATATTGAACTTTTTACACATGTTACAAATTTTGCTGATTCAAGAAGTTTATTGACACATCCAGCTTCAACAACTCATGCCCAAATGAGTGAAGAAGAACGTTTGGCTGGTGGAGTTGAACAGGGAACAATTCGTATTTCTGTAGGATTAGAAAATTCTGAGGATTTAATAGCTGATTTACAGCAGGCATTTGATAAAATATAAAAAAACTATTCACAAAGAATAGTTTTTTTATTCAACAACCATAGCATTTGGAATAGGTGCTTTTGGATGTTCTTTATCAATATGATCGTAAAATAATTTTCCATCAAAATGATCTAACTCATGTTGTAAACAGATAGATAAAAAACCTCTTGCAACAATTGTTATATCCTGTTTTTGAAAAATATCATATCCTTTAACTGTCACTTTTGCATAACGGGGAACATAACCGTCAACATCATCATTGACACTTAAACAACCTTCACCATCTTTAAGATATGATTTTTTTTCCGTATAAGCAACAATTTTTGGATTTACCAAACCATAGTCATCAGTTTTTTTAATATTTCCTTCATCATCATATGTAAGAACATGAATAGCACACATCCTTTTTAAGACACCTACCTGAACAGCGGCTATTCCAACAGCAGGTCTTATCTGATACTTTTCAGACATTTCTTCATCTTGAGAATTCACTAGGAATTCATGCATATCACGCAATAATTGTTCATCCTCTTGACTTAAAGGCATTTCTACTGGTTTTGAAATTTCTCGAATAAGGGGATGATGATCATCAATTATATCTTTCATTAGTAACATTGTCATTTCACCTCGCATGGATTATATTATCATAAAAATAAAAAATATGCTAGAAATCTAGCATATTTTTTATTTTGTTTAGCACATTTTTGTACATCCACAGATGATAAGCAATAAGAAGACAACTAATACGATAGCGAACCAAGTACATCCACTTCCGCCACCAAATCCACCACAACCATAATTCATTGTTGGGTAAGATTGACATCCACCACAACCAAATGGGTTGCAGGCAAATGTTGGCATATAGCTGTTACATCCACAGCCACCATAATTATAACAAGAGTTCATTGAATTCCCTCCTTTCAATTTAACATATTCCTGTTTTACAAAATTGCTAGTGTTTCTACCCAATTCTTATTTTATTTTTATGTAATATCATGTATAATAGGAAAGACAAAGGAAGTGATAGAAATGTATGATTATCCATTAGATCCTTATTGGAGTACACAAGAGATTATTGATGTGATGGCTTTATATAATGCAGTAGAAAAGGCTTATGAAGAAGGCATATCAAAAGAAGAGTTTATGAATTGTTATCGTCAATTTACATATATTGTTGATTCTAAAAGTGAACAAAAGCAAATCGATGCTGCTTTTGAGAAAGTCTCACATTATTCTATATATAAAGTTTTTCAAAAATCAAAAGACAATGATTGGATTGACATGCGATGATTAGTCTTATCAAAAGAATTTTTAAAAGTCGTGGTGTTGATAAAACAATCTATGCATGTGCTGTTATTTTGACTATTTATGGAATTGTTATGATAGGTAGTGCTTCTATTGGACAAACGGTTAAATATGGACCTACATATGCAACAATGAATATGATTAAACAGGGCATATTTGTTATTAGTGGTTTTGGCTTTATGATTTTTTTAACACGTTGTTTTAAAAAAAGTTGGGTGAATTCAACAACAACATGGGTATGGTATTTTATAGGAATTATACTTTTGGTAAGTTGTTTGATGTTTGATGATGTCAATGGTTCACATGCGTGGATTCGTTTTGGATCGTTTACCATTCAGCCAGCTGAATTTATGAAAATTATCATGATTCTCTATTTATCTTTTCATTTTGGTGAAATTGAAGAGTTTTGTCAGATTCCTAAAAATATTTCTAGACAAAAAAAGGAAGAATTACAAAAAAGAAAATTATGGTATTGTGTGGCACGTCCAATTTTAGCTATTTTATTTGCATTTATATTAATTGGTTTTATACAAAAAGATTTAGGGAGCGCATTGATTCTTGGTTTTATCTGTATGATGTTGTTCTTTGTGACTCCAAAAACATATTATTCAAAATATAAAAAACTATCATTAATTGTTTTGGTGATAGGTATTATAGTGGTGATTTTTGGTGCAACTTTTATATTGAAGCCTCACCAGTTGGGAAGAATCAGTACATGGTTAAATCCTTTAGCAGATATTGAAGGAGATGGCTGGCAATTAACAAATGCTTTGGTTGCTTTTTCAAATGGTGGTTTAATTGGTAAAGGTTTTGGTGCTTCACAACAAAAATATGGATTCATTCCTGAATCACATAATGACTTTATTGTTGCGATTATCTATGAAGAATTAGGACTTGTTGGTTTTTTATTGTTTTTGATACCTTATTGTATTATTATATTTAAGATGTTTAATTATGGAATGAAGGTTAAAGATACCAAGAGTAAAATTATCTTATATGGTGTGGGATTGTATTTCTTTACCCATTTATTTGTTAATGTAGGCGGTGTTTCTGGGCTTATTCCAATGACTGGTGTTCCATTATTATTGATATCATCTGGTGGTTCATCAACATGGGCAGGAATGATAGGCTTAGGGATTGCACAATCTATTATTGCTAAATATAATCGAGATATTTTAAAAGAACAAATGGAGTGATTATGCATATTCTAATATAGGTGAGAATATGGAAATAGATGATTTTAAAGCATTTGTAAGAACAATTCCTTCAATTAAGGATGAAGTTGTAAAAGGACGATATACATGGCAGCAATTGTATGAGTTTTATGTTTTATATGGTGCTGATGATAAAATGTGGGAACCATATAAAAAATCACAAGTCGATTTAACTGGTTTATTAGATATTATTAAAAATGTTGATTTAGATGCATTAGCAAAGAGTTTTGAAGGAATTCAAAAAGTATTGGATTTAGTCAGTGGATTTGTTGTGAAAGATGAACCAAAGTCACAAGCAAAGCAATGGTATGATGATTAATGATGAAATTAGGATGTATTTAAGGTTACATCCTAAATGGTATTTAATTCTTTCACGCTATCCACAAGAATTCCCAACGATGTTAGAACAGTATCGTATTGAAAATAAGTTAACATTGGCTGATCGGATTGAAAAAGTAGGAACAATGTTACAGATGTTAGAAATGTTATTATAGGAGACAATATGTATAAAGAAATAGATGATTTGATTAAAGCAATAACAGAAGATGAGATTTTTAAAGAATTTTGTAAAGCAGATCAGTTATTGCATGATGAAAAAACTTTAGCTTTACTATCAAGACACCAAATTGCTCAAGAAGATTATATGCGACTAAAAGCATATCAAAATTCAGATGACTTGGTATCACTTAAAGAAAATTTAAAAGCAATAAATAAAGAAATATCAAATCATCCTCAGATTATGAATTATTATCAAAAATACTATGCATTAAATGAATTGTTAGAATCAGTAACAAAAATTGTATTTGCTGATATTAGTGATGATATTTCTTTAGAAAGATTTGTATTATGAGGTAAAACATGAGAGTTATTGCAGGAAAATATAAGCGACGTCAGTTGAAAACTGTGAATTCACATTTAACAAGACCAACAACTGATAAGAATAAGGAAAATTTGTTTAATATGATTGGTCCTTATTTTAGTGGAGGTATATGCTTAGATTTATTTAGTGGCAGTGGTGGTTTAGGAATTGAAGCGATAAGTCGAGGAATGGATGAACTTTATTGTGTTGATAAGCAATATAAAGCTTATGCAACAATTAAAGAAAATATTCAAAGTCTTAATATTGATGATATAACACATGTTTATAAAATGGATTATCAAAAAGCTTTAGCATTATTTGCTGATGAAAAGATTCACTTTGATTTGGTTTTTTTGGATCCACCTTATGGAATGAAAATCAATGAAAAAATTATTTCTTTCATGGCTGAACATGATATGTTATCGGATGGGTGTCTGATTATTATTGAAGATTTAAAAGAGGAGATTTTCAATGTTTGTGAACCATTCATATTAAAAAAGCAGCAGTCTTATGGTATAACTACACTATGGATTTTAGAATATAAGGAGTAAAAAAATGAAAGCAGTTTATGCAGGAACATTTGATCCAGTTACAAATGGACATTTAGATATTATTGAAAGAGCAAGTCGTATGTATGAACATCTTTATGTAACAATTTTTGACAATCCAGCTAAACAAACAATGTTTGATTTACAAGAAAGATTGTCTTTGTTAAAGGCGGTTACAGAGAAGTTTGATAATGTAACAGTAGATTATAGCAGTGCATTGGCTGTTGAATACGCAAAAGAATTAGGCGCATCTATATTGGTGCGTGGTTTACGTGCAACGATGGATTTTGAATATGAATTGCAATTGGCATTTTCAAATCAATATTTAGATGATAGTGTTGATATGGTCTTTTTAATGACAAGACCTAATCATTCCTATATTTCTTCTTCATCTGTAAAAGAAATTGCTTCTCATCATCACAGTGTTGAAGGATTAGTACCAGATGTCGTAGAAAAAGCATTAAAAACAAAAATAAATGAATAGAATAAATTGTCAAAATATTATACATTTGATATGATATTAAAGATAAAGGTATATCTATTCATAAAAATGAATATACCTCATCAGGTATATTTTTTTTGGAAGGAGACAAAGATGAAAAATATTGTGAATTTAAGTGATTTGAGTCTTAATGAAATTGAGGAATTAATCGATGAAGCTATTGCATTTAAAAATGGTAAAGAGATAGATTATCATCAAAAAAAGGTGGTAGCTAATCTTTTTTTTGAACCATCAACAAGAACGCATTATAGTTTTGATATGGCAGCTGGTAATTTGGGTTGCCGAACTCAAAATTTTGAAGCAAGTAATTCAAGTTTAAAGAAAGGTGAAACACTTTATGATACTTGTAAGTTATTTGAAAGTATTGGGTGCGATGCGTTAGTGATTCGACATACTGATGAGGATTATTATCGTCAATTAACTGGGTTAAAAGTTCCAGTGTTAAATGCTGGTGATGGGAAAGGAAATCATCCTTCACAATCGTTACTAGATTTAATGACAATTAAAGAAGAGTTCGGTCATTTTAAAGGACTAAAAGTTGTCATTGTCGGAGATATTCTGCATTCAAGAGTTGCTCATTCAAATTATGAAGTTATGCAAAGATTGGGTATGACGGTTTATACTTCAGGACCATTAGAATATAAACAAGAAGGTTACAATTATGTCAATTTTGATGATGTGATTGAAGATATGGATGTTGTGATGTTATTGCGTGTACAGCATGAACGACATGCTGGAGATGAGAATTTTTCTAAGGAAAAATATCATGAAATTTATGGATTATCTTTAAAACGATATAATCGTTTAAAAGATACAGCAATTATTATGCATCCAGCACCTTTTAATAGAGATGTAGAAATTAAAGATGAATTGGTAGAAAGTGAGAAGAGTCGTATTTTTACGCAAATGCATAATGGGGTTTATGTAAGAATGGCGATGATTCATAAGGTATTAGAAGATGAATAATTATTTATTAAAAAATGCAAATTTATATAAAGATCAAAAATTCCAGATTGTTGATATTCTTATTGAGAATGGAATCATTACAAAAATTGATGACAATATTCAAAAAGATGTTCTTACATATGATTTAAAAGGGAAAATGGTTTCACATAATTTTATTGATATGCATGTTCATTTAAGAGAACCAGGATTTGAACATAAGGAAACCATAGCAACTGGAAGTTTAAGTGCTTTATATGGTGGTTATGGAACAATTGTAGCGATGGCCAATACCCAGCCTTGCATGGATAATTTAGATACAGTTCATGATTTTGAAAAGAGAGTAGAAAAAGATGGTCATGTGAATGTTTATACTTATAGTGCGATTACAAAAGGTTTACAAGGTAAAGAATTAGTAGATATGGCTCATCTTGTTGAAGAAGATATTGTTTTAGGTTTTTCCGATGATGGAAAAGGGGTTCAAAGTGATGAAATGATGGATTTAGCAATGCAATTAGCGAGTAATGTTGATTCAATCATTGTTGCTCATTGTGAGGATGAAAGCGAACTTCATGGGGGATGTATTCATGATGGGATTTATGCTAAGGAACATGGTTTAACTGGAATTAATAGTGCTTCTGAATATAAACAAGTTGAAAGAGATTTAGAACTTGTTCGTCATTATCAGAATCGCTATCATGTTTGTCATATTTCTACAAAGGAAACTGTTGACTTGTTAAGACAAGCAAAACATGAAGGATTGCCTGCTTCTGGAGAAGCATCACCACATCATTTGATTTTGACTGAAGAAAATATCAAAGATTGTCATCCTAATTATAAAATGAATCCGCCACTTCGTTCAAAAGCGGATCATCAGGCATTAATTAAGGGACTTAATGATCAGACAATTAAAGTGATTGCGACTGATCATGCTCCTCATGCAAGAGAAGAAAAGAATCGTCCTATTCAAGATGCACCATTTGGAATTATTGGCATTCAACATGCTTTTCCATTGTTATATACATATTTAGTGAAGAAAGATGTTGTTTCATTAGAGACGATTTTAGATGCTCTTACAATAGGACCGGCTCACGTATTGAGATTAAAAGGAACGGTTGATGAAGGGGATGTTGCTAATCTATGTGTTTTTGATTTGGAACAATCATTTGAAATTCTAGAAAAAGATATAAAGTCTAAATCTATCAATACACCATTTCTTAATGTTCAGTGTTATGGCAAGATAATAGCAAATATTATTAATGGAAAAATGATGAAAATGGAGGAGATGTAAGTGGCTCATTATCAGGGAATGATGACAATTGTGTCAAAAAAAGAATTAGTTTCAGATGTTTATGAAATGGTTTTAGAGGGAGAGGCTGCCTCATATATTACAAATCCAGGACAATTTATTAACATTAAAATTAATGACTCTTTACAGCCTTATTTAAGAAGACCAATGAGTATTTGTGATTATGATCATCAACATATAACGATTATTTTTAGAGTTGTTGGTGAAGGTACAAAAATTTTAACCCAAAAACAAATTGGTGATCAATTAGATTGTTTAACAGGTTTGGGGAATGGTTTTGAAGATATGTCATGTCAGCATGCTGTTGTGATTGGGGGAGGATTAGGTGTTCCGCCAATGTATAACTTAACAAAAAAATTATTGTCAAAAGGAACAAAAGTAACTGCTATTTTAGGTTTTAATACAAAAGAGGCTGTTTTTTATCAGAAAGAATTTGAAGCATTATGTCCGACTTTCATCGCTACAATGGATGGCAGTTTGGGTGAAAAAGGAACTGTTGTTGATGTTTTAAAAGCACATCATTTTGATATGGATATTTATTATGCATGTGGTCCTGAAAAGATGCTAGATGCATTGGTTATGTCATATCCAGATCAGGGATATCTCTCATTTGAAGCGCGCATGGGATGCGGTTTTGGTGCGTGTATGGGATGTTCATGTAAAGTCAAAACCAAACCGTATAAAAGAATTTGTGTAGAAGGACCAGTATTACATTCAAGTGAGGTGATCGTCAATGGCTAATTTAAGAGTTCAATTACCAGGACTAGATATGAAAAATCCTGTAATTCCTGCCAGTGGAACTTTTGGCTTTGGGTATGAGTTTGCTAAATTTTATGATATTAATGTTTTAGGTTCGATGATGTTGAAAGGAACCACTCTCGAACCACGTTATGGAAACCCATTGCCTCGCATTGCTGAGGGACCAAGTGGTTTGTTAAATGCAATCGGATTACAGAATCCTGGTGTTGAAGCCGTTTTGCATGAAGAATTAGAAAAACTCAAACCATTATATCATGATAAAGTCATTGCTAATATTGGCGGAAGTGCACCGGAAGATTATGTAGAAACTGCTAAAAGATTATCGGCACATGATATGGTTGGAGCATTAGAATTAAATATTTCTTGTCCAAATGTTCATTGTGGTGGTATTCAGTTTGGAACGAATCCAGAAATGGCTGCTGAATTAACACGTGCTGTAAAGGCCGTCAGTAAAAAACCAGTATATGTTAAACTTTCTCCAAACGTGACAGATATTGTGGCAATGGCAAAAGCTGTTGAAGAGGCTGGTGCAGATGGTATTACAATGATCAACACAATGATAGGAATGCGTTTTGATATTAAGAGTGGCAAACCTATTATTGCCAATAAAACAGGTGGCTATAGTGGACCAGCAATTTTCCCAGTTGCTTTGAGAATGGTTTATCAGGTTACTCAGGCAGTTGATATTCCAGTTATTGGGATGGGTGGAATTAGCAGTGGTAAGGATGCTATTGAAATGATGATTGCTGGAGCAAGTGCTGTAGCTGTGGGATGTCAAAATCTTGTGGATCCTTATGCATGTCCTAAAATCATTCAAGAAATGAATGATATCCTTGATGAAATGGGAATTCAGGATATCAATGAGATTGTTGGAAAATCACATCAATATTAAGAAGCAAAATGAACCTCATTATACGATGGTTCATTTTATTTCTATCAAATATTATTCATAAAAAATTTTTTGACTTTTAAATATTATAAAAAGGTGCATACTATTTTAGGTGATAAAATGTCTATTTATGTACAACTTCTATTAGCAAGCTTTTTTTGGGGAAGTAATGTTATTGTTATGAAGCTTTTATTGCATGAAATTCCCTTTTTATTATTGGCAACTATGCGTGTTTTTTTATCATTTGTTTTTTTAGGTGGATATTTAGCATGGAAAAAAATATCTTTTCAATATGATTATCAAAAAAAAGCTTTGATTATTGGTATTTTAGCTATTTATTTAAATTTCTTTTTTACTTTTTTAGGTATGAATGAAGTGAAGGGTATTGATAATGCTTTTATGAATGCATTAGCACCTATATTAACTTTTGTGTTTTCTATCTTATTGTTAAAACAAAAAGGGAGTCAAAAAGAATATATAGCAATTTGTCTTACTGTTTTTGCTTTTTTACTCTCGATTCGTTTTCAGATTTTTTCTATTAAGATTGGTTTTTGGTATTTGTTTATAGGTATGCTTTTATATATGTTGGCCAATGTTTTTATTCAAAAATGGAACTTACACAATTGTTTAACATTATCTTTTTATGAGTTATTATATGGTTTTATCTTTTTAAGTATTCATTGTTATTATAAGGGACAATTGCATTTTGAACCATTATTACAAATATCACTTTTTCATTGGTTATTATTTATCATCATTTCAGGAATTGGTTTTGCTTATATTCAAGTCATTTATATGAAATCTATTGGAACAATAGGAGCATTAAAAACAAGCTTTTTTTTGAGTTTGAATCCTATTATTACTTATTTTGAATCACTCTTTTTTTTAAATGAAAAATTTGATTGGTTACATTTCATTGGATTTATTTTATTAGCATTAGCCATTTATATGATTAAAGGTCAAAAAGAAAAAAGAACTACTCTTTTTCATAATAATGAATAAGAGCTTGTGTTCCTTTATCATTTTCATTGAGATTTTCATACATTTTTAATACTTGATCTAAAACTTGGAGATGTGTACTATGAATACTCATCTCTTTTTGAGCAATTTTCATATCCTTAATAAAATGTTTAATATAGAATCCTGGCTCAAAATTCTCTTCGATGATAGCTTGTCCATTATGTTCCAACTGCCAACTTGCAGCTGCTCCATGGCTTATACATTGCATCATTATGTTTGTGTCTAGATTCATTGTATGCGCATAATGAATAGCTTCTACAACACTTGCGATAGTTCCAGCTATTACAATTTGATTGGCCATTTTTGTGTGTTGACCCATCCCAGCTTCACCAACATGATGAATTGATTGACCAATACTTTCAAATAAAGCTTTTGCCTGATGAAAAGCATTCAAATCACCACCAACCATGATTGAAAGGGTTGCCTTTTGAGCACCGATATCGCCACCAGATACAGGAGCATCTAAACTATTTAACCCAGCTGATTTGGCATCAGCATAAATTCTTTGTGCTAGAGCAGGTGAGGAAGTTGTAAAGTCGATTAAGAGTGCACCTTTTTTAGCATTTTGAATGATGCCATCTTGACCATAATAAACATCCTCAACATCATGAGGATAACCTACCATTGTCATAATCACATCTTGATTTTTTACACACTCTTTTACATTATCTTTCCAAAAAATGCCTTCATCAATTAAATCAATGACTTTTTCTTTTGTTCTTGTGTAGATGGTCACACTATAGCCAGCTTTTTGTAAATTTCTAACCATAGATTTCCCCATCACACCAACGCCTATAAATCCAATTTTTTGCATAATATATCTCCTAATTGTATTTATTTTAACATGTTTTCAAGTGCTTGAAAAGAATAGAATTTGACTCCAAAAAAATCTTGACTTCTGTATAATATCCTTTATAATAACTAGTGCGGCTATATCTAGGATATAAGAGTCCTCGACCTATACCTTGGAAATAGCTAAGTTAAATAAGGAGGAAAGAAAATGTTAACTAAAGAAGAAAAAACTGCTATTATTAAAGAATATGCAACTAAAGAAGGAGATACTGGTTCTCCAGAAGTACAAATCGCTGTATTAACTGCTGATATTAATAAGTTAAATGGACATTTCAAAGTTCATAAAAAAGATCATCATTCAAATAGAGGTCTTTTAAAGAAAATCGGTAGAAGAAGAGATTTATTAAAATATTTAAAAAATAAAGATATTGATAGATATACAGCATTGGTTGACAGATTAGGATTAAGAAGATAAAAGATATTCAAAAAAAGAATATCTTTTTTTCTTTTTCTCGTTTATAATAATGATAGATTTTGTCATGAAAGGATGTGATTTGTATGTTTTATGGTAATAATGATGTTCCTGAGCCGTTATCCGTTATATATACAATAATATCTTGGAGGGACAATTATGGAAAAAAGAATAGAAGAATTAGAAATTCAAATTAAGGATTTATTGAATAATAAAAAATATCATCAAATTAGAGAATTATTAGTTGATTTAAATGAAGCAGATATTGCTGAAATCATTGAAACAATAGATAATCGAGAAGATGTTGTTCGTTTGTTTAGATTATTACCTAAAGATAGTGCAGCTGATGTTTTCTCATATATTCCAGTAGAATATGAACAAATGATTATAGAATCATTAACAAATCGTGAAATTGGACAAATTATGAATGATTTGTATTCTGATGATGCTGTTGATATGCTTGAAGAGATGCCAGCGAATGTTGTAAAGCGTGTTTTAGCAGCAACAGATAAAGAAACGCGTCAAGATATCAATAGTTTGTTAAAATATCCTGAGGATTCAGCTGGAAGTATCATGACTGTTGAGTTTGTTGATTTACGCGCTTATATGAGTGTAAGTGATGCTATTGAACGTATTCGTCAAATTGGACTTGATAAAGAAACAATTAATGTTTGCTATGTCACTGATGCGAGAAAGCATCTGTTAGGGATTGTGACATTAAGAGAAATCATTTTGGCAAGTGAAGATGAAAATATCAAAGAATTAATGACAGAAAATGTGATTACTGTTCATACATTAGATGATCAAGAAGAAGTTGCAAAACAATTCCAAAAATATGATTTTGCAGCTATGCCAGTTGTTGATAATGAAAATAGATTAGTTGGTATTATTACAGTCGATGATGTTATGGATATATTAGAAGAAGAAGCAACAGAAGATATTGAAATGATGGCAGCCATTACACCAACTGATCAGCCTTATATGAAAACAAGTGTTTTTGAAACTTATAAAAAACGTATTCCATGGCTTTTATTATTAATGATATCGGCTTCTATCACTGGAAAAATCATTCAGGGTTTTGAAACAGCATTGTCTACATATGTTATCTTAACTGCTTTTATTCCCATGTTAATGGATACAGGAGGAAATTGTGGTTCACAGGCATCTGTTTCTGTTATTCGTGCCTTATCTTTAGATGAAGTAGAATTTAAAGAACTGCCAATGGTTATTTGGAAAGAAATGAAGGTTTCGATTATTGTTGGAGGCACTTTAGCTATTGCTAATTTTGTAAAAATTTTATTGATTGATCAGACAACGACATTGGTTGCATTTGTGGTTTGTCTCACTTTATTTGTGACAGTTGTTGTTGCTAAATTAGTGGGATGTATTCTACCGATTTTGGCTGATAAAATTGGTTTTGATCCAGCAGTTATGGCAAGTCCGTTTATTACAACAATTGTTGATGCATTATCATTGCTGGTTTATTTTAATGTTGCTGGTATTTTTCTAGGAATATAAAGGTAGATTTGAATAATGATGTTTGTTATAAAATAATGTTTTTGATTGCTTTTAAAATAAAGTATATGTTTATCTTATGAAATGTTAATAGTTATTTTTTATCAACATTTGATGAATTTGGGAAAGAAACAATGAAAATTGTTTCTTTTTCTTGAATGATTGTAGAATATCTCAAAATAAATGTTTTGTTATTAAGACAATTTATGCTATAATGACTAGGATAATGAAGAGGTGGAAATATAATATGTCAAAACAAGTATTTAGTTTAGAGTTTTATGGAAAGACATTAACTGTAGAAACAGGAGAATTAGCTAAACAGGCAAATGGTTCTGTTTTGGTGAGATATGATGATACGGTTATTTTGTCTACAGCAGTTGCGGGTAAAGAACCAAAGGATGTGGATTTTTTCCCATTAACAGTTACATATGAAGAAAAGTTATATTCTGTAGGAAAAATTCCTGGAGGATTTTTAAAACGTGAAGGTCGTCCAAGTGAACATGGGACATTAACAGCACGTATGATTGATAGACCAATTCGTCCTTTATTTGCTGATGGATTTAGAAATGAAGTACAAGTTGTGAATACAGTATTGTCAGTTGATCAGGATGCATCTCCAGAAATGGCTGCAATGTTTGGAGCATCACTGGCACTATGTTTATCAGATATTCCTTTCAATGGTCCTATTGCTGGTGTCAATGTTGGATTAATTGATGGTGAGTTTACAATTAATGCCGGACCAGAGGATATGGAAAGAAGTTTAATTAATCTTGAAGTGGCAGGAACAAAAGAAGCTATTAATATGGTTGAAGCAGATGCTAAAGAAGTTGATGAAGATACTATGCTTAATGCTTTAATGTTTGGTCATGAAAAAATCAAGGAATTAATTGCTTTCCAAGAAAAAGTTGTTGAAGCTTGTGGAAAAGAAAAAATTGAAATTCCTTTATTTGAATTAGATGCTGCAATTGTTGAAGAAGTAGAAGCTTTAGCTAAAGAAAAAATGATTAAAGCTGTGTCTATACCAGGTAAATTAGAAAGATATGGTGCAATTGATGATATTAATGCAGAGGTTGTAGCGTTATTTGAAGAAAGAGAATATGCTGATTTTAAAGAAGAAGCAAATGTTATTAAACAAGTCAAAATGGTTTTACATGATTTAGAAAAAGATGAAGTAAGAAGATTAATTACTGAAGATAAAATAAGACCAGATGGAAGAAAAATTGATGAAGTGCGTCCATTAAATGCACAAGTGGATTTATTACCAAGAGTTCACGGTTCAGCGTTATTTACACGTGGAGAAACACAAGTGCTTTCAGTGTGTACTTTAGGTGCATTAGGTGAACATCAAAAAATTGATGGTTTAGGATTAGAAGATCAAAAGAGATTTATGCATCATTATAACTTCCCTCCATATTCTGTAGGTGAAACAGGAAGAATGGGTGCCCCAGGACGTCGTGAAATTGGTCATGGAGCATTAGGTGAAAGAGCTTTGGCACAAGTTATTCCAAGTGAAGATGAGTTCCCATATACAATCCGTGTAGTTTCTGAAGTCTTAGAATCAAATGGTTCATCATCACAAGCATCTATTTGTGCTTCATCTATGGCATTAATGAGTGCAGGGGTACCAATTAGCAATCCAGTAAGTGGTGTTGCTATGGGACTTGTTAAAAAAGGTGATAGCTATACTATCTTAACTGATATTCAAGGAATGGAAGATCATTTAGGAGATATGGATTTCAAAGTTGCTGGAACAAAAAAAGGTATCTGTGCTTTACAAATGGATATTAAAATTGATGGAATTACAAAAGAAATCTTGCAGGAAGCTTTAATTCAAGCAAAAGCTGGACGTCAACAAATTATGGATTGTATGTTAGGTGCTATTGATAAACCAAGAAATCAATTAAGTCCATATGCACCAAAAGTCTTTATGATGAAAATTGATCCAGACCAAATTAAAGATGTGATTGGCCCAGGTGGTAAGAATATCAATGAAATCATTGAAAAATCAGATGATGTTAAAATTGATATTGAACAAGATGGACGTGTTACAATTTATCATTTTGATCAAGAAGCAATTGAAAAAGCAGCTAAACTCATTGAAAATATTGTACGTAAAGCTGAAGTTGGTGAAATCTATGATGGTAAAGTTGTCCGTGTAGAAGATAAATTTGCGTTTGTTGAATTATTTGAAGGTACAAACGGCTTCTTACATGTTGGAGATGTGGCTCATGAAAGAATCAATAAAGTTTCAGACGTTTTAAAATTAGGTGATGTTGTGAAAGTAAAGGTTACAAAAATTACAGATAAGGGTGTTAATGTTTCACGCAAAGCATTGCTTCCTAAACCAGTAGCACCAAAGGAAGAAAAATCTGGTGAATAAAATTATTTTAGCATCTTCGTCGCCAAGACGACGTGAATTGTTAAAAAGAGAGGGCATCGATTTTATAATCGATGCTTCTTCTATTGATGAAATTATGGATCAATCATTACCTATTTCTAAAAGAATGACTCAATTAGCAGCTGATAAAGCCTATCCAATTCATCAAAAATATCCAAATGATATTGTCATTGGAGCAGATACAATTGTTTATTTTAATGAGCAAATCATTGGCAAAGCAAAAGATGAAGAAGCTGCCAGAAAGATACTTCTAATGTTGTCAGGGAAACAACATACTGTTTATACTGGTGTTGCCATTTATTTTGGTAAAGAATTGTACACTTTTGTCGAAAAAACAATAGTCTGTTTTAAAGATATCTCATCACTGATTGATGACTATATTGCTTCGGGTCAATGGCAGGGCAAAGCTGGTGCCTATGGGATTCAAGGAAGTGCAGATTGTTTTGTTGATTATATTATTGGTGATAAAGATAATGTCATTGGATTACCTGTTAAAAAAGTTAAAGAAATCTTAAAAGAATTTGAAAATCAGTCTCATCATTAGATGAGATTTTTTGATGGATTTTCAAATATTCAAAAATGTGATATGATTAATAAAGAAACATCATTGTTGAATCGGGGTATAACTATGCAGAAAATAATTCGAAAATATTTGTTGTTGATTATGATTGTAGCTATGATTGTTATTTTAATGTTCCATTATAATGCAGTGGGAATAACGCTTGTCAATGAGAAACAACGTTCTTTTCAAAATAAAATGGATCAAATGATTTCAGTTGTTCAAAATAATGATTTAGAATTAACAACTTTAACAGAAAGTTTAAATGAGGATTATTTGACACGTGCGAAAGCTTTCTCCTATATGATTCAAAAAGATGCCAGTATTCTTAAGAAAACAAATGAATTAAATCAGATCTTAAAATTATTAAATGTTGATGAATTGCATGTCACCAATGATAAAGGAATTATCGTTTATTCAACCGTTTCAAAATATGTTGGTATTGATTTCCATGATGGAAAACAGACCAGTGAATTCTTATCAATTCTTGAAAATGATTCTCAGGATAGTTATCTTATTCAAGAGATGCAGCCAAATACAGCAGAAGAGAAAATGATGCAATATGTAGGTGTTTCAAGGCCGGATGAAAAAGGAATTGTGCAAGTAGGATTAGAACCAGCACGACTGATAGAAGCTAAAAAGCGAAATACTTATGCTTATATATTTGCCAATATTCCTACGGATACAGGTGAGAGCTTATTTGCTATTGATAGTAATACAGGTGAACTTCTTGCTCATACTGATGAAAAATATGCCAAAACTGATAATATTGAAGAATTAGGTGTAACACAAACTGATTTTCAGTCAGCTACAGACGGAAAGTTTCTCACTGTTGATCAAAAGAAACGTTATATTTTAACCCAAGAATTTGATAACATTATTTTTGGGGTTGGAATTCCAGAAGAAGTATTATATGCAACACGTTTGCGTGAGACATTAACTTTTGCATTTTATCTTTTATTAATTTATGTTGTTTCATTAATTGTTGTTAATCAAATTGTTAATCGCTATATTATTAGTGGTGTTCATGAGATTATTGATGATTTACATGATATTCAAAAAGGACATTTGGATCGTATGGTTGATGTGAAAACAGCACCTGAATTAGAAACGTTAAGTCAAGATATTAATGCAATGATAGAAGGAATTCTTAATGCAACAGTTAAAGTTTCACAAATCATTGAAATGACGGATGTCCCAATTGCTGCTTTTGAATGCCGTCAGGATGTTCAAAATGTTCTCGTTACATCACGTTTAAAAAATCTTTTACATCTTGATGACGAAGAAGCCAAAAAGTTATTTGCAGATAAAAGACTTTTCTTAGAAAAGTTGGAAAGTATTTTACAAAATGAAGTTGATATCAATACTTATTGTCTTAAAGATCAATATTATGTCAAAATTCATGTTGTCTATGAAGATGATATTTTAGGTACTTGTGAAGATGTGACACAAGATTATTTGCAACGTTGTCAACTCAGATATAAATCTGAACATGATGCTTTAACTCATCTTTTCATATATAAAGCATTTATTCAACAAGTCGAAAAAATATTAATTTCTAATCATGAATTAAAATGTGCTGCTGCAATTATGCTGGATTTGGATGACTTTAAACAAATTAATGATATGTACGGTCACGATTTTGGAGATATTTATTTAACAAAGTTTGCTTATTTCTTAAATATGTTTGCACCAGACTGTTCTCTACTGTCGCGACGTTCAGGTGATGAATTTTGTATGTTTTTATATAATTTTGAAAATACAAAAGATATTGTTAATTTTGTTGAGCAATTATGGAATGAAATGTCAAAGGTTAAATTAACATTATTGCAGCATCCTGATGTCTATTTACATGCTTCAGGAGGATTGGCTTGGATAGATTCTAAGAGAAATATTTGGGAAGTTATGCATGTTGCTGATGAAATGCTATATAAAGCAAAGAATCAGCAGAAGGGAAACTGCTTTATTGAAGAAAAAGATTTTTAGAAATATTGCTTTTTCTTACAAAAATATGTAAACGTATTCATTTTTGTGTTGTAGTCTTGCTCGATTTTTATTATAATAGATAAGTAGGAAAAAAATGGAGGATGAATTTATGGAAAAGAAAGTGAAAAGAATTGCATTGCTTTCTGGTGGTGGAGACTGTCCAGGATTAAATGCTGTTATAAGAACAATAACAAAGACGGCAATCTCTAAATATGGTTGGGAAGTTATTGGCTATGTTTATGGTTATCGTGGTTTATACAATAACAATTATATTGAATTAACAGAAGAAAAAGTTGAAGATATTTATAAAGAAGGAGGAACTATTTTATTTAGTTCTAATAAAGATAACCTTTTTGATTATCTTGTTGATGATGGAAAAGGTGGTAAGGTTAAAAAAGATGTTAGTGATGTCGGTGTCGAAAATTTAAAGAAAGCAGGCGTTGATGTTCTTGTTGTTCTTGGTGGCGATGGGACACTAACAAGTGCGAGAGATTTTTCAAGAAAAGGTGTTAATGTCATTGGTGTTCCTAAGACAATGGATAATGACTTAGCAAGTACTGATTTGACATATGGATTTATCAGTGCCATGAGTGTCGGTACTGAATTTATTGATCGTTTACAAACAACTGCAAAATCTCATCATCGCGTTATTTGTTGTGAATTAATGGGAAGAGATGCAGGTTGGATTTCGTTATATGCTGGTTTAGCTGGAAATGCTGGTGTTTGTTTAATTCCAGAAATTCCATTTACAATTGAAAATATTGCGAGACATGTTGCAAAACGTGATGAAGCTGGTATGCCATATACAGTTATTGCGGTTGCTGAAGGTGCTAAATATGCTGATGGTACGAAAGTCATTGGAAAGATTGTTGAAGATTCACCTGATCCAGTGCGTTATAGTGGATTGGCTGCAAAAGTTGCTGATGATTTAGAAAAAGTGATTCCAAATCATGAAGTTCGTTCTGTTAACCCTGGACATATTATTCGTGGTGGAGATATCAGTGCTTATGATCGTATTTTATCAATCCGCTTTGGTGTAAAAGCGTGTGAACTTATTGATGAAGGAAAATTTGGTAATGTTGTAACACTTCATGGTGAAAATATGGATTATACATCTTTAGAAGAAGTTATTGGTGATGCTAAATTTGGTAAACAAAAACGTGTTGATCCAAATGGTGAATTAGTAAGAGCTGCTAAAGCAATAGGTGTTTGTTTCGGTGATGAATAAAAGAATGATTTGAAAATCATTCTTTTTTTTGTAATTAAAAAATGTCATGCATTACACATGACATTTTTAATTACAATAGTTCTTTTGGGTCGTGATAAGAAGCATGTAGTGCTTGAGCTACAGCTTGACACGTATACATACCTTGATAAGTATTAAGACCAGCTAAGAATCCTTCATCTTGTTTTAAAGCTTCTGTGTTTAAACGTGCTAATTTTAAAATGTATGGAAGCGTCGCATTAGACAAAGCAATTGTTGAAGTTCTTGGAACAGCACCTGGCATATTGGCTACAGAATAATGTAAGACACCATATTTTTCAAATGTTGGCTGATCATGTGTTGTTGTATGATCGCATGTTTCGATACAACCACCTTGATCAATAGCAACATCAACAATAACACTACCTGGTTTCATTGTTTGAACCATATCTTCTGTCACGATTTTTGGCGCACGTGCACCTGGAATCAAGACTGCTCCAATAACCAGGTCAGCGGTTTTTAAAGCATTGCGTAAATTATATTCATTACTATAAATAGTGTGAATTGTTCCATTGCTGATATCATCTATATATGCCATACGTTCAGCGTCAACATCAAAGACATGAACTTGAGCACCTAAACCACTTGCAATACGAGCAGCATTGAAACCAACAGTTCCACCACCAATAATGACGACTTCAGCAGGCATGACACCTGGAACACCACCAAGCAGTAAACCACTGCCACCATGTGTTTTTTGTAATAAGGTTGCACCTACCTGAACTGACATACGTCCAGCCACTTCACTCATTGGTGTCAAAAGTGGTAAAGTTCGTTTTTTTGAAACAACAGTTTCATAAGCAATAGCAGTTGTACGTGATTCAATCAAAGCTTTTGCAAAAGGTTCATTACTAGCAATATGCAGATAAGTGAAAACCATTTGATCTTCACGTAAATATTTATATTCACTCTCAAGATATTCTTTTACTTTAACAATTAAATTGGCTTTTTGAAAAACATCTTCAACCTGGCATATTGTAGCGCCCGCTTGACGATATTCATCATCACTAAAACCACTACCAATTCCAGCGTTTGTTTCTACAAGGACCTGATGACCTTCTTTTGTTAAAGCCATAACACCAGCTGGTGTCATAGATACACGATTTTCATTGTTTTTAATTTCTTTTGGTATACCAATAATCATTTTCTTCACTCCATTTCTTTTGTTATTATATCACGAATATGAGTATGAAGTAAATTTGTTTTCTATGACAAAATATAAATATGTTATTTCTATATAATATAAATGTCATTTGTTTATGAGGTTTGCAAAAATCAATATTTGTATGAATATTTGATTGATGTTCTAAAGATTGCTATTAAGGAAAAATAATTTGACTTTTATTTGATTAAAAGTTATATCTTTGATAGAATGTCTATTGCAAGTCAAGGAGGTGGAAGAATGATTGAAGAATTGATTCAAATGGGTGAATATACTCAGGCACTTTCATTATTAACGGATATGAATGATGAAAATACACGTTATTTGCGTCTTGTTTGTTTAGTTGGATTAGGTGAATACGCTAAGGCTAAAGCAGAAGGTGCATGGGCAAAAGCAAATGCTAAAGAGACATATTATGATGTTGTTTCAATGTATGTCACAACATTAAAGGAATTAAATGAGTTTGATGAAGCTATTAATATTTTAATTGAAGAACTTTCAATGCCATATATTCCTTATCAATATGAAATGTTATTTAATACAGCATATGATGAAATCTTACTTGAAAAACAAGAGATGAATTATGAAGTGGAATCAAAAAATCAAATTTTTTCAGTTGAAGAAATTGATCAGATTCTTAAAAAGAAAGAATGTAATGAAGATCTTTTGTATATGGCAATTGATCAACTTCAGCAGTTAAATGTCCGTATGCTTATTCCAACAATTCGTGAATATCTTGTTAATCCTTATCGTCACTTTTTTGCAAAAACATTATTACTAGAAATAATGATTGATCAGCAGGTTGATGAAGATTTACAAATTGAAAAATTTGGAATGATATATGATATGAATCCAACTTATATGCCTTTGGTTTTAGAACAGCCTCAATATAGTGGGATTCTTAAATATCTAGAAAATGTGATTGAATCAGATAATCCCGTACTCTTAGAACAATGTATTGATTATCTAGAATATATTCTTTACGCATTTTATCCGCGTGAGATTTATGATGATGAATATAATGTTTGGGCAGCAGCTATACATTATTATGTAGCAACATTACAATCGATGGATGTTGACTTGGAAGATTTAGAAATATGGTATTATTGTGATAAAAATGAGATAGAACAGCAAATTTTAGCACTCAAGCAAATAGAGTGTTAAAATGGTTGCATTCTTATGATGTTTCATGTATAATATGCGTGTTGAAATAATGGAGGAAGTATAAATGGAAACAGTTTGTAACAAACTAGAAAAATGTATGATGGAAGTAAAAGTCACTTTTACAACTGAAGAGTGGCAAGATGCACAAAAAAAAGCATTAGACAAATTAGCTAAAAATGTAAAAATTGATGGTTTTAGACAAGGACATGCGCCAGCTAAAATGGTGAAAGCAAGAATTGGTAAAGCAGCTATTTTAGAAGAAGCAACAGATGTTATTTTACAAAAAAGTTATGCAGGAATCTTATTAGATAATGACATTCATCCTGTTGGACAACCAGAAGTAAAAATTGATGAATTAACTGAAGACATCTTAAAAGTAACAGTGACTGCACCAGTTGCTCCTGAAGTGACATTAGGTGAATATAAAGGTTTAGATGTTAAAAAAGGTCAAGTCAAAGTTACAAAGAAAGAAATTGAAGCTGAATTAAAGAATTATCAGAATCAATTTGCAGAACTTGTGATTAAAGATGGTGGTGTTGTTGAAAACGGTGATACAGCAGTTATTGACTATGAAGGATTTAAAGATGGTGTCGCTTTTGATGGTGGACAAGCTGAAAATCATGAATTAGAAATCGGTTCAGGGTCATTTATTCCTGGCTTTGAAGATCAAGTTGTTGGAATGAAAGTTGATGAAGAAAAAGAAATTAACGTGACATTCCCAGAAAATTATCAAGCTGCTGATTTAGCAGGACAAGAAGTTATCTTTAAAGTAAAAGTTCATGAAATCAAATCAAAAGTATTACCTGAAATTGATGATGAATTAGCTAAAGATGTAAATATTGATGGTATTGAAACATTAGCTGATTTAGAAACATATACAAAAGAACAAATTAAAAATAGAAAACAAAGTGAAGTAGAATCTAAGTTCAGTGATGATATTTTTAACGCAGTTATCGAAAATACTCCATTAGAAGTTCCAGAAGCAATGGTTGCAACTGAAACGGATCAAATGTTAAGAGAAGTGGAACAAAATTTATCTCAACAGGGGTTAAATATGGAATTGTTCCAACAATTAACTGGTAAAACAATGGATGATATGAAAGCTGAAATGAGAGAACAAGCTGAAAAACGTGTTAAGTTTAATTTGATTTTAGCTGAAATTGTCAAAGTTGAAAACATTGAAGTCAGTGATGAAGAAATTGATGAAGAAATCAAAGAAATTGCTACTTATTATGGTAGAGAATTTGATGAAGTCAAGAAAATCTTTGAAGGTCAATTAGGACAAATTAAATCAGATTTAGCAACTCGTAAAGCTGTTCAATTAATCAAAGATAACGTGAAATAAGACGCTTGACGCGTCTTGTTTTAGTAAGGCGTTTGGATGGACAAGTGAAACATTATTATATATAATAATGAAGAACTGGATGATAAAGAATTTCATCTTTGTAAAGGAGGTAATGAATTATGGAAGAATTAGATATTGTCGTTGATTTACCTGTCATTTGTACAAGAGGAATGATTGTTTTTCCTACACATGAAATTTCTTTGGATGTTGGAAGAAGTTTTAGCTTAAAAGCAATTGAAAAAAGTATTAATGAATTTGATGAAAATATTGTTTTTATTTCTCAGAAAAATCCAATTGATGAGAATACAGATTATGATCATGTTTTTCATTTTGGAACATTGTGTAAAGTCAAAAGAAGAATTAAGAGAGATAATCATGGAACAATTAAATTAACAGTAGAAGGACAAAAAAGAGTTGAAATCTTAAATCTTGAAGAAAGAGATGGATGCTTATTCTCTAAGGTTAAATATTTAGAAGATATTCAAGGTGAGAAAACAGAAGAAGTTGCATTAGTGCGTAAAGTAACTGAACAAATGCAATCAATGAATAAAAACTTACAAATGTTTCCTCGTGAAGTCTTTTCAAATTTATCTCAAGGTATGAGTGCCAGTGCATTAGCAGATACAATTGGTCAATATATTAATGTAGAATTACAAACAAAGCAAAAAATTCTTGCTGAATGTGATATTAATAAACGTCTATTACTTGTCTTAGCAAGTATGGAAGAAGAAAAAGTTATTAATGAGTTAGAAGAAAAAATTAATCTTAAAGTGAAAGAAAGTATTGATGAGAATCAAAAAGAGTATTATTTAAGAGAAAAGCTACGTGCTATTAAAGAAGAATTAGGGGATACACCTAATAAAGAAGATGATACTGATTATATTAGAGAAGAAATCAATACAAAACCATATCCACAATATATTAAAGATAAAATTGAAGAAGAATTAAGACGTTATGATATGATGCCTGCTGCTTCTTCAGAAGCTAACGTAGTCAGAACATATATTGATTGGGTTTTAAAAACACCATGGTATCAAGAGACAGAAGATGTTCAAGATATTAGTGAAGTTGAACGTGTTTTAGAAGAAGATCATTTTGGATTAGAAAAGCCAAAAGAAAGAATTGTTGAACATTTAGCAGTGAAACAAATGACACAGTCATTAAATGCTCCAATTATTTGTTTGGTTGGTCCACCAGGAGTCGGAAAAACATCTATTTCTAAGTCTATTGCTAGAGCATTAGGAAGAAAATTTGTGAAAGCTTCCTTAGGTGGAGTGAAAGACGAAGCAGAAGTAAGAGGTCATCGTAGAACTTATTTAGGTTCTATGCCAGGAAGAATTATCCAAAGTATGAAAAAGGCTGGTGTTATTAATCCAGTGTTCTTATTGGATGAAATTGATAAAATGTCTAGTGATTATAAGGGTGATCCAACAAGTGCTATGCTTGAAGTGTTGGATCCTGAACAGAATCAATTCTTTTCAGATAATTATTTAGAAGAACCTTATGATTTATCAAAAGTTCTCTTTATTGCGACTGCAAATGATTTAGGTGGAATTCCTGAACCATTACGTGATCGTTTGGAAATTATTGAAATTTCTTCTTATACAGAACAAGAAAAATTAGAAATTGCAAAACGTCATCTTTTAAAGAAAGAACTTGAAAGACATGGGTTAAAAGCTGAACAATTAGTGATTCCTGATGAAACAATGATGTCTGTTATTCGTCATTATACAAGAGAAGCAGGGGTGAGACAATTAGAGAGATTAATTGCTCAAATCTGTCGTAAGGCTGTATTAAAAATTCTAAAAAATGCTGCACTTTCATTAATTGTGGAAGTGAAGGATTTAGAAGAATATTTAGGCAAAGCACCATTTGAACATACTAAGAAATTAGATAAACCACAAGTGGGTGTTGTGACTGGTATGGCTTATACACAATATGGTGGAGATATTTTACCAATTGAAGTAAACCATTTTAATGGTACAGGTAAATTTATTATTACTGGACAATTGGGAGATGTGATGAAAGAATCAGCATCGATTGCGCTTGATTATATGAAAGCAAATCGTGAAAAATATGGATTACAGGATATTGCTTTTGATAAGGAAGATATCCATATTCATGTTCCTGAAGGAGCAGTGAAAAAAGATGGTCCAAGTGCTGGAGTCACTTTAACAACTGCAATTTTATCAGCGTTTAGTAATCGACCTGTACGTGATGATGTTGCAATGACAGGAGAAATTACTTTAAGAGGACAAGTTTTACCAATTGGTGGACTGAAGGAAAAATCTATTTCTGCTCATCGTAGTGGAATTCGTACAATTATTATTCCTAAAGATAATGAAAAAGATATAGATGAAATTCCTCAATCAGTTCAAAAAGATTTAAAAATTGTTTTAGCTGATCATATTGATACTGTTTTAGAAAATGCTTTAGTCAAATAAGAGTCTATGGACTCTTTTTTGCTTTTTATGATCATAAAATGATTTTTTAAGATAGGTTTTAATGGGTTTTTAACAGTTCTTTTTTTACTAGGTATTTTGATGTTTTTATGTTAAGATGTATAAAGAAAAGAAATGTGTATATTGCATAAGGAGGAAGACAATGTTTAAAATAAAAAAAGCTGAATTCGTATTGTGTGCAGCTTGGAAATCACAATGGCCTGAAAATAATTTGCCAGAGATTTGTTTGGCTGGACGTAGTAATGTTGGAAAATCAAGTCTCATTAATACAATTACAAATCATAGTAAACTAGCGAAAGTATCAGGAACGCCTGGAAAAACCAGAACACTTAATTTCTTTAACATTAATGATGAATTACGTCTCGTTGATGTACCAGGCTATGGCTTTGCAAAAGTCCATGATAAAATTAAAGAAAGCTTTGGTGAAATGATTGATACATATTTGAAAGAACGTGATACTTTAAAAGGATTAGTATTAATTGTTGATTATCGACATAAACCAACTCGTGATGATATTGAAATGTATCAATATGCAAAATATTATCAGATTCCTGTTATTGTTGTAGCTACGAAAGAAGATAAACTAAAAAGAAATGATTTAAAGAAAAATGAAAAGTTAATTAAAGAGACATTGTCTTTTGATAAAGATGATATGTTTGTTAGATTTTCTAGTTTATCTAAAACAGGAATTGAAGAAATTTGGGATTGTATTTTAAAACTATGTGATAAATAATTTCTTAACAAATTTTATAAATTGTTGTATAATGTGACAAGTAAGGGGGATGAATATGATCAGAATTATGTTGTGTTGTGCATCGGGGATGTCAACCAGTTTGTTAGTTGAAAAAATGAAGAAAGCAGCAGATGAAGAGAATATTGAAGTGGATATTTGGGCAGTAGGGGCAAATGAAGTCAAAGCAAATGCTCAAAAGACCGATGTTATTTTGTTAGGACCACAAGTTCGTTATGCTCAAAAGAAAATTGAATCTGAAGCACCAAATGTTCCAATTGCTAATATTGGAATGCGTGAATATGGTATGATGAATGGAGCTGCTGTTTTAAAACAGGCGATAGAATTATTTGAAAAGAAGTGATGACTTCTTTTTTTTCATAATTTGTATTTTTCTGCATACAGTTTCTTAGGAGGGAAAGTATGCAAAAAATATATTTTAAAAAATTAGTTGATTTGAATCATCAATTAAAAGAATTGGTGTCTATTTCTGTTGATGAATCTATTAGTTATAAAATGGAAAATCAAGGGATGCGTGCAGTTGGTAGTATTATGATTAATGGTGAGTATAAAGATGATCAGACTAAAAATAGTTTTCATGAAACCATTGATTTAGATATTTTAGCACAGTTTGAGAAAATTACGGATAAACGTGACTTTCATGTGAAGGTTGAAGATTTTGATTATACTCTCAATGATGGTAATTTAACACTTGTTATACAGGCATGTATTTATGGTGTGCAGGATGATGAAGATCGTGTTATTGAAACATCTGCCATACCACAAGTACCAATTGATGATGAAGATATTGCTTCAGAAATTGAAGAACTTTTAAGAGAAGAAGAGGTAGCTGTGCCCGTTAATGAAACAATTGAAGAGATGCCACCAATTACTGAAGAACCAGTTATTTTAGAAAGCCCAAAGCCACAAGAAATGACAATCAAAGAAAAAATTGAAAATCATGATGATGAGGATGATGATGAAGATCTTGGTACTTATTATTTATATATTGTTCAGGATGGAGATAATTATCAGTCAATTGCAAAACATTATCAGGTAGATGAGTACCAACTTAAAGCATACAATCATGATCGTCCATTGACCCAAGGTACGATTGTTATTGTGCCATATTATTCATGAAAGAATTGATTTTAGATTATTATGGTATTCATGCTATTGGATTAATTACTTTAACATCACATGTTTATAAAGTCAAAAGTCAAGAAGGTTACTTTGTTTTAAAAGTTGTAAACGATAAACATCTAGAAACAATATATGAGTATATTGAAACATTACATTTGGAATGTTTTACAAAGATTTTATTAAATAAAAACAATGAGTATCTTACAGTCTATCAAAACCAATATGTTTATTTGATGCCATACATTGATAATAGTCAAGGTATGCTTAAAGAAATGAAAATCAAATTTTATTTTGAAACACTTGCATATCTTCATTATCATAGTTTTTATTATACCAAAGTGAATAAGCAATATTTTGATACATTAAATCAGGATATTCTTCAAATTATCAATGAACGTAGTGCATATTATGAACAAATGATTCAAAATTTTGAAAATATTGCTATGCGTTCACCTAGTCAATGGATGTTAGTCATGAATTATTATCGTATATATGAATCTTTGTGTAGTGCGCGGCAGTATTTATCAAGATATATGGAACATACCGCTCAATATCATCAAATTAGAGTATGTATGAATTATAAACATTTTGACTATGATCATATTTCTTTAAAAGAAAAAAGATTCATATCAATTGATAATGTTTGTATAGATCTACCAATTTATGATTTATTTGATATTTATCAAAGAATACCAGATATTTTGTTTGATTTAGATTGTTTTAGTGAATATTATCTTAAGAAAGTAGAATTGAAAGAAGATGAAAAGTTATTACTTTGTTGTTTAATGAATATTGTTCCATTAATTGATTATACACATGATGAAATAGAAAATATTATTAAATTATCTCGATTGATGTATTATTTGGACTCTGTTCACAATTTTATTACTCAATTATCATAAAAAATGAATTAGGGATGAAGAAAGCTTTTACTTTTTTAATTAATGATTGTTTGGATTATTTATCCAAC
The DNA here is from genome assembly GCF_001244545.1 of Candidatus Stoquefichus sp. SB1. Lineage (NCBI taxonomy): Bacteria > Bacillati > Bacillota > Erysipelotrichia > Erysipelotrichales > Erysipelotrichaceae > Candidatus Stoquefichus > Candidatus Stoquefichus sp. SB1. Next base: position 336,441 of record NZ_LN852693.1, on the reverse strand, counting down.
AACAGGACTTATTTTATCTAAAAATACATTAGATATTTTATCTAAAAATACATTTGTATTTGACTTTAAAGCAGGGCTTTGTTAAAATGATGTTACGTTGATGAGGAGGAGTACATTTTGTATTCTTAAAGAGAGTCTCTGGTTGGTGAAAAGAGATAGAAGAAGAAGTGGAAGGTAGCCTCGGAGTATGTTTTTTGAATGAATAGTAGAAAAACACGTAGAACTGCGTTAAAGTTTTGAGGTATACGAGAGTATATAAATTAAGGTGGTACCACGAACATTCGTCCTTAAGCGAATGTTCTTTTTTATTTAAAGGAGGAAAAAAGGATGAGTTGGCAAATTTTATTAGTATGGGTATTATTTATTGGTTCATTAGTATTTTTAAGTTATTTCTTTATGAAAAGAATTAAGAAAAATAAAGAAATCAGAAAAGAAAGACAAAAAGCTTATGAAGAAAAAAGAGAGAAATATACATATTTAAGACCAGGTGTATTTGATGAATGTCCTAGAGAGGATGTTTCTGCAGCTGTTTTATTTCATTGTATAAGAAAAGAAGATGAAGATTTTGATCATTATTTTGAAAAAATGTCTTATCCTGAAAAAGTCATTTATGGTATTTATCAGGTAAGTTCTTCATTAGAAGGTTCAGGTGCATCATTGCATAGTTTTTTCTTGAGTCCTTCTAATAAGCCTTATGTTCCTATTATTGTGGATATTTTTGAAGAAGTAGGAGCGCATGAGATTGCTGATTTAATGAAAGCAGCGAGACGTTTTGCAGAAATTATTGAAAACGATGAAGAAGATGATGAAAATGATCCAGATATGGGGATTTATACGAGATATAATTTTACAGATTTTACCAATGAATTTGTTGCAATGGTAAGTACAACAAATTTAAATGAAAAATTAACAAAATATATACTTGATCATAAAGAAGATTTTTATGATTATGATATTCCTGAAGAAATAGAAGAGAACGGGGTTGAAGATAATGAAGGAATTAGCGAGTAAATACAATCATCAAAAAGTTGAAGCTGGAAAATACAAGACATGGATTGAAAAAAAATATTTTGAAGCAGGGGATATAACAAAGAAACCCTATAGCATTGTGATTCCACCACCTAATGTAACTGGTAAACTTCATCTTGGTCATGCTTGGGATACAACATTACAAGATATGATTATTAGATATAAGAGAATGCAAGGTTATGATGCATTATGGTTGCCTGGAATGGATCATGCAGGGATTGCAACGCAAGCAAAAGTTGAAGCTCGTTTAAGAGAAGAAGGAATCTCTCGTTATGATTTAGGACGTGAAAAGTTTTTAGAAAAAGCTTGGTCTTGGAAGGAAGAATATGCATCTATTATTCGTAGCCAATGGGAAAAATTAGGTCTTTCTTTAGATTATTCAAAAGAAAGATTTACACTTGATGATGGATTAAGTGAAGCTGTTAAAACAGTTTTTGTTGCACTTTATGAAAAAGGACTGATTTATCAAGGAGAACGTATTATCAATTGGGATCCGGTACAGCGAACAGCATTATCTAATATTGAAGTTATTCATAAAGAAATAGAAGGACATATGTATTATTTTAAATATGAAGTTGTTGAAACTAATGAAACATTAGTCATTGCAACAACACGTCCAGAAACAATGTTTGCTGATCAGGCTATCTTTGTTCATCCTGATGATGAAAGATATACACATCTGGTTGGAAAGCATGCGATTAATCCGGCAAATGGTGATCCACTACCTATTATGGCAGATAGTTACATAGATATGAGTTTTGGAACAGCTGTTATGAAGTGTACACCAGCACATGATCCAAACGATTTTGCTTTAGCTAAAAAATATCATTTGGCAATGCCAATCTGTATGAATGATGATGGAACAATGAATGATTTATGTGGAAAATATGTTGGCATGGATCGTTTTGAATGTCGTGAAGCACTTGTTGCAGATTTTCAAACTGCCGGTGTTGTTGATCATATAGAAACTCATATGCATCAAGTTGGACATTCTGAACGTAGTCATGCAATTGTTGAACCTTATTTATCTAAACAATGGTTTGTAAAAATGAAACCTTTGGCACAGGCAGCACTTGAAAATCAAAATCAGGATTCAAAAGTTCATTTTGTGCCAGGACGTTTTGAAAAAACATTCCAGCAGTGGATGGAAAATATTGAAGATTGGTGTATTTCTCGTCAACTTTGGTGGGGACATCAGGTTCCAGCCTGGTATCATAAAGAAACTGGTGAAGTTTATGTAGGAAAAGAAGCACCGGCTGACTTAGAAAATTGGAAGCAGGATGAAGATGTTTTGGATACATGGTTTTCAAGTGCACTTTGGCCATTTTCAACAATGGGTTGGCCAGATACTGAAAACGAATTGTTGAAACGATATTTTCCAACTAATACATTAGTAACTGGTTATGATATTATTTTCTTTTGGGTTTCACGTATGATTTTTCAATCACTTGAATTTACTGGTGAACGTCCATTTGAAAATGTTTTAATTCATGGTTTGATTCGTGATGAACAAGGAAGAAAAATGTCTAAATCATTAGGTAATGGTGTTGATCCTATGGATGTTATTGATGAATATGGGGCTGATACACTTCGTTTCTTCTTAACAACGAATTCTGCACCAGGTATGGATTTAAGATATGTACCTGAAAAATTAGAAGCTTCATGGAATTTTATTAATAAAATTTGGAACTCAGCTCGTTTTGTATTGATGAATATTGATGAAGATATGCAATATGCTGACTTATCATTTGAACATTTGAATCTATCTGATCAATGGATTTTAAAAAGATTAAATGATGTGATTGTTTCTGTTGATGACAACATGGATAAATTTGAATTTGTTAATGTTGGAAGTGAATTGTATAGTTTTATTTGGGATGATTTTTGTTCATGGTATATTGAATTATCAAAGGTTCATTTAAATAGTGATGATGCAATTGAAAAAACAGCAACTCAAAATACTTTAGTTTATGTTTTAAATGCAATAGTCAGATTATTACATCCATTTATGCCATTTGTAACGGAAGAGATTTATCAATCAATTCCTCATTTAGAAGAATCTATTTGTATTTCAGCTTGGCCAACTGTACGTGAGGAATTTGAAAGTTCTTCAATTAATGATCAATTCCAGTATCTTTTTGATATTATTAAAGGAATTAGAAATATGCGTGCTCAATATGTTATTAAAAACGCAATTGAAATTGCTTATAGTATTCAAACAAATGATGAAGCTTTAGAAACTCTTTTACAAGATTTAGCACCATACATTTATAAATTATGTCATGCCCAATGTATTGGATACAATGTCGAAAGTTCTGCTAATGTGGCAACAGAAATGATCAAAGGTGGAAATGCTCTTATTATTGAATTAGGAGATTATATTGATTTATCTGCTGAAAAACAAAAATTAGAAGATGAACTAAAAAAACTAACAAGTGAGATTAAGCGTTGTGAAGGAATGTTATCTAATCCGAATTTTGTGAATAAGGCACCCGCTGCAAAGGTAGAAGCTGAAAAAACAAAATTGGCAGATTATCAGTCAAAATATAATGCTGTTAAAGAAAAAATCGAAAAAATGTAAAAAGTGAAAATTTATTTCACTTTTTTTCATTAAAAAAAAGAAAAATCGAAAATAAATGTGTATATATATAGTATAGGGGCTACTTATGAAAGGAAGGATAGATATGAAAGAACTTACATTACAAGAACAATATGAGATACAAGGAGGCTCACTCATTGGGACAGCATTAATATATCTTCTATTGGGAGCAGGAATTTATAAGATATGGAAGTCTAAGAAAGGGCGTATCTCTATACCACGTCTCGTTAATATTGAATGGCGTAATTAAAAATGTGAAAGGCATATGCCTTTCATATTTTTTTTACTATAGCATATAATTATTGAGGTGAAAAAAATGAAATTTGAATGGAAAGTTGTTATTTTAGGAATCTTATTTTCTTTGGTATGTATGTTATTGTTTACATATGGAAGTTTATTATCGCAAAAAACATTTTATGCATATCAAGTTGGGATTTATAAAGAAGAAAGCAATAAAGATGAAAAATTAGCAGAATTGAAGAATCAGGGATTTGAGGGATATTGTTATCAAAAAGATAATCAATATTATGTTTTATCAATGATTAGTGAAGATCAAAAAGCAATTGAAAAACATGCTGCAGAAGTAAAAGGAATTATGAAATCATATGTTGTAGGAGCAGATGTTACAATTGATGAATTATTAACAGATTTAGCGAAAGGAGTAACACATGATTAAATCATTGCCAAAAGAAGAAAACCCAAGAGAGAAAGCGATGACTTATGGAATAGAATCGTTGAGTAATGTTGAATTATTAGCACTAATATTAAGAACGGGTAATAAAGAAGAATCAGTTCTACAGTTATCTCAAAGATTATTAAATGAAATTGGTGGATTTTCTCAATTAAATCATGTTTCTTATGCACATCTTATTAAGTTAAAAGGAATTAAAACTGCCAAGGCGATTGAGATCTTAAGTATTATAGAAATCGCAAAACGTTTAAAAGAGAATGCCTTACCTAAACAATCTTTATTGTCACCAATGGATATTTATGAGCGTGTCAAAAATGAATTGATGTTTTTAAAACAGGAACATTTTGTGATTTTATGCTTAGATAATAAAAATCGTGTTTTAAAAGAAAAAACCATTTTTATTGGTTCCATCAACATGAGTGTTGTGACACCGCGTGAAGTGTTTAAAGAAGCAATTAATATAAATAGCGCTAAACTTGTCCTATTACATAATCATCCTAGCGGTGATGCTTCTCCAAGTCCTGAAGATCAGCAACTGACAGAAATGTTTAGACAATTAGGTGAAATGATGTCTATAGAAATAGTTGATCATTTGATTATTGGCTGGAATCAATTCTATAGTTTTGAAGCAGAGCATATTTTTTATATCTAACAGATGGGTTGAAAAACATTATTTTTAAAAAAAGATCATTTATTAACATTAAATAATAAGTGAAAATAAAAAAGGGAATACTATATACTGGTTTGATTATAGAAGACGGAATTGTCGGCAAATGAATTAATTTGATAAAATCCTTTTCTCGAATTGCTTTTTTTGACTCTAGATATTATAATGTATGCAGACTAGGGGTGATATTTTGTATAAGAATAATAATAAAAGAAATAAACAAAATAAAAGGATTATTATTGTGACTATTGTTTTGGTGCTTTTTTCTGTTGTAACATTAGTAACAAGTCGTTCAGCAACAAGCATTGAAACAATGTTTAAAGATACAATCGCCAATATTGAATATTATGTTATTAAAGCACCAATTCAATATGTGAGTGGTTTATTTGAAGAATACAATGATTTAAAGGATGTTTATAAGGAGAATGCTAAACTTAAGCAGGAATTAGATAATTTAGCACGAGAATCAGCTATGAATGATGTGATATCATCAGAATTGAATCAATTAAAAGAAATGACAGAAATTGATTATTTATCGACAGACTATCGTGTAAAATATACAAAAGTCATTTCTCGAGATGCTGAAAATTGGAACAATCAAGTGACAATTGATTTAGGTAATCTTTCTGGTATTAAAGAAGGTATGGCTGTAATTGGTGCTAAAGGAATGATTGGAACAGTTACAAATGTCAGTGAAATTTCTTCGACTGTTACGCTTTTATCAAGTGAAAATGCAAAAAGTCAGTTGCCAATTATGATTATGAGTGGTGATGATGAATACTATGGGCTTTTAAATCGTTATGATTTAAGTACAAAAAGCTATCGTGTAACATTATTAAGCGATGTTGAAAAAATTGAAAAGGGTGCTAAAGTTGTGACAAGTGGCTTAGGTGGTGCTGGTAAGAGTCCTAAAGGAATATTAATTGGAACTGTCGATAATTATACAGTTGGAGATGATGCGACAGAATCTGTTTGTATGGTTAAACCTAGTGCAGATTTTAATTCATTAAATTATGCCGCTGTTGTGCAAAGGGTGAATGACGAATGAGAAAGCGCATGAGAGATAGTTATTTATTAAAATGTTTTCTCATTGTCTTTTTGTGTTTTATTATTGACAGTACATTATCTTTCTTTTTGCCATATAATTATACAAAAACAGGCTTGACAATTGTTCCTTGTATAGGATTAATGATGTTTACATTACTTGTTAAAACAATTGATGGGGCTGAACGCTATTTTTTTGCAGCCCTATGTAGTTTATACTATTCAATTGTTTATTCTAATTCTTTAGCTATATATATACTTATTTATTGTTTAATCGCCTTTATTCGATCATATATTGTAAAATTAGAGTCTTTAAGTCTACCTGAGGCAATGGTTTTTTGTGTTTTGACAATTTTTGCACAAGAAATTGTGTTATATTGGCTTATGTGGATTACCAATATTACAAGATATCCAGTGACATCATTTTTATTGATGAGGATATTACCGACGTTATTAGTCAATGGCGTCTTATCGATAGGAGTTTATTGGATCTACAATAAAGTGAAAATCGAGGTGGAATAATGAATATTGAAGTTAAAGGGATGAATGAAGTTCTCGTTATGAAAGTGAATCAAAATTGTACATTTGATGTTTTTTTAAATGATTTAAATACGCTCTTGGATCAACCTATCTTTCAACAAGATGGTTATTATCCAAGGGCGTTTTTTGATTTTGGTTGTCGACTTTTAGATAATGATGAATTAAAAAGTTTAATCTTGTTGTTAAAAACAAAAAAGAAAGTGATTTTTGATGGTATGTCTTTGCCAAAGAGGGGACATGAATTAGATATTTTAAGAGAACAATTACATAATGGGGAAGAATTATTTATTCATCATGAAACATTGTTTTTAGGAACTGTGAATCCTGGAAGCTATGTTTATTGTTATGACAATGTTTATTTTTTAAATGCTGTAAAAGGGACAATTGTCGCAATGAATGAAGATGTGAAAATTTATGGTCATGATTTTAAAAATGCACAAATCATAATAAATCAACAATCTTTGCACAATTTGACAACTTCTGCACTAACAAGTGTCTATTATAAAGATAACCAGATTAGGACAATGAAGGAGGATGGGTATGAGCAGAACTATTGTGGTTACATCAGGTAAAGGTGGCGTTGGGAAAAGCAGTATGTCAATTAATTTGGGATACGCATTAGCTGCAACTGGCCAAAAAGTCTGTTTAATAGATGCGGATTTTGGACTCAAGAATTTAGATGTAATGATGGGTCTTGAAAATAGAGTGATATATGATTTGAAGGATGTTATAGCAAATAAATGTTCTTTAAATCAAATACTAGTGAAAGATAAAAGAATGGATTCTTTGTATTTGTTACCAGCATGTAAGTCTTTATCATTTGAAAATTTAAATGTTGATTATATGATTAAAATGATTGAACAGCTTAAAGAAAATTTTGATTATATTTTAATTGATAGTCCAGCCGGGATTGAGAAAGGCTTTCAATATGCTAGTGGTTTATGTCAGGAAGCAATTATTGTTGTAACACTAGACGTTGTTTCCCTTAGAGATGCAGATCGCGTTGTTGGATTATTATTAAAACAAGGCATTACTCAATTACATATGCTTGTCAATAAATATAATGATGAAGATATACATAAAGGAAGAAGTCTCAATTTAAAAGATGCATATGATATTTTATCAATTCCTTTATTGGGAATTGTTTATGATGATCATGCAATGATTGAGGCTAATAATAAAGGAATGCCAATATATATGGAGAAGAATTTGTCGACTAGTCGATGTTTTGATAGAATTGTTAAACGTTTAGAAGGAATTGAAGTTCCTTTTCAAAAAAATAAGAAAAAACCATTGTTTGAACGTATTTTTGGATAATAATTTCATAAGTTTAATTGAGGTGACAAACTTGTGAATGATATTGATGAGATTAGAAAAAGAATGGAAAAGCGTAAAGGAATGCATCATCCGCAATTAACAGATCATCATTTTTTAAAATTGTATAATGCAATGATTAAATGCATGGTTGTTTTATTGGTTGGTGTGGCGGTATGTGCTTATGTGAAAGTCAGTCCCAATGGTGAATATATAAAAGATTATGTGTTAAATGATCTGCATTTTACAGAACTAACAAAATGGATCAATCACCAGCTTCTTTCATTTCAAAAGGGCGATCAAAGTGCGACTGTATCAAGTCAGGTGAGTTATACAAATATTAAGGATAATTATTATACCAATCAGTCTAATGAGGTTCTTAATTTTGATAAAGGACGTGTTATTTATGTGGGGAAGCAGGATATATTGGGTCAATATGTAACCGTATTGTTAGAAAACAATATAGAGGTCACTTATGGACAATTAACTGATGTTTTTGTGAGTGCTTATGATCAAGTTGATGCAGCGACGATTTTAGGAACATATAAAGACAAGGTGATGATTGTTTTTACACAGGGTGAAAAAGAAATTGATTATTCGACGTTTGAAGAACTTATATCATAAAATAGAAATTCATCAATTAACACTCCTTTATTTCCTCTTGGCTTGGCTAGGAGGCTATTTAAAATGGTATCTCTCGACTTTGATGATTGTTTGTTTACATGAATTATGCCATCTCATGATGGCATATTATTTTCGTTTTGAAATTGAAAAAATTGTCGTTTTACCATTTGGTGCATATTTATCTTTACATGATTTTTATTTTCATTCAATCTGGCAGGAAATTTGTGTAGTCGCAGCTGGGCCATGTAGCCATTTCTTTATATGGATAATGATTCAAAATTTCACTCAAGGTATTTATCAGGATTATTTGTTAACTATGAATATGTTTGTTTTTGCTTTTAACTTATTGCCAATTTATCCATTAGATGGGAGTCGGGTGATTGGGTTGTTGCTGCAAAGTATTATGGATTTAAAAAAATCTCTTTTCTTGCAGCTTAAAATCTCAGTTTTTGTGTATAGCTTCTTATTTGCTTTTTATATTCAAACAAATACAGTTGTCATACTTAGTTATTTATTGCTTCAGCAATTTTATTTATATAAGTTTATTCCTGATTATTTACGGAGATACTATAGTCAGATTCCAACTTTTTCACAAAAGAGAAAAAGCGTAGTTCATGATCGTTTTGTATATCGAAGAGGTTATCAAAATTATTATTTTATAAATGGATATTTAAGTGATGAAAAAGAAAGAATGTTTGATTTGTTAGAAAACATAAAAAAGTAGGAAAAAATTGAAATTATCTTGTATTTTATGAAGGTATATGTTATCATACAACAGGTATTTCAAATACACACATTGTGAATTCATAAATCGAGTGCTAGGCAACTGGTGGTTTATGTTAGAAACAGTGGAGGAAAAAAACAAAAAAGGAGGAAGTTACAATGGCAGTAATTTCAATGAAAAAATTATTAGAAGTTGGTGTTCATTTTGGACATCAAACAAAAAGATGGAATCCTAAAATGGCTCCATACATTTTCACTTCAAGAAATGGTATTTATATCATCGATTTAAAGAAATCATCTGATAAAATTGATGAAGCTTATGCAGCTATGATGGATATCGTTGCAAAAGGTGGAAAAGTTTTATTTGTAGGAACTAAGAAACAAGCTCAAGAAGCTGTTCAGTTAGAAGCTGAAAGATCTGGAAGTTTCTATGTCAATTCTCGTTGGTTAGGTGGAACTTTAACAAACTTCAAAACTATTCAAAAGAGAATTAGAAGATTAAAAGAATTAGAAAAAATGGAAGAAGACGGAACTTTAGAATTATTCACTAAGAAAGAAGCAGTCTTATTAATGAAAGAAAAAGCTAAGTTAGAAAAGAACTTAGGTGGTATCAAAGAAATGAGAAGATTACCTAATGCTTTATTCGTAGTTGATCCTAAAGTTGAACATAATGCTGTTGCAGAAGCAAAAATCTTAGGAATTCCAGTATTTGGTATTGTTGATACTAACTGTGATCCTGATGAAGTTGATTATGTTATCCCAGCAAATGATGATGCAATTAGAGCAGTTAAATTAATTGTTGCAGCTATGGCTGATGCTGTATGTGAAGCAAAAGGTGAACCTGTAACTGTTGCATATGTAAAAGATGAAGATGACAAAGAAGTCTCAATGAATGATGCTGTTGCTTCTGTAGAAGAAAGTAAACAAAGAGGACCTAGATATAAAAACGCTGGACGTCCTAGAAATAACAAACCTGCTGAAGTAAGCAAACCAGCTGCAGTTAAAGACGCAAAAACTGAAGCATAGTTGAATTAAGGGGAGGCTTATGTCTTTCCCTTTTTTATAAAAAATAACATGGAGGATAGAGAAATGGCTGTTAATGCAAAATTAGTAAAAGAATTACGTGAAAAAACTGGTGCTGGAATGATGGATTGTAAAAAAGCATTAGAAGCATGTGATGGTGATTTAGAAAAATCATTTGACTGGTTAAGAGAAAAAGGAATCGCAAAAGCTGCAAAAAAAGCTGATCGTATTGCTGCAGAAGGATTAACTGCTTTTGTTATTGATGGAGATGCAGCTTCAATTGTTGAAGTTAACTCTGAAACTGACTTTGTTGCAAAAAATGCTGAATTCCAAGAATTAGTTGCTAATGTAGCAAAAATTATTTTAACAAACAAACCAGCTGATTTAGATGCTGCTTTGAAATTAGATGTTGATGGAAAAGATTTAGAAACTGTTATTGCAGAAAAAAGTGGTAAAATTGGAGAAAAATTAAGCTTAAGAAGATTTTCAGTTTTAACAAAAACTGCTGATGAAGTTTTTGGTGCTTATTCTCATATGGGTGGAAAAATGTCTGCATTAGTTAAAGTTGCTGGTATTGATGAAACAAAAGCGAAAGACATTGCTATGCAAGTTGCTGCAATTGCACCTCAATATATTGATAGAACTGCAATCCCTGCTGAAATTTTAGATCGTGAATTAGCAGTTTTAAAAGCACAAGCTATGGAAGAAAATGCCAATAGTGCTAAACCTAAACCAGAAAATATTGTAGAAAAAATGGTTCAGGGTCGTTTAAACAAAAATTTAAAAGAAATGTGCTTAGTAGATCAAGCATTCATTAAAGATTCTGATCAAACAGTAGCTCAATACTTAGGAAATGGAAAAGTTTTAGATATGGTTCGTTTCGAAGTTGGTGAAGGAATGGAAAAAAGAGAAGAAAACTTTGCTGAAGAAGTTGCTGCTCAAATGAAAGGATAATTATATACGGGGGAGGACACTTTTTTGTGCCCTTTTCTTATAAAATGAAGGAGATTTATATGAAGTACAAAAGAGTATTGTTGAAGTTAAGTGGTGAAGCATTAGCAGGTAAACAAGGATTTGGAATTGATCCAATTGTGGTAGCTGATGTTGCAAGACAAATTAAAGATGCAAAAGATTTAGATGTTGAAATTGCAATTGTTTGTGGCGGTGGAAATATCTGGCGTGGTAAAACTGGTAGTGATATGGGAATGGAAAGAGCAGCTGCTGATTATATGGGGATGCTTGCTACTGTAATGAATGGTATGGCATTACAAAATGCCTTAGAAGCTATTGGTTTAGATACAAGATTGTTATCAGCAATTGATATGAAAGAAGTGGCTGAACCTTATATTCGTAGAAGAGCTGTTCGTCATTTAGAAAAAGGACGTATCGTTATTTTCGGTGCTGGAACAGGTAGTCCATTCTTTACAACTGATACAACTGCTGCATTACGTGCTGCTGAAATGAATGCTGATGTTATTTTGATGGCAAAAAATGGTGTAGATGGTGTCTATTCAGCTGATCCAAAAGTTGATCCAACAGCTAAAAAATATGACCATATTACTTATTTAGATGTTTTAAATGAAGATTTACATATTATGGATCAAACAGCCATTACATTATGTAAAGATAATGGAATTGATTTGTGTGTCTTTAATATGCAAGAAGATGGTAACATTGCAAAAGCATGTGATGGGGCATCAATTGGAACAATTATCTCAAAAGGAGGAAAATAAAAATGTTAGAATTGATTTTAGAAGAATTGCGTGAAAAAATGGAAAAATCTATCGTCGCATTAAATCATGAACTTTCTACAGTCAGAACTGGTCGTGCGAATCCAACAATGTTAGATCGTGTAGCAGTTGATTATTGGGGAGAGAAAACACCTTTAAATCAAACAGCAAGTATTTCTGTTGTAGAAGGTCGTCAACTTATGATTAAGCCATATGATAAAAGTATTTTAAAAGATATTGAACATGCGATTTATGAAGCAAATCTTGGCTTAACTCCACAAAATGATGGTGAAGTTATTCGTATTAATGTTCCTGCTTTGACAGAAGAACGTCGTAAAGAATATGTGAAAATGGCAAAGAAATTTGCTGAAGACGCAAAAGTGGCTTTACGTAATATCAGAAGAGCAGCCAATGATGATATTGAAAAATCAGATTTAAGTGAAGATGAAGAAAAGCGTGGAAAAGAAAAAGTTCAAAAGATAACTGATGAATATGTGAAAAAAATTGACCATTTAGCTGATGAAAAAGCAAAAGATATAATGACAGTATAAAAGGCGAAAGCCTTTTTTCTTTTGCTGATTTTGTTTTCATATGTCATTCTTTATGATATAATACTAAAAGATTATGAGGTGAAAGCATGTTATTTAAGAAAAAAGAAGAAAAAGATTATCAGATTGATATGAATAATATTCCTGCCCATATTGCATTTATTATGGATGGTAATGGTCGTTGGGCAAAAAAAAGAAAAATGCCACGAACATATGGTCATCATGAAGGTACGAAAACAATCCGTACACTTGCTTTGGAGGCTAATCGTTTAGGTGTGAAAGCGATGACGGTATATGCTTTTTCAACAGAGAATTTTAAAAGAGAAGCAAGTGAAGTTGATTATATTTTTAAATTACCAAAAGAATTTTTTAATTTATATTTAAAAGAACTGATGGAAAATAATGTTCAGATTCGTTATATTGGTCATTTAGAAATGGCACCTATCGAAACACAGAAAATCATCCAGTCAGCAATTGATCAAACATCGATGAATACAGGTTTGATTTTGACTTTTGCTTTTATTTATGGTGGACGTGATGAAATTGTGCAAGCAACAAAGATAATTTGTGAAAAATATAAAAATGGTGAAATTGAATTAGATGATATTACTGAAGATTATTTTGAAAAACATTTAATGACTGAAGACTTACCAGCAGTTGATTTAATGATTAGAAGTAGTGGAGAATATCGTTTATCTAACTTTTTACCTTGGCAGTTGGCTTATGCTGAGTTTATTTTTGATGAGACTTTATGGCCTGATTTTGATGAAAATCAATTACATCGTGCAATTGCGATTTATCAGGGACGTGAAAGAAGATTTGGAGGCGTGTTGAAATGAAAACAAGAATTATTACTGGAGTTATTTTAATTGCTGTTATTTTACCATGTGTTTTCATTGGTCAAATTCCTTTTCAAATTCTTATAGGGATTATAGCTGGTGCAGCTGTTTTTGAAATGTTATCAATCTGTAATCGCCCAAAAGCTAATATATATTTATATCCACTGGTTGGTATTTTTATTTATTACTCTTTATTTTTTGAAGGTGCTTTATTGATTCCTAGTGAAATCATAATGATTTATCTGATTGTTTTATTGGCTTGCAGTATGTTTGATGATGGAATGAATTATTTAAGACTCTGTTATTATTTTTGTGCAGGTGTTTTAATTGCAATGGGGCTACATATGCTTTATCAAATTCGTTTGGTGTATGGATTTGAATATATACTTATTCTTGCCTTGGCAACTTTTGGAACAGATACAGGTGCTTATTTTACAGGTATGTTTTTTGGTAAACATAAACTTAATCCGCGTTTATCACCTAAGAAAACAATTGAGGGTTCGATTGGTGGAATGTTGCTTGGAACTGGTCTTTCTGTTGCCTATGGTGCATATATTCAAATGAATATACCGATTTATTTATTGATTGGTGTTTGTTTTGTTTTAACAATCACAAGTCAAATAGGAGATTTAACATTTAGTAGTATTAAAAGAACTTTTGAAGTCAAAGATTATTCTCAACTTTTACCAGGACATGGAGGCGTTTTAGATCGCTTTGATTCAATATTGTTTAATTCCATGGTTTTTGGATTGTTACTTCATTTTATTGCAATGGTGGTGATCTAATATGAAAAGAATAACAGTTTTAGGTGTAACAGGATCAATAGGGACACAAACAGTTGATGTTGTCGTGCATCATCGTGATGAATTTGAAATTGTTGCTATGAGTGCTGGACGCAATATTCAATTGTTAGAAGAAATTATGCAGACAGTGAATGTTCATCATATATGTGTTCAAAATAAAGAAGATAAAGATTATTTAGCGAAAAAGTATCCAAATATTCACTTTTATCATGGTCAAGAAGGCTTGATGGAAATAGCAACTTTACCAAATGTAGATATTGTTTTGAATGCTATTGTTGGTTTTGCGGGATTATTACCAACAATGGAAGCGATTAAAGCTCATAAGGATATTGCTTTGGCAAACAAAGAGACACTTGTTGTCGCTGGTCATTTGATTATTCCTTTGGTGAAAGAATATGGTGTTGCTTTATTACCAGTTGATAGTGAACATTCTGCTATTTTTCAGTCAATGAATGGAGAAAATCATCAGGATATTGCGAAAATTATTTTGACTGCTAGTGGTGGAAGTTTTCGTGATAAATCACGTGATGAATTAGCAAATGTGACAGTTGAACAGGCTTTAAAACATCCAAATTGGTCAATGGGTGCAAAAATAACGATTGATAGTGCAACATTATTTAATAAAGGATTGGAAGTTATGGAAGCCAAATGGCTTTTTGATGTTGATTATGATGATATTGAAGTATTGATTCATCCAGAAAGTATCGTTCATTCAATGGTTGAATATCAAGATACATCAGTTATTGCTCAATTAGGAACACCTGATATGCGTTTACCAATCCAATATGCTTTAACATATCCACGTCGTCAGCCTTTGATCAATGGAAAACGTTTATCACTTGCTGATGTAGGAAGCTTACATTTCTATAAACCTGATTTAAAACGTTTTCATGCTTTAGCTTTAGCATATGAGGCAGGGCGTACAGGTGGGTCAATGCCATGTGTGTTAAATGCTGCTAATGAACAGGCAAATTCATTATTTTTAAATCGTAAAATTTGTTTTTTAGATATTGAAAAATTAGTTGAAGAGGCTATGCGTGCACATCAGGTTGTTGATAATCCTTCTTTAGATCAACTTTTAGAAATTGATCAATGGGCACGTAAATTTGTTTTTGAAAGAGTAGGAGAAGATTAGATGCAAACAATTATTAATGTGATTGTCTTTTTACTGATTTTAGGATCAATTATAATTATTCATGAATTAGGACATTTTCTGGCAGCTAAATTTTTTGGTGTTTATTGCAGTCAGTTTTCTATTGGTTTTGGTCCTAAAATTTGGTCAAAAAAAGGAAAAGAAACAGAATATGAATTAAGAGCATTACCTTTTGGTGGTTTTGTGGCAATGGCAGGTGAAGAAGATCAAGCTGAAAATGAAGATATGAAAGACGTGCCTGTTGAAAGAACTCTTAAAGGTATTCAGACATATAAGAAAGTGATTATCTTTTTAGCAGGTGTTTTCATGAATTTTGTTTTAGCTATTGTTGTTACATTAGGAGTGAATCTGGTGTCTGGACAGATTCCTGTTAATGTAGCTCAAATTGGTACAATTGTTGATAATTCTCCAGCCCAACAGGCCGGATTAAAAGAAAATGATATTATTCAACAAGTTGATGTGCAAGAAACAGGTCAAACATTATTGGTTTCTAATTTTGATGATCTTCAATTAACTCAGGATTATTTAAAAACAACTTCACAAACTTTAAATTTAAAGGTAACTGTTTTACGTGGTGAAGCAAAGGAAGTTGTTGATGTCAAAGTCAATTATAATCAAGATGATGGAAAATATAAATTAGGAATAACACAAGCAACACGTCATATGAATATTGCTGAATCATTCCAATATACTTTTGTTTCTTTAGGAACTATGAGTATGGCTATTTTTTCGGCTTTAGGGCAATTGGTTACTAAATTTTCTCAGACAGTGACACAATTATCTGGTCCAGCTGGAATATATCAAATTACTGCTCAGGTGACTGAGACAGGGCAAGTGGCTTATTTATTAAACTTATTAGCATTACTTTCCGTGAATGTTGGTATTTTTAATCTTATGCCTATTCCTGGACTTGATGGATGTCAGGTGCTCTTTGCGTTGGTTGAAAAAATGATTGGACGTGAAATTCCTAGTAAGTTGAGATTAGGATTGCAGATGGTAGGTTTAGGCCTTGTTATGCTTTTAATGGTTTTTGTCACATATCAAGATATATCGAGAATGTTTGGATAAGGGATGATTATATCCCTTTTCAAATTGCGGGAGGAATTGTATGAATAAAATGTTAATTTTGCTTCAGCAACTGCATTTAGAAGATGAAGTTGTTGAATTAAAACAGGCCAATATTGAAAAAGTTATTGTGAATGCAGATAATTCATATGTGTTTTATGTTGTTGCATCACATATTGTTCCTTTAAATGAAATAAGGGTTCTTTTTTCAGCTAAAAAAGAATTTCCATATCCATGTGATTTTATTTTTGACTGGATGTCATCTTATACACCAACAGATGTAAAAGAATATGCATTGTTTATTTTTAATGGTTTAAAAAGTCGTTTTCCTCAACTTGAGTTTATTAAAGAAGAAAGTTTATCTTTTGAAGAGAATACTTTAAATATTGAAGTTCTTAATGAGATACAATTAAGTCAATTACAGCATCTTTATAAAATATTTGATAAATATTTTAATAAGTTTGGTATTCAAATTGGTTTCAATGCTTATATTGATCATAACAATGAGATTTATCAGTCAATTCAAGAGGAAATGAATGCTTTAAACGAGGTTCAAGTTGATAGTCAGACTTTTGATCAGGTAGAGGAAACTGTGGTTGACAAAAAGCCTAAATATCAAAGTTATAAAAAAGATTATTTTTCTTTAACTATTGATGAAATTGATGAAACAGTGAAAGAAGTTATGATCCAAGGATATGTGTTTAAAGAAGATTCTAAAAAAGTAAAGACAGGCAAGACAATTCAATCATTGTATGTGACTGATTATACTAATAGTATTGTGGTTAAACGTTTTGAAAATAAAGGAGCTAATAGCCTTGAAGAATTAAATAAAGTTAAAAAAGGTGGAATGTGGGTTAGAATTAAAGGCAATGTTGAATATGATACCTTTGCTAAAGATACCGTTATTATTGCAAGAGAAGTAGAAATTATTCCTACCCCTAAAGTGAGACAAGACAATGCAGATAAAAAACGTGTTGAACTTCATGTTCACTCTAAAATGTCTGCCATGGATGGTATAGGAACAATTAGCGATTACATATCACGTGCTGCTTTTTGGGGACATTCTGCTATTGCTGTAACAGATCATGGAAATGTTCAGTCGTTTCCTGAGGCCCAGATGGCAAGTATCAAAAATAAGATTAAGATGATTTATGGTGTAGAAATGTATATGATTGATCCATCATTTACAGTTGTTTATAATGAGAAAGATGTTTCTTTAAAGGACATGACATTTGTTTCTTTTGACCTTGAAACAACAGGACTTTCTGTAATGGATGATGATATTACTGAATTTGGTGCAGTACGTATTAAAAATGGTCAAGAGATTGGTCGTATTCAAAGCTTAATTAAACCGAATAAGCGCATCTCACAAAAAATCACGAATTTAACACATATCACAAATGAAGATGTAAAAAATGCACCAACAATAGAAGAATTCATTCCAAAAATCTTAGATTTCTTTGGTGATGATGTTATTGTTGCCCATAATGCAACTTTTGATGTTGGATTTTTAAATGAAATTTTACAGCGACATGGCTATCAAAAATTAAAAAACCCAGCTGTCGATTCCTTGACATTAGCATGGAAACTATTACCACAACTTAAAGGATATCGTTTAGGAAATGTTGCCCGTAATTATCGTATTGCTTATGATGGTGATGAGGCCCATCGTGCTGATTATGATGCCGAAGTTCTTGCAGGTGTTTTTAACATGATGTTACATGATATGATGCAAAACCAAAAATACAATCTTTTAGATATGAATGCAATGGAATGTGAAGACGCATATAAGATTGTTAGACCAAAACATATGTGTGTACTTGCCAAAAATAAAACAGGTTTAAAGAATATGTTTAAGCTCGTTTCTGAAGCCAATACAACATATTATCAAAAAACATCACGTATACCACGTGAACGCTTAGAATTTTATCGTGAAGGTTTATTGTTTGGAAGTGGATGTTACAATTCAGAAATTTTTGAATTGGCTATGACAAGAAGTATTGATGAATTAAAAGCGGCTATGGCATTTTATGATTATATTGAAATCTTACCATTTGATATCTGCCGTTATTTTGTAGAAAGAGGACGTGTTGATACAGAAGATGATTTAAAGCGTATATTACGTCGTATTGTTGATACAGCTAAAGAAATGGGAAAATTGATTGTTGCGACAGGTGATGTTCATTATGTTGATCAAAAAGATAAAATTTTCCGTGATGTATTCACATGTAACCCAAAAATAGGGCTGGGAGGAACATTACATCCTTTGACTGATCGTAATAATCCTATGGCTTGGACGCCAGATGAATACCTTCGAACAACCCAAGAAATGATGGATTCTCTTGACTATTTAAATGATAATGAAAAATATGAATATGTTATAGAAAATACCAATAAGATTGCTGATATGATTGATGGTGATTTTCATGTTGTTCATGATAAATTATTTACGCCACATATTGATAATGCAGATGAAAATTTAAGAAAATTGTGTTTTGAAAATGCTCATAAACAATATGGGGAGGTTTTACCTGATATTGTTGAAAAGCGTCTGTCAAAGGAATTAGATAATATTATCAAACATGGATTTGGCGTTATTTATTATATTGCTCATAAATTGGTTAAAAAATCAAATGATGCTGGTTATCTTGTAGGAAGCCGTGGTTCAGTTGGTTCTTCGTTTGTTGCAACAATGGCTGACATATCTGAAGTGAATCCATTGCCTCCACATTATTATTGTCCGCATTGTCAGTACAATGAGTTTTTACCAGAAGGATATATTGCGAATGGATTTGATTTACCAGATAAAGTTTGTCCTGTCTGTGGAAAACCATTAAAAGGAGATGGACATAATATTCCATTTGAAACTTTCTTGGGATTTAATGCAGATAAGGTTCCTGATATTGACTTAAATTTCTCTGGGGATTATCAGCCAACAGCACATGCTTATACAAAAGAGATTTTTGGAGAAAGCCATGTCTATCGAGCTGGAACAATTTCAACTGTAGCAGAAAAGACAGCGTATGGATATGCCAAGGGATATGCTGAATTAATGGGAAAAGAAAATACTATTCGAGCAGCTGAACTTGAAAGAATTGCTAAAGGATGTACAGGTGTGAAAAGAACGACTGGTCAGCATCCAGGAGGAATTATTGTTATTCCGGAAAATATGGATGTCTATGATTTTACACCTTATCAATATCCAGCTGATGATTTAAGCGCTGAATGGAAAACCACTCATTTTGATTTCCATGCGATTCATGATAATGTCTTGAAATTTGATATATTGGGTCATGTTGATCCAACTGTGATTAGGATGCTTCAGGATTTAACTGGTGTGAATCCAAAAGATATTCCAACTAATGATCCTCGTGTTATGAGTCTTTTTAATTCAACTGAGGCATTAGGTATAGATTTAAGTTATTTGAACTGTAAAACAGGGGCTTTAGGATTACCCGAATTTGGTACAAAGTTTGTCCGCGGAATGCTTGAACAAACACATCCAACATCATTTAGCGATTTGGTTATTCTTTCTGGTTTATCACACGGAACAGATGTTTATTTAGGAAATGCTGAAACCTTAATTAGTTCTGGAACATGTACATTAAAAGAGGTTATTGGATGTCGTGATGATATCATGGTTTATCTAATTGAAAAAGGATTGCCTAATAAAGATGCCTTTGATATTATGGAATGTGTACGTAAAGGGAAGTCACCTGCTGTATTCCCAGAAAAGAAATATGAAGAATTAATGCGTGAGCATGATGTTCCTTCTTGGTATATTGAATCATGTAAGAAAATTAAATACATGTTCCCTAAAGCACATGCGGCTGCTTATGTATTGAGTGCCATTCGTGTGGCATGGTGGAAACTTTATTATCCTCGAGAATATTATGCAGTCTATTTTACAACACGCTGTGATGCATATGATATTGAAATTATGATTCAAGGTAAAGAATCTATTCTGGCAAGATATCAACAGATTTTATCTGATAAACAAAATGGTGTAAAAATTTCTAATAAGGAAGAAGCATTGATTTCTGTTTTTGAAATTGCTTTAGAAATGTATGAAAGAGATATTCATTTTAATAATATTTCTTTAGAGAAATCTGATTCACGTAATTTTATATTAGATCCAGATGATCCTCAAGGTTTATTGCCACCATTTACTTCTATAGATGGTTTGGGTGCTTCAGTAGGTGATAGTGTGATTGAAGCCCGTAAACACAATTCTTTCTTATCTAAAGAAGATGTCACAAAAAGGACAAAACTGACGAATAACCAAATTGACTTCTTAACAAAAATTGGTGTCTTTGAGAATATGTCTGATGAAAATCAGCTGTCTTTATTTGATTTGTAGAAAAATATAAAACGTATAAATCTTGTCATAGATTTATACGTTTTAAAATACAACTTTGAGTATTTATTCAATTGATGATTGTCATATAAAATGATAAAAATATGTAAAATTCTATATGAATTCCATAATTTTTATTAAAATAATGATATAATGAAATTAGAAAGAGATATAAGGGGTTTGGAAAGGAGTTATATGAAATTTAAAAAGTTAAAACTCTTTATAATTATATTTACTTTATGTTTGTTTAATATTTCTATTGTTGCTGCTGATTGGGAATTAGGACAAAAATTACCTGCATTTGCAACTTCTTATCGTTGGGATTCTTCTATGAGTATGGATAATAGTTTACAGACAGCGTGGAATCAAGCAAGAAGCTCATGGACATCTTTGGTGGGTGTTACATATTACTATATGTCTGACAGTAATTATAAACAAGGACTTATGAAAGAAACAAGTTCAACTTTATACGGTTAAATTAATTATCCAGTCAACATATGGGAAACTATGACATCATATTTAGCAAGAGTGAATATTGGTAATAGCAAAGTTTATTCAACAAATGTGGCAAGAAGTACGGCTACTCATGAATTGGGTCATTCATGGGGATTGGACGATTTGACTTCGGGGACTTCAATTATGAATGGTAATAGAAATAGAGGCAGTCTATACACACCACAAAGTATCGATATTAGTCGAGTAAAATCTTTATATAAGTAGGTGAGAGTATGAAAAAATTAAAATATTTTATTCCAATATTATTTGTCTTATGTTTTGCCATATATTTATTATATAAGCCACAAGTTATCGTTAGTAAATTTGATTTACCTATTGCTAATTCATATACTGATTTAATTACTCAAAGTGAGGTTGTTGTTAAAGGTCATTTTACTAAATTTAGCCATGAATGGAATATGGCAAGAGATATTGATGACAACCCAAGTGATATATATGAGACAATAGGACGTGTTTACAATTTTGAAATCACTCATATCTATAAAGGGCTTGCTAAAAATGTATCAAATATTCAGGTTAATCAAAGGTATAGTGAAACAATTTATTATACAGCTCATAATGATATTCCTGACATGGCTGATATTAATAAAAACACACCAAAAGTTATTGCATTGGATCAAACCTATATTGAACCTGATTTAAATAAAGAATATATTTTATTCTTAAATAATGAACCCACTCAACATAATTATTATGGTGCTGTTTATCCTTTCATGGTTTCTATAACAAATAATGAGTTAAAATTAGAGTCTCAGCTTATGAATACGGATGGAACAATTGAAAAAGAATATAAGGTCAATTCTAAAAATATTATCATTAGGTCTGAATATGGTCGCATAAATGATTTTTCAAATGAAATGAATTTTAATCAATTTGAAAACTTATTTCATTAATTAATTGGATATAAGGGTGCTTTCAATTATAGTGAAAGAAGTGCAAAGAGTTATAAAGATTTCATGATTGTTTATTTATAAAAAACTTTTTAATGGATAAAATTTAACAAAAATCGGTGTCTTTGAGAATATGTCTGATGAAAATCAGCTGTCTTTATTTGATTTGTAGGAAAATATTGATGAAAGCATTGTTTTTTGTATTGAACTATGTTATATTATACATGTAATCAGTGATTTACGAGAGGGGCAACCCTCTCGTTTATATTTGTAAACGGAGGATTATATGCTAGAGACAATTAAAAAATTAATTCAACCTATTCTTGATAATCATGATGTCTATCTTGATGATATTGAATATGTGAATGAAAAAAATGAGTGGTATCTAAGAATATTCATTGAAAAAAATAATGATCACTTAGATATGGATACTTGTGTTGCTGTAAGTGAGGAGATTAGCGAAAAGCTTGATGAAGCTGATATCATTACCAATGAATATTATTTGGAAATCTCATCTCCAGGTGCTGAAAAGCCATTAAAAACATTAGAAAAAGTACAACAGTCAGTTGGTGAATATGTCTATATCCAGTTTAAAAAACCAACCCAGGGAATGGATGATGTTTATGGAACTATTTTAAGTGTTGATAATGAAACAATTGAGTTTCAATATTTAGTGAAAAATATTAAGAAGACTTGTACTTTGCAATATCAAGATATTGCTTTTATAAGATTAGCTGTTAAGTTTTAAGGAGGAAAATAAAAAATGGCTAGTAAAAAATTTATCCAGGCTTTAGAGCTATTGGAGAGTGAAAAAGGGATTCAAAAGGAAGTTGTTTTAGAAGCTTTAAAAGAGGCTTTAGAAAAATCGTATAAAAAGAATTATGGTGGTTCTGAATCAATTATTCGTGTTGATATTAATGAGAATACTGGTAAAATTCGTTTATATGAAATCAAACATGTTGTTGATGATGTCAATGATGAAGATTTCGAATTATCTTTAGAAGAAGCACAAGTCATTAATCCTAAATATCAAGTAGGAGATGATGTTGTCACTGAAATTGATCCTGAGGTTTTTGGTCGTTTGGCTGCAATTCAAACAAAACAGTTATTAAAACAAAAGATTCGTGAAGCTGAGAAAGAAACTTTATATAATGAATATATTGATAAAAAAGATGATATTATTACAGGTGTTGTTGATCGTGTAGAAGAACGTTTCGCAATTATAAATATTGGCAGAACAGGTGCATTGTTGCCTTTAAATCAACAGATTCCAGGTGAAAAAATTTATGAAGGTCAGCATATAAAGGTTTATGTCAGTGATGTTGAAAGAAGCACTAAAGGAACACATATTGGTGTGTCAAGAACAGAACCAGGTCTTGTCAAAAGATTGTTTGAAATGGAAGTGCCTGAAATTTATGATGGAACAGTTGAAATTAAATCTGTTTCGCGTGAAGCAGGAGATCGTAGCAAAATTGCTGTGTATACAACAAATGATAATGTCGATCCTATTGGATCTTGTGTTGGTCCTAAAGGAAGTCGTGTACGCAATGTTGTCAATGAACTTAATGGTGAAATGATCGATATTATTGAATGGAATGAAGATCCAGTTATCTTTATTTCTCATGCATTATCACCTTCAGAAGTGGTACATGTTGAGATTTGTGAAGAAGATCATAGTGCACTTGTGATTGTACCAGATAATCAATTATCTCTAGCAATTGGAAAAAAAGGACAAAATGCAAGATTAGCAGTACGTTTAACTGGTTGGAAAATTGATATTAAATCTGTGAGTGAAGCAGCTGCTGAAGGTATTATTTATGGTCAAGATGCTGAATTTGAAAAATCATTTGAAACTGAAATGACAAAAGATGAACCAATTGTAGAAACATTAGTGAAAACTGTTTCATCTGAGCCAATTATTGAAGAAGCAGATGAGGAAGAAACATTTGAAGATATCATTTCTGAACCAGAATTAACTGAAGAGCCAGTTGAAGAATTTGAGGAAATGATTGAAGAAGATGATTCAATGGATGAAGATGAAGTTTCTGAATCAATTGATGAAGAGGAAACTTTTGTCGCAGATGATGAAGAAGAAACATTTGTCACAGACTTAGAAGAAGATGATAGTGAAGAATTTGATGATGATTATGACTATGATTATGATCCTAAGTATGATGAAGATATTGATTATGATGAATTTGATAAATATTATGATGAAAAATAGAGGTGATTCTCATGAAAAAAATACCTTTAAGAAAATGTGTGGCAACAGGAGAACAGCTTCCCAAAAAAGAACTTATTCGTGTTGTTAAGAATAAGGAAGGCGAAGTTTTTGTAGATTCAACGGGTAAAATGAATGGTCGAGGGGCATATTTAAAAAGAAGTCTTGAAGCTATTGAAACAGCCCAAAAAAAAGGCGCATTGAAACGTGCTTTGGAAATTGATATTCCTGATGCAATATATGAGGAACTTAAAACATATGTTAAATAAAGATGTGTTATCTTTGTTGGGTCTAGCATCAAGAGCAAGAAAAATCAGTTGTGGTGATGTATTATTAAAAGATATTCGTTCACAACAGGTTTTTCTGGTCATTATTGCTCAAGATGCAAGTGAAAATACAAAGAAAAAATATACTGATAAATGTTCATACTATGGTAGGGATGTTTTGATTGATGGTACGATTGATGATCTATCAGCAGCAATTGGGAAAAGCAACCGCGTTGCTGTGGGGATTAAAGATAAAGGTTTTGCAGATAAAATCAAATCAAAGTTAGGAGGTTGATGTTATGGCAAAAAAGAATACTTCAACAAAAAAGAAAGGTAATCAGCATAAAAAGAAACTTATTTCAAATATTCCTAATAAGGCAGGAAAGAAAGAAGAAAAAATCATTGGTGATGGTATTGTTGAATATGAAGAAGGAATTACTGTTGGTGAACTTGCTGAGAAAATAGGGCAAACACCTGCCAATGTTATTAAAGTTTTATTTATGTTAGGGACAATGGTCACAATTAATTCATCTTTAGATGATGAACAAGTTGAATTGATTTGTCTTGAATATGGTTATGAACCAAAGAAAAATGTTGTTGTTAATGAAATTAATTTTGAAAATATTGAGATTGTTGATAATGAAGCTGATTTAACAAGTCGTCCCCCAGTTGTTACAATTATGGGACATGTTGATCATGGGAAAACAACATTATTAGACTCAATTAGAAAATCAAAAGTTGTTGATGGTGAATTTGGAGGTATTACACAGCATATTGGCGCTTATCAGGTTGATGTGAATGGAAAAAAAGTTACATTCCTCGATACCCCAGGTCATGAAGCATTTACAGCAATGCGTGCACGTGGAGCACAGGTTACAGATATTGTTATTATTGTGGTTGCAGCTGATGATGGTGTTATGCCACAAACAAAAGAAGCTGTTGATCATGCATTAGCAGCACAAGTTCCAATCGTTGTTGCTGTTAATAAGATTGATAAAGAAGGTGCTGATCCTGATCGTATTAAATCAGAGATGAGTGAATTGGGATTAATGCCTGAAGATTGGGGTGGAGATACAGTTTATTGTAATATCTCTGCAAAAAAGGGAACTGGTATTCCTGAATTATTAGAAACATTAACAGTTGTTGCGGAATTGGCTGATTTAAAAGCAAATCCAAAACGTTATGCATATGGTAGTGTTGTCGAGGGTAGACTAGATAAAGGTCGTGGACCAGTTGCAACATTATTAGTTGAAAACGGAACTTTAAGAGCAGGGGATCCAATTGTCGTTGGAACTGCCTTTGGTCGTGTACGACAAATGTTAGATGATAGTGGGCGTCCTTTAAAAGAAGCTGCACCATCAACACCAGTAGAGATTACTGGTTTAAATGAAGTTCCTGTTGCTGGTGATAAATTTATGGCTTTTGAAACTGAAAAAATGGCTCGCCATGTTGGTGAAGAAAGACAAAAAGCAAAACAGGAAATTGATCGTGGAGTCAATTCGGCTATGAGTTTGGATGATTTATTTAATCAAATCAAAGAAGGACAAATGGTTGATTTAAACATTATTGTTAAAGCTGATGTTAATGGAACGGCAGAAGCTGTGAGAGGATCATTAGAAAAGATTGATATTGATGGTGCACGTGTTCATGTTATCCGTTCTACTGTAGGAGCTATTAGTGAATCTGATGTCTTATTGGCAAGTGCCTCAAAAGCAATCATCTATGGCTTTAATGTGCGTCCTGATGCAAATGTAAGACGTAAAGCGGAAGAAGAAGGCGTTGAAATCAGATTGCATAATATTATCTATAAAATGGTAGAAGAAATTGAAGCTGCTATGAAAGGTATGTTAGCACCTGAATTAGAAGAAGTGATTACTGGACAAGCAGAAATTAGACAAGTTATCAAGGTTTCTAAAGTTGGTAATATTGCTGGATGTTATGTCACTGATGGATATATTCGAAGAGATTGTGGAATTCGTTTAATTCGTGAAGGTGTCGTTATTTATGAAGGGAAATTAGCTTCTTTAAAACGTTTTAAAGATGATGCAAAAGAGGTTGCAACAGGTTATGAATGTGGTATGACAATTGAAAACTATAATGATATCAAAGAAGGCGATATTGTTGAAGGTTATATCATGAAAGAAGTCGAAAGAAAATAGGAGTTGATTGAAAGTGGTATTGAAGAAAGAGAAAATGAATAATATTATTCAAAGAGAACTTTCAGGTATATTGCAGACGGAAGTCCGTGATCCAGATATTGGCTTTTGTACAATTACAGGTGTAGATATTACAAATGATTTATCAATTGCTAAAATTTATGTATCATTTATGAATAAAAACACAAAAAAGAGTATGGAAGCATTAGAAAGATCAAAAGGATTTATTCGTTCTTTATTAGCAAAACGTCTTACAATCCGTAAATGTCCTGAGATTCACTTCATATTAGATACTTCTTTAGAATATGGAAATAAAATTGAGAGTATTATTGACGAATTACATGAAAAAGACAGTTAATGTCTTTTTTATTTGAAATACTTGTGAAATATTTGACAAACAAGGCTAATTAGCATAAAATAAATTTATATTGAAATGAAAGAAGGAAAAAAATGAAATTGTTAGAAGGAAAAGTTGCAATTGTTACAGGTGGAACAAGAGGAATTGGTTTTGCGACTGTCAAAGCTTTTTTAGAACAAGGAGCTAAAGTTGCATTGTTTGGTTCACGTAAGGAGACTGTTGACATTGCATTAGAAAAACTACATGAAGAAAATGAAAATTGTCAAGTGATTGGATTACATCCTAATTTAATGAATGCTCAAGAAGTCAAGGAAGCATTCCAAATGGTTGTCAAACAGTTTGGTCGTTTAGATATTCTTGTTAATAATGCTGGTATATCACAACGTGATAAACTCTTTGATTATAATTTAGAAGATTTTGAAATGATTATGAATCTTAATGTCAATGCTGTTTTTATCTGTTCAAAAGAGGCTGCTATTTTGATGAAAGAACAAGGTGGAGGCGTTATTTTAAATACGAGTTCAATGGTATCATTATATGGACAACCAGCCGGTGCAGGTTATCCTACATCTAAATTTGCAGTTAATGGTATGACAAAGTCATTAGCTCGTGAACTTGGTAAAGATCATATTCGTGTGAATGCTGTTGCGCCAGGTGTTATTAAAACAGATATGGTGGCAGCCTTGCCTGATGAAATTATTCAGCCAATCATTAATTCAATCCCTTTAAGACGTGTAGGTGAGCCGGAAGATATTGCGAATGCTTTTGTGTTTTTAGCAAGTGATATGGCAAGTTATATTACTGGTGTCATTTTATCGGTGGATGGAGCAACAATGTCATAATTATGGGTATACTGATGTATACCTTTTCTTGTGTATTTTATTTGAAGATATATCAAGACGTGGTATAATAAAGCAAGGAGGACAAAGAAAATGAAAAAATGTATTGTGAACGGGAAAATTATTTTACATGATGAAATTGTTGAAAAAAACGTTTTCATTGACGATGATAAAATCGTTGAAATCAGTGATCGTCAACCCACTGATGAAGATATTATTGATGCGAAAGGAATGTATGTAAGTCCAGGATTTATTGATGTGCATACACATGGTCGAGGTGGAAGCGACACAATGTATCCGACTTTTGAAGATTTAAATACCATTTCAAACGCGGCTTTAAAAACAGGTGTAACAACATTGTTGCCAACAACAATGACAATGCCAGTTGATGATATTACAAAAGCAGTAGAAAACATTGCACTCAATAAAGACAAAGTAACTGGGGCACAGATTTTAGGTACTCATTTAGAAGGACCATTTTTTAATAAACAGTATAAAGGGGCACAACCAGAAGAATGTATGATTTTACCAACAGTTGAAAATTATTTATCATTTGTGAAAGATCATCAGGATGTTATTAGAAAAATTTCAATTGCTCCAGAATTAGAACATTCAATTGATTTAATTACTTACTTAAAAGATAAAAACACTGTTGTTTCTTTAGGACATACTAATGCAACTTATGAGGAAGCACAAGTAGCTATTGATGCCGGTGCAACTTCTGGAACACATACGTATAATGCAATGACTCCATTGACACATCGTGCACCAGGTGTTGTTGGGGCGATTATGATCAATGATACAGTTTATGCTGAATTGATTTTAGATGGTATTCATGTTAATTTTGCTGCTGCAAAGGCTTTGCTTCGTGCTAAAGGCAAAGATAAGCTGATTTTGATTACTGATTCTATTGAAGCTGCTGGATTACCTGATGGAACATATAAACTTGGAACACAACCTGTCTATGTGAAAGATGGGTCAGCACGTTTAGCCAATGGAGCATTAGCTGGAAGTATTGCCAATATGAATGAATGTGTTAATAATGCATATAAACATCTTGGATTAACTTTAAATGAGGCTGTCAATTTAGCAAGTTATAATCCGGCACAAAGTTTAGGTGAGGATAGTATTGGAGAAATTAAAGAAGGTAAATATGCTGATATTATTTTCTTTGATGAAGATATTAATATTCAAAAAACAATGATTAAAGGTCAAATAAAATAGGAGATTATAAAATGGCGATTTTAAAAAATGATATTTTGGAAGTTGAATTAAATCCAAAGGGTGCTGAAATTATTAAAATTGTTGGGTTAAAAGATGGTTTGAATTATATGTGGCGTAGAGACCCATCATTATGGGCAAGTAGTGCACCTATATTATTTCCAATTGTTGGTGCTTTACAAAATAATGAATGTCGTATTGATGGAAAAACATATACAATGACACAACATGGTTTTTCAAGACATAATGAATATTTAACACATCAATTATCAGATACATGTGTTGAATTTGAATTAACACCAAATGAAGAGATATTAAAACAATATCCATATTTATTTGATTTAAAAGTGATTTATACATTAAAAGAAAATCAATTAGAATGTCGTTGTGTTGTAACAAATACTGATGAGCGTGTTATTTATTTTCAAATTGGTGGACATCCTGCATTTGCA
The DNA here is from genome assembly GCF_001244545.1 of Candidatus Stoquefichus sp. SB1. NCBI lineage: Bacteria > Bacillati > Bacillota > Erysipelotrichia > Erysipelotrichales > Erysipelotrichaceae > Candidatus Stoquefichus > Candidatus Stoquefichus sp. SB1. Next base: position 306,773 of record NZ_LN852693.1, on the reverse strand, counting down.
TGTCCATTTATGGAAAATGAATCAAGCAATGATTATTATATCGAATTTGAAAAAAATGAATCTTTATATCAGAAAATTATTGATGTTGAACATCGTGGCATGTCAGATAAAACAGAGTTGTTATTTGATAATGAAAGACGCTTTTTTGTAAGACAGGCCCTATTTAATAATGATGCTATTGTTGTTAAGAATTTTCATTCACACTATGTGACTTTAAAATCTTTAAATCATGATAAATCTATTCGTTTTTATATGGATAACTTTAATCATTTAGGAATTTGGACAAGTAAACATGTTGGTGGTTTATTAGCAATTGAACCATGGGTAGGACATAGTGATTATGTTGGATTCACAGGTGAATTTAAAGAAAAAGAAGGCGTTGTTGCATTAGCGAAGCAAGAAGAATTTATGTGTCAGTTTACAATTGAGATTAACCAATAATGACAAAATTTTTAAGTGATGTGTGTTAATATGAATGCATGAAAATAAAAATTATTGAAAAAACACATGAACTTGATTTAGAAGATGCTTTAAATGATTTTATTTGTAAAGAAAATCCTGATATTCAAAATATTCATTATCAGGTTGCTATGACATCTCATAATGGTGAACTAGAGTACAGTTTTAGTTGTTTGATTGTATATTTATCTTAGGTTTCTGCCATAATAAAATATGGAGGTGAAACCATGGCTAAAGATGTAAAATGTAGCGTGGATACTTGTAAATACTATTGTGATGGATGTTGTGAAGCAAATTGCATTCATGTGAATAACTGTCGCTGTAAAGAAGCAAAAGATGTTGCTGAAACAGCTTGTGATACATTTGAATGTAAATGTCAGTAGAAAGGCTAGAAATAGCCTTTTTTCATTTGGTGAAAAATGCTATAATAAAAGATGGTGATAATATGAAAAAAACAATTCTGTTCATAAGTGTTCTGTTATTGTGTGTGGCATGTAATCAAACACAGCAAAATTCACAGTTTACAATGTATGAAGAGATTAAGAATGATTTGAAGAATCAGCAGAATTTTGATAAAGATTTTCCTTTTCGTATTCAATTGATTTTCAATCAATTAGATCAAAAATATCGGTATGATATTATCATTGATCAGCCACAAATAAATATGTATAATATTATGGCTTTAGCATATGCTCAGGAAACAGATGAACAAACCTGCCCAGTGATTGGACTCTTTGATCAGGAACCTTATCATTTACATAAAAATTATGTTAATAAAGCAGAACATTTTTATAAAGGAATACAATTATCTGGTGAATGCGAAATGAAAAGAACAGTTAAGGTTTATATCAGTTATTATATTGATGAAGAAAAGACAGAAAAGAAGGTTAAATATATAGAGGTGAGTCCATCATGAGAATAGATAAACTTTTAGCCCATAGTGGTTTTGGAACAAGAAAAGAAGTGAAGGAATTAATTAGAAAAGGATATGTCACTGTTAATGGTGAAATTATAAAAAAAGATAAAGCACATGTTGATCCAATGCGTGATGAGATACGTGTTGATGATGAAAAAATTATTTACGAGGAATATGTTTATTATATGCTTAATAAGCCAAGCGGCTATGTTAGTGCAACAGAAGATAATGTCTATCCAACGGTAGTAGAATTAATTGATGATTATTATCGAGATGATTTATTCCCAGTAGGTAGACTTGATGTTGATACCGAAGGATTATTAATTTTAACAAATGATGGTGTTTTAGCTCATCAGCTTTTATCACCTAAAAGACATTGTCCAAAAGTCTATTATGCAAAAATTAAAGGAATTGTAACAGAGGATGATGTTCAAAAGTTTTTAAAAGGCATCGTTATTAATGATGATTATCAATGTCAAAGTGCTCATTTAACCATTTTATCAATCAATCATGGGGAAAGTGAGATTGAAGTAGAAATTTATGAAGGAAAATTTCATCAAGTGAAAAAAATGTTTTTAGCGCTGGGAAAAGAAGTGACATATTTAAAGCGAATTCGAATGAAAGAACTTTATTTAGACACTTCTTTACAGCTAGGTGAATATCGCAGATTAACTGATGAAGAATTAGATAGATTAAAGGATGAATCTGTGCTACAATAATAAAAAATATTGGAGGAAAATATGCGTTTAAGAAATAACCCAAAAGCAAACGAGATTTTAGAAAATCACAAAGAGTTTGTTGTGCTAAATACAAAGGATTATAAAGGGAAATGGCATCAGTTATTTGCAAATGACCATCCTATTTTTATTGAAATAGGAATGGGGAAAGGTGATTTTATTATTGAAAACGCCAAACGATATCCAGATATCAATTTTATTGGGATTGAGAAATTTCCAAGTGTTTTAGTTGGTGCTATCAAAAAACTTGATGAAGAACCACAAGTTCTTCCTAATTTGAAACTTATGAAAGAAGATGCTCTTGTTTTAAATGATGTCTTCAAAGAAAATGAAGTAAGTCGAATTTATCTTAATTTCAGTGATCCATGGCCAAAGAAGAAACATGCGAAACGTCGTTTGACATCTGAGGTATTTTTGCCTATTTATCAAAATATCTTGAATGAAGATGGTGAACTGATTTTAAAAACAGATAATCGTATTTTATTTGAATATTCATTGATTTCATTTCAGCATTATGGAATGGATTTTGTAGATGTTTGTTTAGATTTACACCATAGTGAGGGATACGAAGATAATATTCAAACAGAATATGAACGTAAGTTCTCACCGTTTGGACCTATTTATCGTATTGTTACAGCGTTTAAAGGAGAAAAATAAAGATGAATAATTTAGTAAGTATTAATAGTGTAGAAGATTATCAAAAGGCTATTTTAGGACAATCTATGATGGTTTTTTCAACGACATGGTGTCCTGATTGTCACTTTTTAAAAACATTTATTGATGAGTTAGTAACAGAAAATCCAGATTGGAAGTTTTATTATATTGATCGTGATCAAATGGTTGATTTATGTATTGATTTAGAAATAATGGGTATTCCTTCGTTTATTGCATACAAAGAAGGAAAAGAAGTTGCAAGACTGGTTAATAAATTACGTAAAACAAAAAATGAAATTCAAGCATTTATTGATGCAATAGAATAGGTGGGATAAGATGAATTTACATGCTTTTTATAATTTAGATCATATTGGTGATGTGTTATTAGTAAGATTAACTGATTCAGCTAAAGTAGATAAATATGAAAGAAATGATGATTTATATGTTTTATATCAGGATAATCAAGTTATTGGGTATAATTTATTTCATGCTTCTCAATATATAAGTCAGTTGACTCAAGGAAAAGTAAAAATAACAGTGGATTTTGTAAATGAAATGAATCAAGTATTGGAAAAATATCAACAGTCACATGTAGAAAGTGATTATGATGATGGTTTTCATGTTGGCAAAATTATTGATATTCAAGAACATCCAGATTCAGACCATATGCATATATGCCAGGTTGATGTAGGAAGTGAAACTTTGCAAATTGTCTGTGGAGCTCCAAATGTTGCTTTGAATCAATTGGTTGTTGTGGCAAAACCGGGTGCAGTGATGCCTTCGGGATTAGTCATTAAACCATCACAATTACGAGGAATTCCATCGTCTGGTATGTTGTGTTCTGCACGAGAACTGGCTTTAGCGAATGCACCACAAGTCCGTGGTATCCTTGTTTTGGATGAAAAAGATTATCAAGTTGGAGATTCGTTTTTTCAATAGGAGGAAGAGATATGTTTAAAAAATGGTTTACTAAAGAAGAAGATGAAGAAGAAGTTTTTGAAACAGTTGATCCTGTTTTGGAACAAAGACGTAAAGAAAAATTTAGTACACCTCTCATTTATAATGATGATGAGGAAGAAAAAAAAGAGGAGAAAAAACCAGAAATTAAGAAACCTGAGCCTAAAAAAGTTCCTTTAGAAACAAATTATCGTATGAGTGAAATCATTTCACCAATAACTGGAATCAAAGAAGAAAGAAAAAAAGAAGTAAAAGTTGCAAGACCTAAAACAAAGAAAATCAAAAAAGAAACAGATGAACTTATTCCAATTATTAGTCCTTTTTATGGACCTGCTGATAATCTTAAGGATGAAAAAAAGCAACCTGAAGAAAGTCAACCTATTGAAAAGGAAACAAAGGAACCAAGTGTAGAAGAAAATTTACGTAATATTGCACATATTGTTGAAGAAGAACAAGATCAATTAAAGATTATTGAAGAGAGAACTGGAGAGTTTAAACTTGATTTTCAAAATAAAGAAGAGGACTCTTTTATTGATGAGATAGATGATTCAATGAGTTTAGATGAATTGATGAGTCTTTATGAAAAGAAGTTTAAAGATTAATGAAAGGAATTGGAGTCGATATCGTTGATCTTGAACGCTTGGATATTAATAATCTGCATTTCGTTAAAAGAATTTTAAGTGATCGAGAATTTCAACTTTATCATCAAATGAAGTCTGATCAGCGCCGATTAGAATTTTTAGGTGGAAGATTTGCAGGTAAAGAAGCATATTTGAAAGCTTATCATAAAGGAATAGGTGGAATTAATTTTCAAGATATTGAAATTCTTAATGATGAGAGTGGATGTCCTTTTCTTAATGATGAAAATGCCCAAATTTCTATTTCTCATGAAAAAAAATATGCTGTGGCTTTTGTAATTGTAGAAAAATAGCTGAAAAACATCATTTTATTGATGTTTTTTTTATTTGTTAAATCGAAATTCATCAATTTCGACAAGATATGTTCTTAAATCCTATCCTAAATGCCAGTTTTTAAGAATAACCTTCTTGAAATATGTTAAAATTCATTAAAATTGCCTCTATTTCTTCAAATTAGGTTATTTCTCTATTCTCGTATATACTTAAAGAAAAAGGAGGAAAATAAAAATGTTTAATGAAATAATTGTTATTGGGAAGTTAGCAAATGAACCAGTTTTAAAAGAAACAAGCAACGGTGTAAAACTTGCAACAATGGTTTTGGATGTTGAAAGACCTTATCGAAATAATCTGGGAATTAAAGATCATGATTATATCAGTTGTGTATTATGGAAAGGAATTAGCCAAACAGTGATGGATTGTTGTGAGATTGGAAGCTATATAGGAATAAAAGGACGGTTACAATCAAAAACTTTTGAATCATCAGATCATCAGACAACCACTGTGATGGAAGTGAAAGTCGAACACGTTGAGTTCGTAGATAAATATCTAATGAATAGATAAAACATAAAAAAGCATCTTAGATATTTTTCTAAGATGCTCATTATTTATATGGATTATAATATAAAGAAATTTAATGTTTATATACTAAAACCTTATTTCTTTTAAAAAAGTTGAAAAACTGTCCTTTATATTACTTTTTTATTTCTTTTTAGGTCATAATTGTGTAAAATAGATTAGGTAAAAAGAAAGGAGTTTGATTATGAATATAGATCAATCACATATAAGAAATTTTTCTATCATTGCACATATTGATCATGGAAAGTCAACTTTAGCAGATAGAATTCTACAACTTACTGGTGCGGTGAGTGACAGAGAAATGAAAGAGCAACTCCTTGATAGTATGGATTTGGAAAGAGAACGTGGTATCACTATAAAATTAAATGCAGTTCAATTAACATATACAGCTAAAAATGGTGAAACATATTTATTGCATCTTATTGATACACCGGGACATGTCGACTTTACATATGAAGTTTCACGTTCATTAGCGGCTTGTGAAGGGGCTGTTTTGGTTGTTGATGCTGCCCAGGGAGTGGAAGCTCAAACGCTTGCTAATGTCTTTTTGGCATTGGATAATGATCTTGAAATATTGCCAGTCATTAATAAAATTGATTTACCAAGTGCTGATCCACAGAGAGTTATTCATGAAATAGAAGAAGTTATTGGATTGCCAGCCGATGAGGCTCCACTTATTTCTGCTAAAACAGGTTTGAATGTTGTTGATGTTTTAGAGGATATTGTCAAAAATGTTCCTGCACCAAAGGGGGATATTCATCATCCTACTCAGGCCCTTATTTTTGATTCATTATATGATAGTTATCGTGGTGTTATTGTTTTTGTTTGTATCAAAGAAGGTTGTATTCGTGTTGGTGATGAAATCAAGTTTATGGCAACTGGTGCAACTTATGAAGTCGTTGAGGTAGGTGTCAGAACACCAAAAGAAGTCAAAAAAGACAAACTTGTGACAGGTGAGGTTGGTTGGATAGCTGCCTCAATTAAATCTATTCAAGATGTACATGTTGGAGATACGATTACAACTTTATCACAAGAATCAACACAACAGTTACCTGGATATCGTCGATTAAATCCAATGGTTTATTGTGGTTTGTATCCAGTAGATAATGCAAGATACAAAGATTTAAGAGAAGCACTTGAGAAGATGAAATTAAGTGATTCTGCATTGATTTTTGAACCTGAAACATCACAAGCATTAGGTTTTGGATTTAGATGTGGTTTTTTAGGCTTATTACATATGGATGTTATTGAGGAAAGATTAGAACGTGAATTTGATTTAGAGTTAATTGCTACGGCGCCTTCGGTTGTTTATCATTGTCATCTCACTGATGGAAGCATGATTGAGATTGACAATCCTGCTATGTTGCCTGATCCACAGAAAATAGATTGTATTGAAGAACCTTATGTTAAAGCTTCTATTATGACACCTAATGAATATGTTGGGCCTATCATGGAGTTGTGTCAGGCAAAGCGTGGTGAATATCAGGATATAGAATATATTGATGATTTAAGACGTAATGTCATCTATATGGTTCCATTAAGTGAAATTGTTTATGA